>VBEK01000182.1 GCA_005889135.1 Chloroflexota bacterium
TACCGAAACGGGCGACTCACCGTTGGGGTAACACGTGGCGGTAGGATTCTCGGCCCGTGCCTAAGCTCGCGTCTCTGATCGCCGCGGCGGCCCTCGCCACGGCCTGCAGCAGCGCGCCGGCGGCCTCGGTGCAGCGCTCGCCATCGCCGGTCGAGGGCGCCCTCGCGCAGGGACTGATCGCGTTTGTCGCCGACGCCGGCGTGGGCGTGCTCGACCCCGCGACCGGCAGGTCAGCGATCGTGGCCCCGGTACCGCCGGGCGCGTTCCGCGTCATGGGCCCGGTCTGGGGACCCGCGCCGAACGTCGACCACCCGGTCCTCTACTTCACGGTCCACGACGACCGCGCGCAGGAACGGCGCAACACAGCGGGCGTCGTGCCCTACAACTGGATCTTCCGCGTCGATCCCTTCGCCGGCTCGATCGAGCCGCTGGCCGCTTCGCAAGATTCCATGAGCGAAGGCCCGATCGGAGTCGTCGCCAACTCGCGCTACCTCGCGCTGTCCACAGGCTGCTGCGCGACCTACGAGGTGGACGCTCTCGACCTGACGAAGCCTTCCGCGCCATTGAGGGTTATCTCCCGGCCGCCGGACCAGGCCGCGTTTTTCACCGAGGGGATGGCCCCAGGCGACTCGCCGCTGATCGCGGTCCGCACCTTCGCCACGGGCGCGTGGTACTGGCTCAACGCCGAAGCGGGGGTGCTGCATTCATTCCCCCTGAAGCTCGGACCGGACGATGGGCCGATCGCGATCAGCGCCGACGGCACCCTGGCGGCTGTGGCGCTGCCCAACCAGGGCGCGGTGGTCGAGCCGATCAACAGCACCCTGCCCATCGCCTCCCCCAGCGCCTCTGCGTCTGCATCGGGACCTCCGGCGTCGGCGTCGCCCAGCGCGAAGGCTTCTCCGCCGGCGCCGGCATCGCCCAGGAAGGTCAACTCCAAGCTGCTCCATCCGGACGGCCTCACGTGGAGCCCCGATGCGAAGCTTCTCGCGCTCGCTGTCAACGGCGAGATCGAGATCTACGCCGCCGGAGCGCCCGACGGCCCGCCCTCGGCCAAGTACCTCACCGGGGCCGGCGTCGTGGGCGTGTCGTGGTCCGGACCGCTGGCCGACCGCGCGCTCACCGCGGTGAAGGCGACCGCGGGGCCGCAGGCGACGGTGGATGCGCTCCTGACCGCGACCCGGCTGCCCGCTGCGGCCGACACCGCGGCGAACCGGCCCCTGACCCAGGTCTACCTCTGGCAGTTCGACTCGTCCAGGCCGTCGCCCATCGAGTCGATCGCCGACGCCACGCCGGCGATCCTCGACAAGTACCCGCCCCTGGCCGCGGGCGTCGTCTATCACCACTGGGCGCCGAGCGATGCGTGGACGTTGCTTGGCGGGTGCTATCGGTATCGCGTCGTGATCACGGGCAGCATCGCCCCCGTGGCGGCGACGATCGGCCTGCCGGGCAGCACGCCATGCTCCGCGAAGCCGACGCCAACCGCCTCCTCTACATCCTCCCCGACGAAGGCTCCTTAGCATCAGCGGTATGGCCGTGGACTTCCTGCGCAGCCATGCCGAGTCCCAGCCCGACAAGCCGGCGGTGATCTGCGGCGAAGAGGCCATCGACTTCGGGGCGCTGAACCGGAGGGCGAGCCGCGTCGCCAACGTCTTCACGAGCCTCGGCTGCCGAGAGGGCGACCGCGTGGCGTGGATGTCGTTCAACTCCATCGCGGGCGCGGAGATCGCCAACGGGCTGCGTCGCGCGGGACTCGTCATCGTGCCGGTCAATTACCGCCTGCGCGGAGCGGAGATCGCGTACGTGCTCAACGACTCGCGCGCGCGGGTCGCGGCCGCGGGCCCCGACCATGTCGAGGCGATGCTCGCCGCCACGCCCGACGTCGGCGGCGATGTGCGGTTCGTCGCCGCCGCCGAAAAAGTGCCGAGTGGCTGGCTGTCGTACGCGAGCTTGATGCATGCCGCGTCGGAGGACTTCGAGACCGTCGGCGAGGGCCTGGGCGCCTCGATGATCTACACCTCAGGCACCACCGGCAACCCCAAGGGGGCGTGGCGGCCGCACGGTGTCGACATCGCCAACGTCCTGCAGATCATCTCCATCTTCGAGCTCGCCCAGTCCGACGTCCACCTGGTGTGCGGGCCGGGGTATCACAGCGGGGTCGCGTTCTTCTCCGCCCTGCACCAGGTCCTCGGGGCGAGCGTCGTGCTGCAGCCCAAGTTCGAAGCCGTCGAGGCGCTCGACCTCATCGAGCGACACCGGGTCACGACCACGTTCATGGCGCCGACCCTCTTGCAGCGCCTGGTCGACGCGCAGGACAGGCGGCCGCGCGACACCTCTTCGCTGCGCGCCCTCATCCTCGGCGCGGCCCCGTGCCCGTTCGCACTGAAGGAGCGCGCCCAGGCCGCGTTCGGCCAGGTGCTGTGGGAGTTCTACGGCGCGACCGAGACCGGCGTCAACACCGTGCTGCGCCCCGAGGACCAGCTGCGCAAGCCTGGCTCGTGCGGGACGGCCGTTCCGGGTCAGGAGATCCGGCTCGTCCTCGAAGATGGGAGCGAGGCGGCGCCGGGGCAGCCTGGCGAGCTCATGGTTCGCAACAGCTGGCAGGCCGAGTACTTCAATCGGCCCGACGCGACCCGAGGGAGCCTGCGCGACGGCTTTTTCTCCGTCGGCGACATCGCCTATCGCGACGAGGAGGGCTACTACTTCATCTGCGACCGCCGCGTCGACATGATCATCTCGGGCGGCGTGAACATCTACCCTGCGGAGGTCGAGGCGGTCCTGCACGCGCACCCCGCGGTGATGGACGCGGCGGTGATCGGCGTGCCCGACGAGGAGTGGGGCGAGTCGGTGAGGGCGATCGTCCAGCTGCGACCGGCCATGACGGCGACCGCGGATGAGCTCGCCGCGTTCTGCGCCTCGCGCCTGGCCGGCTACAAGAAACCGCGTTCCTACGAGTTCGTCGACGAGCTGCCGCGCGACGCCGCCGGCAAGCTGTTGAAGAGGCAGCTTCGCGACATGCGGTGGAGGAGCGCCGGCCGAGCGATTTGACCGGATCCATCTCCTTCGACCGCGCGGCCGAGTACTACGACCTGACGCGCGGCCTTCCCGACCGCCTGATGGACCAGCTCGTGCCCCGGCTGGTGGCCGAGCTGCCGCCGCGCGGCCTGTGCCTCGAGATCGGCGTGGGTACGGGCCGGATCGCGCTTCCGTTGATGCGGCGCGGGGTCGACGTCGTCGGCGTCGACATATCCCTGGCAATGCTGCACAGATTCGTCGAGAAGTCCCCCGCGGCAAGGATCGCTGTCGCAGACGCGACCCGACTGCCGTTTCGGGACGGCACGTTTGCCTCCGCCGTCGCATCGCACGTCCTGCACCTCATCCCGGAATGGAGACACGCGCTGGACGAGCTGGCTCGAGTGATCGTGCCAGGAGGGGTCCTGATCGCCTCGCGTGGCGCGGACTCGCGGGCCGATTGGCAGACCGAGATCAGGCGGCGCTTCTTCAGCGAGGCCGGCGACCCCTCACGTCCTCCAGGCATCAACCGGATCGACGACCTCGACGAGGAGATGCGCGCCCGCGGCGCCACGGTTCGAGTGGTGGAGGACGTTCGCAACGAGGGCACCGCGAGCATCTCCGACCTGCTCGCCGCACTGGAGCAAGGCATCTGGTCTGCGTGCTGGTCGATCGACGAGGAGAGCCGGCGGCGGGCGGCCGCAGCCACGCAGAGATGGGCCGCGAGCCAGTACGGCGACCTCGACGAGCCGCGGCCGACGCGGCAGAGCTCCGACTGGCGCGCGTATCGCCTAGCCCAGTAGCGGGAGGACGTACTCCAGGGAGCGGCTGATCCGCCCCAGCGGCCGGTCGTCAGGCGTCGGGAGTCGCGTCTCCTGCTCGAGCGTGTACCAGCCCCGGTACTTGGCCGCGCGCAGGGCGTCGATCGCCCGCTTCACGTCCGCGCCTCCCTCGCCCACCGGCAGGTAAAGGTTGCGGGAGACCGCCTCGCGATAGCCCAGTGACCTCTCGCGCACACGCCGTGCCAGGTCGAGGTCGACGTCGTTGAGGTGGACATGCTGTATGCGGCCTGCGGCGAGCTCGACCACCTCGACCGGGTCAGCGCCGGCGATGACCAGGTGGCCCACGTCGAGGCACACGCCCGCCTCGGAGCCGACGAGGAGGCGCTCGATGTCCTTCGGCCCCTGGATGATGCTGGCGAATCGCGGCTGCACCGCCAGCCTGAGGCGGTGCCGCGCGCATACGTGCTCGACAGAGCCGACCAGGTGCAGCAGGTGCGCCCACTGGGCGTTCGAGAGCGCCGCGTCGGACGCCGCGCCGGCTCCACGCTCGGGGATCGCGGCCAGGACGAGAGTCTCGGCGCCGACGGCGGCCAGCCAGTGGGCGTGGCCATCGATGTGCGCCAGCTCCGGTCCGCGGATGTCGTTGTGGTGGAGGATGGCGTGCACCTGTCCGGCGACGACCCGGAGGCGGTGGCGACGGAGCATCGAGCGGGCGTGATCGCTGCGGTCGGGAAGAAATCCGGGCGGCCCCGCGGTGATCGCGCCCTCGCCGACGGCCGCCGCCTCGGACAGGACGCGCTCGACGTCGATCTGGTGTCCCCAATCGCGGTTCTCGCTGACGCCCCAGGAGGACGGCGAAAGCGCGAGACGATGCACGGCCCGCGGCCGTCGACCCCTCAATCCCGGCATCCCAACCCTGGGCCTGGAAACCAATCCGCAGAGATTAACCTTCTAGTGAACGCATGCCCGGGGCCGCTTATCAGCTTCAGCTTCGCCCGACGACGCTGGACGACGCAGCGATGGTCGCCGACCTGGAAGCCCTCCGCGACCCGCTTGCGCCGCCCGACCCCGAGCTGCTGCGCCACTGGTGGCGGATGGCCGACGCGCTGGAGAAGGCGATGCGCCGCATCGCCGTCCATGACGGCGCCGCGATCGCCTATGTGAGCGCCTCCCACAAGCTCTGGAATGGAGACCAGACCCGGTACGGCACGGTCCGCCTCGGCCTGCGCGGAGACGTCTGGACTGACGCGGGATTCGCCCACCTCGTCGAGGTCGGTGAGTCGTGGCTGCGTCAGGAGAGCGCCCAGGTCGCCGTGGCTCGTATGCGTGGGGATTTCGGGCGCGACCTGGCGGCGCTGCAGAAGCTCGGTTACCGCGAGAACCGGCGCATGCGCCTGTCCGAGCTCGACCTCGTCGCCGGCAGGGAGCGCATCCTCGACGCGCGCGAGCAGTCTCGGCGGCGCATGCGCCGGCAGGGCGTGGAGATGCGCGTCCTCAGCGACGTCGACGACCCGGAGAAGTATCGCAAGCTCTACGAGCTGATCATCGAGTCAGAGCGCGACATTCCGACGACCGTACCCTGGCGCGAGCTGTCCTTCGCAGAGTGGAAGGAGTTCTGGCTCTCCACACCGACCATCCGCGAGGACAAGTTCTGGATCGCGCGCGAGGGCGAGCGCGTAGTGGGCACGTCGGTGCTCGACACGCCAATCGAGCGCGGCCTTCCATCCACCGCGTTCACCGGGACCTCCCGCGCCGTCCGCGGCCGCGGCATCGCGCGCGCCTTGAAGTACGAGTCGATGGGGCAGGCGATCGAGGACGGCCACACGCGGGTACGCACCAACAACGACGCCGACAACCCGCCGATCCTGGCCATCAACGAAGAGATGGGCTATCGCCCGGTGGCGCCGCTGATCGAGCTGCACCGGAAGCTCGAGTGACGGCCGCGACTCCCTACGGCGTCAGGGCGCTCCCGGAGCTGTACAAGGAGTGGGCCGCCACCGGGATGGTGGCGAACATCGGCACCCGCATCGTCGAGCTCGACGCGGGCAAGCTGGTGCTCGAGGGCAACATGACCGCCGAGGCCCACGGCTTTCCGACCTCGCGCGGGCCCATCGTCCACGGCGGCGCCATCGCGACCCTCGCCGACGAATGCCTGGCCTCGGTCGCGTTCACCGTGGCGGACGAAGGCGAGACGACGGTGACCGCCGACCTCAAGGTCGACTTCCTGCGTCCCGCGAAACCTGGCCGCCTGCTCGCGCGCGGCGCGGTCCGTCACCGCACCAGGCGGCTTGCGTTCTGCGAGGCGACGGTCGAGCAGGATGGCGGCGAGGTCGTGGCCGAGGCGCGGGCGGTGATCGCGTACGTGAAGGCCTAGCGAACCGCGCCCGGCCGATCCTCGAGCAGGGGCAGCGCCATCGAAGTCCAGTGCACGCCGCCGTCCTCGGTCGTGGCCAGCAGCGCTCGAGCTGCGGGGGCGCCGGCGAACCATGCGTGCTGGCGATCGAGGACCTGCAGCGAACCCGGCAGCGGCGTGATGACTCCGATGTCGGTGGGCTGCGTCCAGGTCACACCCCCGTCCGCGCTGCCCGCGGTCAGGCCGTCGCCGATCCACCACCAGTGGGCGGCGTCGTAGAACCCGACCGCGCCTTTTGTGGACGGCAGGCTCACCACCGACCAGCTCCCGCCCCCGTCGATCGTGCCCAGCTGCGCCTGGTTCGGCGGCGTGTCCTCGGCGAAAGGCCCCGTGACCAGCTGGTCGAGCAGCGTCGTGTAGAGGTAAGTTCGCAGCCGGCCGCCGTCGAACGATCGCACTGTGAGCGGCGGGTAGGCACGCACCGTGCCACCCGCTCCGGAGCGACCCTGGAAGCTCGCGAAGTGGACGACCGACGCCACGACCCCCTGCCCGGCCGTCGGCCGCACGGCGACGAAGAACTCACCGCCGGCCGGCCAGCCCTGGTCCGACGGGGGCAGGGGAACGCGAGACCAGGTGGCGCCGAAGTCCTGTGACCTGTACGCGAACGGCCCCGAGCTGACCGTTGTCAGCCAGCCGGTGGTGAGGTAGGAGAAGTGGACCTGGAAGGCGCGATCGGGCTCGGGCACCGGGGGCCCGAGGTCAAGCCAGGTTCGGCCTCCGTCGTCCGTGCGGTGCAGCCTGGCCGGTGAGGAATCTGTGGGGCTGGTGCGGGCAGCGAGCAGCCAGCCATGGTCGGAGTCGACGAACGACCACGAGAGGGCCGCCGTGCCGGGATCGAGCGCGGGAAGCGAGGACCAGGTGCGGCCGCCATCTGAAGTGCGGCGCAGGACCGGCCGCGTGCCCACAAGGGCAAACACGCCGACGGACTGGTCGAAGAACTTCAAGTACTTGGCGTGGCCTTCGCTGGCCGCGGTGAGCTGCTGCGACCAGCTCGTGCCCGCGTCGGCGGTGTGGATCACCGCGTAGTCGCCGGACGGGAAGTCGACCACGAGCCAGCCGGTGGTCCCGTTGACGAAGTCCATGGCCGCGACGCGGTAGTCGCCGCTCAACGCCGGAACGGAGGTGGCCGGCCGTGCGAACAGGTCGAAACCGGGGCGGACGTAGAGGGCCGCGGTCACCAGCAGCGTGATGACCGAGGCGGCGATGAGACCGACGCCGCGGGCGACGCGGCCGCGCGCGGAAGAGAACGACTCGAATTCAGTCTCGAGCTGGGGCGCGGCGTGCATGGCCCGGTGCGGTCAGATTACGCCGGGCGGGGGACGTTGACCGCGCGCCAACTCGCGCCGCCGTCGGGCCCGACCCTGTGATAGTCGCGACTAACCGAACTACTGGAGACGCAAGAACATGGATAGTCGCAACTAACGCGTAAGGTGGGCGCCCAAGGCCGCGGATAGTCGCGACTAACGATGGTTTCAGGGGTCCAACACCGCGGATAGTCGCGACTAACGCGCAAGTTGCGCGTCCAAAGCCTCGGATAGTCGCGACTATCGCGCGTTCTTGTGTCGCGGTCTAAGCGATAGATTGTGAATCGATGGTCAGCCTTGTCAGGCCCGCAGAGGTCGAAGATGCGGCGGCCATCGCCGCGGTCCACGTCGCCACGTGGCGGACCACCTACCGCGGCCTGCTGCCGGACGACTTCCTCAACTCGCTCGACGAGTCTGGATACGAAGAGCGCTGGCGCCGCATCCTCGTCGAACCCTCGAGCCGCGTCTACGTCGCCGCCGACGGACCGCAGGTCGTCGGCTTCGCGTCAGGCGGCCGCGAGCGCGCGGGCGAGGATGGATTCTCTGGTGAGCTGTACGCGATCTACGTGGTTCAGGAGGCGCAGGGCCGCGGACACGGCCGGCGGCTCGTCCAGGCCGTGGTCGGGGGCCTGCGCGAGCTGGGGCTGGAGGACATGATCGTCTGGGTGCTGCGCGACAACGCTGACGCGCGAAAGTTCTACGAGCGCCTCGGCGGCGCCTACGTGCGCACGCAGCCCATCACCATCGGCTCAGCGCTCCTGCAGGAGGTGTCCTACGGCTGGCGGTCGCTGGACGCGATCGTTTAGCGTGCGCCCTGCGCGCGCCCGGCGTTACTGACACATCTCCCGAACGTTCGACCACTCCAGCTGCACGGTGTATCCACCCAATTGCTTCGTCTGCCACGCGCAGATGTCCGCGATCTCGCCGTTGTGGTCGTCGTACCACCCCTGGCCGGGCACCGGGTCGGTGATGGCCTCGCACAGCTCGTGAGACGCGGTCGAGGTGAGAGCGTCGAAGACGGGGAGGCCGCCCTCGCACCCGGCGCAGTCGGGATATGGCATGACGGCGTAGTACAGCCCCTGGTCCTCGTTGTGGTAGCCGCAGAAGTTGACGCACGATGACGCGCCCCCCAGCTCAGCCGTCACGCCCGGGGGCAGGAACACGAAGTACAGGGAGTCGGGCGCCGGCTCCGCGACGGCCGGGTTGGATGCGATCTGGTCGCGGACGAAGCGCCGGATCTCACCGTCGGTGGCGCTCGCCGGCGTTGGCGTCGTGACCGCGATCGCGCCGGTGCGGGCTCCGTGGCCGATCTGGAAATCCTGCACCGAGTACTCGGACAGCTGGTCGAGCAACGGGCTGGCGACCAGGTAGTCGAAGAAATCACTGAGGCGCTGCATCATCGACGCCTGCGGGTCGCGCTGCCAGGCGTCGCCCCAGAAGAACAGGAACACCTGCGCCGACGCGAGCAGCGGCCCGCCGCGGTATGTCAGGCGGGGAGCGGCGGCCGGCGCCACCGCCTCCGCCCACAGGGGCACGACCCGAATGGGGTCCATGTTCAATCAGGAATACTGGCAGAGCGTTGGCGACCGACATGTTGCGGGCGGCGCGATGGGAGGTGCTTCCGCCGGGACCTTACCCCGCGCACATGCACATGGCGCTCGACGAGGTGCTGCTGGAGCAGGTGACCGCAGGACAGAGGCCGCCGGTGCTGCGCCTGTGGAGCTGGGTCGAGCGCGCGCTCGTCATCGGCTCCCACCAGTCGGTGAGCAACGAGGTCGACCTCGACGCCGCCCATCGCCACGGCTTCGTCGTGACGCGGCGCATGAGCGGCGGCGGCACAATGCTGTGCGAGCCCGACGGCACGATCACGTACTCGCTCTACCTTCCGGAGTCGATGGTCGCCGGCGTCAGCTTCCGCAAGTCATACGCGCTGCTCGACGCGTGGGCGGTCGCGGCCTTCAAGGACCTCGACGTGCCCGCGTCGTACCGCGAGATCAACGACATCATCTCTCCGCGCGGCAAGATCGCCGGCGCGGCGCAGGCCCGCCGGCGCGGGTTCGTCCTCCATCACACGACCATCGCGCACACGATGGACGTCGAGCTGCTGCCTCGCGTGATCCGGATCGGGCGGGAGGATGTGTCCGCGCGCGGCGTGCGCAGCGCGGACAAGCCCGTCTCGCCACTGTCGTGGTTCACACGCCTTTCCTGCGCCGAGGTCGCCGCCCACCTGCAGGGGTACTTCATGCGCGAGTTCGACGCCGCCGCCGGCGCGCTGACGGCGGACGAGATCTCGCGCGCCCACGAGCTGGTCGCGTCCAAGTACGCGACCGACGCCTGGATCAGCCGCCTGCCCTAGGCCGCCGGCCTGCTAGGCGAAGTAGTTGTGCTGCTGCAGGAAGGCGCGGGCGACCGCGTCGGCGTCCTGGTGGTTCAGCTCGACCTGGCCGTTCAGCGTGACCAGCGTCTTCGTGTCCAGGTTGGCGCTGATCTTGTTGAGGATGCCCTTGACCTCATCAGTTGCGACCTTGGTGCGGATGATCGGCACCACGTTGTCGGCGTTCTCGAGGTGCTTGTCGTCTTCGAGCACGACGAGCCCGAGCTTGTTGAGGTCGGAGTCGCTGCTGAAGACGAGCCCGACCTGGATCGTGCCGTTGGCGAACGCCGCTCGAGTGGCGGGGCCGTCGGTGTCGAGCGCCTTGAAGTCCTTGAAGTGGATGCCGTAGACCTTCTCCAGACCCGGCTTGCAGAACGGCCGCGTCGGGCACTCCGGGCCGGCGCCCAGTACGAGCTGGCCGCCGATCGGCGCCAGGTCGGAGAGCTTGGTCAGGTGGTACTTGTCGGCGGTCGCCTTGGTGACCGCGAACGCGTTCTGATCGACTGCGGCGGCGGGCGTGAGCGCCTCGATGCCGAGGGGCTGAAGCCTGGCGTTGAGCTTCTGCACGGTGGCGTTGACGTCGCCGCTGGCCTCGCCGGCGCCGCTGTTGTAGAACTCCAGATCGGTGGCGGCGTAGCCCGGGTACAGGTCGATCTGCCCGCTCTTGATCGCCGGCCCGACGACCTCGCGGGTGCCGAGGCGCAGCTTGCGCGTGACCGTGTAGCCGTTGTGCTCCAGGGACTGCGCGTAAAGCTCGGTGAGGATGCTGCTCTCTGGGAAGTTGAAGCCGGCGACGGTGACGTTGCCCTTGTTGCCCGGCGTGCTGGTGCTGCCCGTGGTGCCGCCGCAGGCCGCCGCGGCGATGGCGAACGCCACCAGCCCAGCAAGCAACCAGCGCGAGCCCAGTTTGCGGTTCATCGAAGCTCCTCCTTGGCCAGGACGGGACTTCCGATCCAA
>VBEK01000183.1 GCA_005889135.1 Chloroflexota bacterium
GCCGCGGTCGGGATGCTGAACGCCACGAGCGCCCGCGCTACGTAGTGAGCGATCGTTCATGAGCGCGCTCCACCACAGCGCCTACCCTTCCCGCCAGCTGCGGCTGTGGGTCTTAATCGCCGCGGTCATGCTCGTGATCGGAATGCTGGTGGTCGTGCTCTTCACCGCGGTCGGAGCGTTCCAGGGTCCGACCGAGCTGCCGATTCCCCAGCCGGCGCCGGTCGGGCCGTGAAATCCCGCGCATCGTGGCTCCCTCTCTCTGCGGTCGGCCTGGCGCAGATCCAGGAAGTCGGGGGCAAGGCGGCGAGGCTGGGCGAGCTCGCTCGAGCCGGCTTCCGAGTGCCAGATGGCTTCGTGCTTCCAGCGTGCGTCTTCGGGCGCGAACCCGAAGCGGCCCGAGCCATCGAGGCCGCTCTGCCAACCCTCGGCATCGGCCGTGTCGCGGTGCGTTCCTCGGGATTGGCCGAGGACCTGGACCACGCGTCTTTCGCCGGCCAGTACGAGACCGTGCTCAACGTCGAAGGATCAGAGGACGTCATGGCGGCCGTCCGCCGCTGTTGGGGTTCCGCGACGAGCGCCCAGGTCAGCGCTTATTCAATTGATCGTGCGGGCGGCAAGACCGGCGCCGTAGCAGTGCTGGTTCAAAGGATGGTCGAGGCGACAAGCGCGGGCGTTGCGTACTCGTCAAACCCGATCAACGGAGACCGCGCGGAATCAGTGGTCAATTCGATTGGTGGATTGGGCGACAGGCTGGTCTCGGGCCAGGCCGACGCCGATGAGTGGCTCGTGCGCGACGGCTCGGCGAATCAAAGGCGACAAGCCGAGGGCGCCATCGACGCCGCGCAAGCGCTGGCGATAGCGGACCTCGCGGCGAGGGCTGCGGCGCATCTCGGCGCTCCTCAGGACATCGAGTGGGCGATCGCCGGGGGCGAGCTTTATCTGCTGCAGTCACGACCGATGACCGCACTGCCGGAACAAGTGCGCTGGGAACCGACAGTGCCTGGTGGATACGTTCGGTATTTCCGTCTCGGCGAATGGCTGGGCGACCCCGTGACGCCACTCTTCGAGAGCTGGTTGGTTGCCAGGTTGGAGCGGCGGCTCCACGAGCTCCAGGGCGGATGGATCTCCATGCGGTGGCCCGAGCCGGCACACATCGTCGTCAACGGTTGGTACTACTACTCGATGGATGTGCTGCCGGGCACACCGCTCGAAGTCTTGCGATTCCTCGTGCAGCGGTTGATTCCAAACCTTTTCCTTCGGCCCCGCCGCGCGGTGATGGTGATCCCACCCCTCGCGCACTTCGGCGTCGACCTCTTTGTGAAAGAGTGGCGCGACGACGTCTTGCCGAAACATCAACGCGTGGTCGCCGAGGCGACAGAGATGGTCGACCGCGCATCGCCGGCGCAGCTGGTCGAGATCATCGATCGAATCGCCACCCAGGCAGGCGATTACTACACGTCGGTCACGGCTGTGGCCGGCTTCGCCTGGAAGGCCGAGGTTCCGCTCGCCGGCTTCTACCGCAAGCACCTCTACCCAGCGGTCGGAGGTTCGTACGCCGAGCTGCTCCAGGGTCTGTATGCCGCCGACGCTGGAACCGGCGGTCACTCGGTCGTGAGCCTGGATTGGTTCCATCCGACTCTTTCCGAGCTCGACCTCAGCCAGGAACCGCCCGCCGCCGTTGCCAGTCGCCGCGACAGGCTCGCCGCATCGCGACGCCAAGCTGAAAGCCGGGCTCGGGCGGCGCTTGCTGATAGGCGGCGGTTGCGCGCACGTTTCGAACGCCTTCTTGCCCAAGCGCAGCGATTTCAGCCGCTGCGCGAGGAGCAGCTTTCGTACATGACGCTCGGCTGGCCCGTGATGCGGCGTGCCCTTGGGCGCATCGGGTCGCACCTGGTGGCCGCGGGCGTCCTCGATGCGCACGACCAGATCTATTTCCTGAGCCACGACGAGTTGATTGGCGCATTGGCCGGCGATCGGTCGTCGATGGTCGCTGAGGCCGGTCGTCGACGTGCCACGTGGGAACGGCAGCGCAAGCTCGCCGCGCCGCTGACCATCGGCGTGGTCCCGCCGCTGTTCGTCATGCTTCTGGCCCGTTTCGAGCAGTCCGTCCGTGTTCCAGGTGTCGGCCCATCGTTGGTAACCGGGGTGCCTGCAAGCCCCGGCCGCGCTCGCGGGCACGCCCGGATCATCCGCAGCCTGGACGATTTCGGGCGGCTTCAGCCCGGCGACGTCCTGGTGGCGCCAGTGACGACGCCCGCGTGGACGCCGCTGTTCACCCGTGCGGCCGCAGTCGTCACCGACACCGGCGGGGTCGGTTCCCATGCGTCTCAGGTCGCGCGGGAGTACGGCATCCCGGCCGTGGTTGGGACCGGCGATGGAACGGCTCGGCTCCACGACGGACAGCTGGTGCTCGTCGACGGCGGCGCCGGCGTCGTGGAGGGCTGACGTGAGTTCCGCCAGCCATGCGCCAACGCTAAACCGCGACTACCGGCAGTGGCGGGTCTGGACGCCCGTCAATGCCCGCGAGTGCTGGCAGCGGCGGGTTTGGAATCTTCTCTATCGGACGAGGTTCGGCAGTCGCTCGCCCACGATCTCCTCGGCCTCGGCGACCATGTCCTCGATGACCCGCGCCACGGGCACGACGTCGTCAACCAGCGCCGCGGACTGCCCGAAGTAGACGATCGCCTCGTCTGGGTCTCCCTTGAGGCGCGCCTCGCGCATCCCGGGCAGCAGCTCCTCTCTGCGTCGGCGCAGCTCGTTGGTCCGCCCCAGCCACCGCTCGACCGCCCGGTTGCGCGCTACCCGCTCGAGGGCGCCAGGCCACTCGACGCCGAGAAAAATGTCGGCGATGTCGGTGACGATGGTGTCGCCCCCGTCGCTCTCGACGATCAGCCGCTTGAAGTTCTCGTGCAGCTCCGACTCCGTGGTCGCGAGGAACCTGGTCCCGAGCAACACGCCCGCGGCGCCGAGCGCGAGTGCGGCGGCCAGGCCACGCCCGCCGGCGATGCCACCGGCGGCGAGCACCGGAATGGGCGCAACCTCTTTGACCACCGCCGGCACGACCACGATCGTGCCCATCAAGCCGATGTGGCCCCCGCCGTCGGTGCCCTGGGCGACGATGACATCGGCGCCGGCATGAGCGGCCTTTGCCGCGTCGGCCGCGCCCGGAACCATGTGCATCACTTTCAGTCCACGCTCATGGGCCCGTGCGAAGAGCTGAGCGAGGTCCTGGTTGTCGCGCGGCCAGGCGGTGGAGAGGATCTCCGGCTTGGCGTCGAGGACGACCCTGACCTGGTCCTCGTCGGCGCCATGCAGCAGCAAGTTGAGCCCGAACGGCCGCGGGGTCTTGCTCCGAATGGCGGCGACTTGGGACACGATCTCCGAGCTCTCGATGGAGGTCACACCGTGGATCCCGAGCCCGCCCGCGTTGCTGACGGCGGCAACGAGCTCTGGCGATGTGGCGCCGCCCATGCCCGCCAGAACGATCGGGTGCTCGACGCCAATCAACTCTGTGAACGAAGTCCGGATCACAAGCTCATTTAAGGGCAGCCGGTCTTGTCGGCGTTCAAGCCTGATGCAGGATGTGGTAGCTCCAGGGATTCGTCTCGATACCTTCCTACCAGCTAACGTGCGGATCCGAGCTCCTGTAGAGGCGATACCGATGAGGGTTCACGCACTGCTGGACGGAGATCGAGAAGATGCTTGAAAGGCAGCGGATAGCGCTCAATCCTCGGGCCGTCGAGACGAACCGGGCCGGGAGGATCAGCGGAGACCAGCGCTTCCAACTGAGCGCCCGCGCGACTGCCGCGACGCTCGGATGGGTGAGCATGACGTTCTTCGCGATGATCGCCTGGTGGTTGGTGTTCGCCGCCGAAACGCGATGGATGGCCGGCCCTGGAATCATCGCCACCGTCATCGCGCCCCTCGCTTTGTGGGCGCTGTACCGAATCGTGGCCGACCTTCGCAGCGGGCAGGTCGTCAGCGTCACCGGGACGGCGATCATCCTGCAGGAGGGTGACCACGAGAGCAAGTTTCGGGTGCAGGTTGGCGGCCATCAGGTCAGGCTGCCTTTCAGCCTGGCGGACATGCTCCACGAACACGGCAGGCTGACGGCCTACTTCACGCGATGGTCGTGGATGCTTGTCAACATCACTCCAGCCGACGAAGCCTGAGCGCGATACATGCGTTTTGCGCAAAACGAGTGCATTCCGTGCCGCTGATAGCGCCGTTTGGCGCAAAACGTGCGCATCGGGCGCCTGGCGACGCAAGATGGCCCAGCACGCGGCATGAGCACCGCCTAGGGGTCATAGGACAGTCGGCCCATTGACGGTTCGTCCGCCCAAAAATTAGGATTCCCCGCAGTGGCTCGAGGCGCTCCGACGCCTAGCCGAATCGCAAAGGAGGGAAGTGCATGAGGCGACTGCTAATCGCCATGGCGTTGACGGCGACATTCACCTTCGCTGGAGCGACCAGCGCGCTCGCTGGTGAGGTGATCGGCCCTCCGGGCACTCCGGGCGTCCCGGGTTCTGCCCAGCCGGATGACAGCACCGCGGCACTTGCACACGCCAACTCGGCCTGCGCGGCCAGCGGGCTGAATGACATGCTGGTGGACCAAGGCCAGATCGTCTCCAGGGTGCAGACCGCGGCCGACTCTTGGAGATACTACGGCCTTCCGAAGGGCTCGCCGGGGACGCTCGGACTCTGCAGAGGCGGAACCGGGCAAAGATAAGTCCGGGACATCGGCTGTGAGAGCCGGCGGTCGCTCCCGCAGGAAGCTGTGGTAGGGCGCGACCGCCGGTGGCGGATATGAGCGTGAGCGCTGGTAGCCCCGGCGGGATTCGGGGCGACAATTGCTATACCGTTTCTCCGGTTCCACGTCTAACCCGTAGCCAGCGCATCCTATCGGTTGGCGCTCGGCGGAGCTGTGCTGCTCGCCGTTGAGGGATAGGCCCTGCTCAGCCTCCCATCATTCCGCGCATCATCGCCGGCATCCCGTCGCGGACGAATCCACTCACCTCTTCCGCATGAGCTCGAATCGCTGCGGTTAGCCGCGCATCGTCCGAAGTTTCGGTCACTGTTACGCCCTTGGCGGTCAAAGAAAGCTGCCGCCGGTATCGCGTGGCATTGCGAAACAGCGTCGGCAGGCTGTTGCTCATGCAGGTGACTTCTGCCGCCTGATTGACGTGGCCGTACATGCTCGAGACATGCGCCTGCAGCAAGGCCGTCAACTCCGCCGAGTCGGATTCGGTCGTGGTCCGCACTCCGCCAGGAATCTCGTTGACCGTCCGCCGAAGCTCGGTGTGACGATCGAAGAGCTTCATGTACATGTTCATGTCAGCGGAGGTTGCGCTGCCCATCATTCCGCCGCTCATCATTCCTCCGCCCATCATTCCGCCCTCAGATGGGCCCAGACGCAGGGCATCGCGCAGTAGGTAGCCGCCCAGCAGGCCGAGGCCGAGCAGGCTTCCCCCGGCAGCCAGACCGGCGAGGAGTGCTCGCCTTGTGATCACGGACGTCGGCTCGCCCTAGCCAAGCTGGCCCTTCATGCGCTGGTACTCGTCGTCGCCGATCTCGCCCCGCGCGTAGCGCTCGTCCAGCGTCCGCCGAGCTGTGTCACCAGAGGGGCGCGCCGTCAGGCTGACGATCGCCCAGACGACAGCCGCCATCACGGCAACGACCACCACGCCTCGTGCTTTGACCGGATGGGCCGAGGTCGTACCGAGCCTCGACCATCAGCGCTGTGACCCACACCACGGACGCGAACATACCGGCGACGGCGGAACCCGGTAACAAGGCTCTCTCACTCAGCGGGCGGCCACATTATGAGACATCGACGAACGGGTGGAAGACGGAGAGTGGTAGCCCCCGGTGGGTCACGCCCGTCTGACGCGAAGCCCGCGACTGCCGGCGCTCGCGGCTCTGAGTGGCACCTGAAACCCGCGACGGCGCTCGCGGCTTTGAGCGGGCCGCGAAGCCCGCGACTGCCGGCAGTCGGACGCATTCGGGTTGGTAGCGCCGGCGGGATTGGGGCAACACCTACGAAACCGCGTGTGACCTTCCGCTGAACTAGCCGCGCCTCAATGCCCCGCTCGAGCGGGCTCTGCTTGTTTGGACCTCGTTGAGAGGTCAGATCCCCAATGCGTCAGCTGCCCGCTCGTAATCGGCCGGAGCGACCCAGAGAATCATCCCGTAGCGCTCCGATCCGGCACTCGTCGCTGCCGCTGCGGTGATGTTGATGTTCCCTTCGGCGAGCTTCGCGATCACATCGCCCACGGCACCCACGCGGTCGTCGCCCTGAACGAGAAATGCCTGCTTCGCCTCGCTGAGGGTCAGATCTGAGCTCTCGGCGGCCTGGCGCAAAGTGGCGGGATCTTCCGGCACCAGATCTATCTGCGACTGGCCGCCACCGGTCGGGAAGCCGAGGTACGCAAGCAGGTTCACCTTGCTCTCCTTCAGCGCCGACAGGATCCGCTCGCCTTCGCCGGGCTTGTCTGGAACGTTCACGTAGTAATACTCGACGCGTCGCACCGTGTCGGCCATCACGCTGCTCCTTCTCGAAATTCACCAGGCAGTTCACCAAAATGTACGCTGCTTGAGACTCCCCGCCGTGGCCCAGACCAGGCCCGGGCGCTGGGAGCTAGCCAGAGGATGACTTCGATCAGGTAGTCAAAGAGACGTTGGCATCGCCTGGAGGCATGGACATCCGCTCGAGGTCACGCCGGGTCCATTCGACCCACTCGACGGCTAGCCAGAAGATGAAGAGCCCGTTCAGGACGTGGAGACCGGAGAGCCACAGCTTGTCTGAGGCCCCGATCGACTTCGTGAAGGAGTCGTTCGGAGCGAGAACCGGACGGCTTCGCTTGCATCTCGCGCCGCCCCGGAAGGGGCTCGGTGCGCCGTGGCGTACCCGTCGCCTCGACTATTGGCCCTGCGTGCCAAGCTGTCAACGCATCGGGCTCACGTCGAGGTCCGCTGAGAGTCCATAAGCGTCGAGCGGATTGGTAGCCTCGGCGGGATTCGGGGTGATAGTTGCCGTACGGCGATCAGGTTCGCCTAAGCGGTCTGGTCGCCCTGGCGATTTAGGCAGTGTGATCGGGATGGCGCTTTCGCATCCTTATGTATCTCCACCCGCTCAGCTAAGGACCGAAGTACTGGAAGAAGCCGAAGGCACCGTACCGGCCGGAATGGTCGTAGTTCACGTGATCATCCCTCACCACGAACTGCCTAGTGCCGACCAGTGCCGCTTCCTTCACGACGAGGCCCTCGGGCAGGACTATGCGCGGGTGGACGGTCTCCCCGGTGACCGGATTCCGGATGTACTCCATCTCGACCGCGACCGCTTCGGCGGCCAGAACGCGCGGCAGCTTCGTTTCCGCGTCCACCTCGTAGGTCACGTAGCGGGGGCCGTGAAGCTCGCTGAAGGTCTTGCGAAAGATTCCCCAGGGACCGCCCCCGTTCCCTTCCAGAAGCCCCCTCAGCGCGGCGCGCTGCGACTCATCGGCCCGCTCGTCGATCAAGTAGGTGGCGACCCCGTTTCCCTCATGAATCGCGGCGGGCCAGTTGCAGTAGAGGCTGATGTTGAGGCCGTCGAGCCTCAAGTCGCCGTGCGACCCCTGCTCGATGTGCCAGGTCCAACCGCCCTCGCACTTGCCAGTGCTGGGACGACCGTTGACGTTGCAGGGACACCCGTAATCGCAGTTGCAGGAGATGATGACCTGGCCCTTCATCATCCAGTTGGTCGCCTTCACGGTTGCCATATCGTTCCTCCCAACCTCACATCTTGCCCCCGAAAGACAGGGCGATATCGGGTCGTACTGCAACTAGCGCGGCGCCGGCGATAAGCACGACCCCAATCACGCGGGCGAACCCAGACCCCCGGGCCGAAACCTTCTCCACGAATACGGCCACCGCGATGATTGCGGCCCATAGCAGACCCATCGCGCCCGCACCCACGAACACGGCCATCAGCGCCCAGCAGCAGCCCAAGCAGTAGACGCCGTGCTCCAGGCCCAGGCGGAGTTCGCCCGCCACGCCTGGGTACCAGTGGGTCAGGAGGAAGTCCATCGGGCTCCGGCATATCCGTAAGCAGGCCTTCTTGAGAGGCGTGAACTGGTAGACGCCGGCGAGCAGCAAGATCGCCGCAACTGCGAGTGGCCGGGCGCTCATTGGTAACAGCGCATCGGTGATCCGAACCCCGATCCATACGCCGATGCCGGCCGCTCCCCAGACCAGCAAGTAGGCGCCGACAAAGATGCCCGTTCGCAGCTCAGATCGGATCCGAGCCGGACCTGCAACCCCTCGCCTATGCAGCAGGATCATTGGCCAGGCAGATGGCAGCATCATGGCCGCCATCATCGGAGTCCAGATGCCCAGAAACGGTCCCAGCGCCGCGTTCACTTAGTTCGTCGGTCATCACCCTACACCCGCGTGACTGTCGTGGGCGGCACGCCCATTGTCACGGTAAATAGCAGTGAGAGTGGGACGAAGCGTCGCCGCCAGGAGGCGAGGCTACACGTATGAAACCGCCCGTGACGTCAGCTGGCCAATTGGACTTAGCCGAACGGTCAGGCTACGCCGCAGAACACAAAACGCGCACCGCGCATGATTGGTGGCCTATGGACCCGCTCGAACTGCTCATCAAGGCGCCGATCTTCGAGGGCCTAGCGCCGGCTGACCTGGAACCGCTTCGAGCTGGCATCCGTACGCGCACCTTCGCAAGAGGCGCGTATCTGTTCCGAGAGGGCGACCCCGGCTCACACCTCTACATGGTGGTTGAGGGCGAGGTGATGATCGGGCGCGTTGGCGAAGGTGGTGGTCAGGTGGTTTTCGCCATCGCGGGGCCCGGTGAGGTTTTTGGCGAGCTGTCCCTCTTCGACGACGAGGGTGAAAGGACGGCCGATGCCCAGGCCCTGAAACGGACTGCGTGCCTTGTCATCGCAAAGGCGCCCCTGCTTCGATTTCTCACCGCCCAACCGAGATTGCTGCTGCGAATCATCACCAGTCTGAGCGTGTACATAAGGCGGAAGGACGCGGCCATGGGCGACGTCGCATTCCTCGACATATCAGGTCGGGTCGCATCCAAGCTGGCGGAGCTGGCCGATGCGAGAGGCCGGCTAACACTTGATGGCGTTGTCATCGACTTACCGCTCAGCCAGCGCGTGTTGGCCGGCATGGTCGGCGCCAGCCGGGAGAACGTGAACCGTGCGCTTCGACGGTTCTCCGAACTCGGCTACATCCGCCGATCTGCCGGTTCGATCACCCTGCTCGACCGCGACCGCCTTCGCCATCGCGCCTCCTCGAACGTATGATTCGCGATAGGCGGGACTAGCGGAAAGCGCTGGGGCGACGTGTGTCGAACAACACACCGTCACTGTGCTGCACGGCACACCATTGGATCGTCCAGCTGCATAGGCTCGTTGCGAACCAGACGCACGACTATGTCTGAAGGAGGAATCGCTGGAACAGAATGGCAACCACACTTCTCCGACCCGATCAAACCTTTTATCCGTCGCCGCGTCTCGCGGCGGAAGCGCCAGTCGAGACGCTCGCCTACATGGTCACGTTCGACCCGACACGGAAGGCGCCTGACGGGCTGGTAACGCTCGACGTCGATCCGAAATCCAAGAGCTTCGGCCGGCAGATCGGACGCGTCGACGCACCCAACGTCGGCGACGAGTTCCATCACTTCGGATGGAACGTATGCAGTTCCGCGCTTTGCCCCTACGCCTCGCATCCGCACATGGAGCGGCGCTACCTGCTCGTTCCCGGACTGCGCTCGTCGCGCATCTACATCTTCGACGTCAAACCCAATCCCAAGCAGCCCAAGCTCGTCCATACGATCGACGCGAAAGAGATCGCCGACCGCGCCGGCTACAGCCGACCCCACACCATCCACTGCGGCCCGGACGGCATCTACGTGAGCGCGCTCGGTAACCCCGACGGCGACGCCCCAGGTGGCGTCTTCGTGATCGACCACGATACGTTCGCGGTCAAAGGCCGCTGGGAGCTCGACCGCGGCCCCCAGAAACTCGCCTACGACTTCTGGTGGCATCTCGGCTACGACACGGCGATCACGAGCGAGTGGGGCACGCCCAACATGGTTGAGGGCGGCGTCAATCCCGAGATCCTGCTGGCCGGCGAGTACGGCCACAAGATCCACATCTGGGACCTGCCGAAGCGCCGCCACCGCCAGGAGATCGACCTCGGCAAGGAGTACCAGATGGTCCTCGAGCTTCGGCCCGCGCACGACCCGGCCAAGGCCTACGGTTTCGTCGGCGTCGTGACCTGCTTGAAAGACCTCAGCGCGTCGATCTGGACCTGGTACCTCGATGGCTCGACCTACAAGATCGAGAAGGTGATCGACATCCCGGCGGAGCCGGCCGACCCCGACGATCTGCCGCCGCTGCTCAAGGGATTCAAGGCGGTGCCGCCTCTGGTCAGCGACATCAATCTCACGCTCGACGACCGCTGGCTGTACGTCTCGGCATGGGGTACAGGCGAGTTCCTGCAGTTCGACGTCAGCGACCCGTTCAAGCCGAAGAAAACCGGAAGCGTCCACCTCGGAGGGATCGTCCGCAAGGCCGCGCATCCGACGAGCGGTCCGCTCAATGGCGGCCCCCAGATGGTGGAGGTCAGCCGGGACGGCAAGCGAGCCTACCTGACCAATTCTCTGTACGCGAGCTGGGACGAGCAGTTCTACCCGGACGGGATCAAGAGCTGGGCCACGCTGATCGACGCGAAGCCTGAAGGCGGACTCAGTCTCGACGGCGGGTTCTTCACCACGTT
>VBEK01000204.1 GCA_005889135.1 Chloroflexota bacterium
CGCCCATGATCCGGCTGAGGATGTCGCGCCCGGCCTGGTCGAGGCCGAGCGGGTGGGCCGCGCTGGGCGGCTGGTAGGTCGGCCCGACAGCCTGCAGCCAGACCGGGTACGGCGTCCACACGATCGAGATCAGGGCGACGACGAACAGGATGGCGATGATCACGCCGCCGACCAGCGCGATCCGGTTGCGGCGGATTCGCCGCCAGGCGTCGCTGAGAAGGGTTACCTGCTCGGGGACCTCGTAAGAGACCTCGAGCTCGGCGGGCGGGGCGACGGGGGCTACTTGGGCCATCAGTATCTAATCCTTGGGTCGAGCGCCGGGTAGATGACGTCGACCGTCAGGTTGGCGAGCCCGACGAGCGCGGCGTAGAACGTGAAGACGCCGATCACGATGTTGTAGTCGCGGGCGAGGATGCTGGTCACGAACTCCTTGCCCAGGCCCGGGATGCCGAAGATGTTCTCGATCACGACCGAGCCGGTGATGATGCCTGTGGTCAGGGGCCCGAGGCTGGTTACCACCGGGATCAGGGCGTTGCGCAGCGCGTGGCGCAGGACGACGACCCGCGCCTTGAGGCCCTTCGCCCAGGCCGTGCGTACGTAGTCGGTGCGGATCGTCTCGAGCATGCTCGCCCGCGTCAGGCGGGCGACGTAGCTGGCGTACGGAAGGCCCAGGGCGATCGCCGGCACCGGGATCTGCGTCCAGTCCCCCCAGCCCACGTTGTAGTACACGGTGCCCTGGGTCCACTCGTAGAAGTAGTGGCCGAAGACCAGGAGCATGAAGATCGCGATCACGAAGGCGGGGATGCTGTATCCGATCACCGCCGCGCTGGAGGCCGTGTAGTCGACCCAGGTGTTCTGCCGCAGGGCGGCGATCACGCCGAGAAGCATGCCCAGCCCGACCGTGATGAGCAGGGCGAAGAAACCGACGGTCGCGCTGACCGAGGTCTCGCGGACGAGCAGCGGCGTGATCATGACGCCGCGGTTCACGAGCGACTCGCCGAGGTTGCCGTGGAGCACGGCGCCGACCCAGTTGACGTACTGGGTCTGAAGAGGCTTGTCCAGGCCGTAGTGGCGGAGGTCCGCGGCCAGCGCCTCAGGTGACGTGCGAGTCTCGTTCAGGAAGGCGTTGCCGGGGATCTGGTGGAGAAGGACGAAGACGATGGACGACACGAGCACGGTCGTGACCGCGATCAGGACCAATCGCTGCCCGATGTAGAGGAGGGTTCCCCTCATCCGATTGTCACTTCCCTTTGCTGATTTGACGAAGGGGGCCCGCCGGGTGGCGGACCCCCTTTATTGTCCCGATTTCTCGGTTTTTGTCTTGCCGCCTAGTGCTGCAGGATCTTTACGTCTGACCAGTAGTTGTCGTAGAGCGGGTTGCCGCCGACTCCCTTGACATAGGGGTGGGACACGTATTGCTGGATGCCGTAGACGAGATTCGCGGTGACGGTGTTGTCAACCAGAATCTGGTTCATCTTCTTGTAGGTGTCGAGCGACTGGCTCAGCGGCTTGGTGTTGGCGTCCTTCGACATCGAGTCGAGCTGCGAATTCGCGTAGCACTCGCCATGCGAGCCGGCGTTGGTGACGAAGAGGAAATCGAACCAGTCCTGGGGGTTGTCGTAGTCCGCGCCCCAGCTGTGGCGGAATATCGGATAGTTGCACTTAGAACGCGCGTTGAAGAACGACGCCCGGTCGGTGGAGGCGCACTGCACGGTGACGCCGAGGTTCTGCCGCCACTGCGACGCGAGGTTGTCGCAGACGGCCTTGTTGAATGCGGTCGCGTTGTAGGTGTACGTGAGGTTGCCGACCGCAGCCGCACCCCCGGCCTGCTGCAGCAGCTGCTTCGCCTTGTTGGCATCGAAAACAGCCCACGGGTCGGTGTTGTCGCCGAGGTAGCCCTTCAGGCCCTTGGTGATGACTCCACCGGTCGCCTTGACGCAGGCGGTGCCCTTCGAGCACGCGATGTCGACGAGCTGGTCGCGGTCGATCGCCAGGCTGAAGGCCTCGCGGAGGAGCTTGCCGTTGCCGTCGCCGGCGAACGGGCTGGCAGGCTTACCCTTGCAGTCCTTCGACTGGTTGCTGGAGCCGCACTGATTGAATCCGACCCAGGTCGTGCGGGCCGAGGGCTGCAGCTGCAGTTGCTTCTTGAGCTGCGAGTCTGAGTTGTAGCGTATGACGTCCTCGGGCGTCAGGTTCTGGTTGGCGAAGCCGATCAGGCTGTAGCCGCCCGACTCGTACTTGGTGAGCTGGGCCTTCTGGTCGGCCACGATCTCGATATGCACTTTGGTGATGTTGCCGGTCGAGCCGCCCCACCAGTTGGCGACGGGAGCGAAGTCAATCGACTGCTTCGGGGTCCGGGCAGTCATCTTGAACTGGCCCGTTCCGATCGCGGTCGCAGGGTTGTCGGCCCACGCGGTGTCGGTGGCCTTGCCCGCCGCC
This sequence comes from Chloroflexota bacterium, assembly GCA_005889135.1. Taxonomy (GTDB): domain Bacteria; phylum Chloroflexota; class Dormibacteria; order Dormibacterales; family Dormibacteraceae; genus 40CM-4-65-16. The sequence continues at coordinate 2,440 of VBEK01000204.1, forward strand.
AGGATGACCTTCTGATCGACCACCCAGGCCGTCCACAGGGCGACCTCGGTGTACCAGTAGCCGGCCGGCGCCGTGAGCGTGGCCGAGAAGCTGTAGTCGTCGATCTTCTTCAGGCCGGACATATGGGTGGCCTTGCCGGCGCTGACGTCGTCGTAGCCCACGACGGGCTGCATCACCGAGGCGTAGTCACCCTGCATGGCCGGGACGCGGTCCCAGCTGAAGATGAAGTCGTCAGCCTTGACCGGATCACCGTTCGAGAACTTGACGTTGTTCTTCAACTTGAACGTGTAGGTCAGGCCGTCGGACGAGATCTGCGGAGGCCCGCTCGCGATGTCCGCGACCTCGTTCAGCTGGTCGTCGAACTTGTACAGACCC
>VBEK01000128.1 GCA_005889135.1 Chloroflexota bacterium
AACTCCGCGTTACCCCTCTCCCGGCATGCGGGAGAGGGCTGCCCATCCGCAGGCCGGCGATTGTGCGCTGTGTCGCCCTACCCGACGGCTTTTAGGGCGACTGGCCGCACAATCGGCGCGACTACGAGCACGCGATTGGCGGAGGGGGAGGGATTTGAACCCCCGATCGGCTTGCACCGATAACGGTTTTCAAGACCGCCGCCATAAACCGGACTCGGCCACCCCTCCATAGGGAGAACGCGATTATCGCGCCCCGATCAGCTCCACCCCGCCCATGTACGGCTTCAACGCCTCTGGCACCGCGATCATCCCGTCCGACCGCTGGTACGTCTCGATGATCGCGTCGATCGTCCGCGTCAGGGCAAGCCCTGAGCCGTTGATGGTGTGCGCAAACCGGGGCGGGGCGCCTCGCTCCGGACGGTACCGGATGTTCGCTCGCATCGCCTGGAAGTCGTTGAACGTCGAGCACGACGAAACCTCGAGGTAGCGGTCGAGCCCAGGCGCCCAGGCGTTCAGGTCGTACTTCTTGTACTGCGCGAAGCCCATGTCCCCTGTGCACATCAGCATCACGTTGTAGTGCAGCCCTAGTCGCTGCAGGATGTCCTCGGCGTCGCGCGTCAGCCTCTCGAACTCGTCGAGCGACGTCTCCGCGGTCGTGACCTTGACCAGCTCCACCTTCGAGAACTGGTGTAGTCGGATGAAGCCGCGCGTGTCCTTGCCCGCCGCGCCCGCTTCCGTACGCCAGGACGGTGCGTAGCACACGTACTTGATAGGCATCTGGTCGGCGTCGAGGATCTCCTCGCGGTGATAGTTCGTCACCGGCACCTCGGCGGTCGGAATCAGCCAGAGGTCGCGGCCCTCCACCTTGAACAGCTGGTCCGCGAACTTTGGGAGGTTCGCGGTCCCCGTCATCGCGGCGCTGTTCACCAGCAGCGGCGACCACACCTCCGTGTACCCGTGCTCGCGCGTGTGCACGTCGAGCATGAACTGCACGAGCGCCCGCTCGAGCCGCGCCCCTTCGCCGACGAGAAACGCAAACCGCGAGCCCGCGATCTTGACCGCCCGCTCGAAGTCCAGGATTCCGAGCGCCTCGCCCAGGTCGTAGTGGGTGCGCGCGGCAAAACCGAGGTCCGGTTTGCTCCCCCACTCCCTGACCACGACGTTCTCGGCCTCGCTCTCGCCGACCGGCACCGACTCGTGGAACACGTTCGGCACGCGCAACAGCAGATCGTCGAGCTCACGCTTGACCGCGTCGGCCACCGCGAGCTCGCTCTTGGCGGTGTCGGCCATCTGGCGCAGCCGCTCCTTGAGCGACTCGTCGCGCGACTTGGCGAACTGCTTCGAGAGCTCGTTCTGCTCGGCCTTGGTCGTCTCGGCCTTGTGCAGGTGGCCTCGCCACACGCCGTCCAGGCGCAGGATCTCGTCCACAGGCGCGGGCTCGCCTTTCAGCTGCGCCGCGCGCCGCACGGCGTCCGGGTTCTTGCGGATGAACTCCAGCGAGAGCACTAAGTCTCGGCCTTCATCACCGGGAAGAGGATCACGTCGCGGATCGACGGCTGGTCCGTCAGCAGCATCACCAGCCGGTCGATGCCCACGCCCAGGCCGCCGCACGGCGGCAGGCCGTACTCAACCGCGCGCAGGAAGTCCTCGTCCATCGGGTGGGCCTCGACGTTGCCGGCGGCGCGCAGCGCGGCCTGGGCCTCGAAGCGCGCGCGCTGGTCGACCGGATCGGTGAGCTCGGTGAACGCGTTGGCGTACTCGCGACCGAGGATGATGAGCTCAAAGCGCTCGACGAACCGGGGATCGTCGTCGCGCGGGCGCGCGAGCGGAGAGATCTCGACCGGGTAGTCGAGGACGAACGTAGGCTGCCGCAGCCGCGGCTCGACGTGCTCCTCGAACAGGTCGTTCAGCTCCTCGCCGGCGGCGTGGCGGCCGGTGTGCTCGAGCACGAGGTCGGCCATGCGCTCGCGCCGGAACGGCGGCGTGAGGTCGACCGACTCACCCTGGTACGAGCCCTGCAGCGGGCGACCCGCGCCCATCGCAGCGCAGACGACCAGGTCCTCGACCAGCTGCATCACGTCCTCGTAGTCGGCGTACGCCTGGTAGCACTCCAGGAGCGTGAACTCGGGGTTGTGCCGCGGCGAGAGGCCCTCGTTGCGGAACACGCGCCCGATCTCGTAGACGCGCTCGAAGCCGCCGACCAGCAGGCGCTTGAGGTGCAGCTCGAGGGCGATGCGCAGGAAGAGGTCGCGGTCGAGAGAGTTGTGGTGGGTCATGAACGGCCGCGCGTGGCCGCCCCCTGGAATCTCCTGGAGCACCGGCGTGTCGACGTCGATGAAACCTCTCTCGTCGAAGAGGCCGCGCATGGCCGTGATGATCCTGGTCCGCGCGCGGAAGACCTCGCGCACCTCGGGGTTGGCGATGAGGTCGACGTAGCGCTGGCGGTAGCGGATCTCGACGTCCTTCAGGCCGTGCCACTTCTCGGGCATCGGTCGCAGCGACTTCGTCAGCAGCTGAAACGACTGGACCTCGGCCGTGATCTCGCCGCGCTTGGTCCGGAAGATCGGGCCGGTCACGCCGACGATGTCGCCAAGATCCAGGTCGGCGAAGCGCCCGAACTCCTCCTCGCCGAGGATGTTGCGGCTCGCCATCAGCTGGATGCGGCCCTGGCCGTCCTGCAGGTCGGCGAACACGAGCCCGCCCTGCTGCCTCTTGACCATCAGCCGGCCCGCGACCGAGACCGGAGGCGTGCGCTCGGCGTCGCCAATCAGCTCTTTGGCGGCGACCGAGCTGTGCGTGGGCTTGAACCCGCGCGAGTAGGGATCGACTCCGGACGCGCGCAAGCGTTCGACCTTGGCGAGCCGGTCGTGCAGGAAATCTTCCGTCACGATCGGAAAAGGGTAACTACAGCGCCAGTTCCTGTTCCTCGGCCGCAGGGAAGGAGTTGACGTCCGCGCCGCCCGACGCTCGATGGTTGCCCAGCGCCTGCTCGATCAAGGCATCGACATCGGTGTCGGAATGCAGCGGGTCGTGGTGGAAGAAAGCGAGCTCCTTCACCCCGGCCTGCTCGGCGAGCGACAGCGCCTCCTGGTACGTCGAGTGCCCGAACCCCGTGTGGGTCTTGTACTCCTCTTCGCTGTACTGGGCGTCGTGCACGAGCAGGTCGGAGTCGCGGCACCAGTTGGCCAGGTCCTTCAGCGTCCCGTTGGCGCCATTGGCGAACAGGGCGATCTCGTTGTCGGTGGCGAACGAGAAGCGCGATGTGCCCTCGTCGATGCGATAGCCAAACGTTGGGATGGGGTGCATCAGAAGGTGGGGCGTGATGCGCAGCGCGCCTACCTCAAACGTTTCGCCGGGGTTGCGCTCGATGAACTCCATCTCCGCTGGCATGTGGCTCAGCCGCACCGGGAAGTAAGCGGGGTCGGTCTGGTCGGCGAAGGCGGCCTGCAGCGATTTCGCCGATCCCGCCGGGCCGACGATGGTGAGGTGGGTGCCCGGCACGAAGGCGGGCACAAAGAACGGAAAGCCCTGGATGTGGTCGAGGTGCGTGTGCGTGATCAGGAGGTGCGCCTGCACCGGCTCGCTCGGGCTCAGCGAGCTCCCGAGCTCCGCGATGCCGGAGCCGGAATCGATGATCAGGAGGTTGTCGTCGTTGTCGCGGACCTCGACGCAGGTCGTGTTGCCCCCGTAGCGAAGCGTGCGCCGGCCCGGCGTCGGACGCGTCCCGCGCGTGCCCCAGAACTTGATCCTCACCGCTCGCCAACCGGCTGGAAGATCTTCTTGGCGACGAAGATGTCGAGCAGGTCGTTGTCGAGCTTTCCCTGTCCGGCTTCGTCGTGCAGGATGTCGAGCGCCACCGTGTTCGAGACCGCGCGCTTGTAGGGCCGGTCCTGCGCCGTCAGCGCGTCGTAGATGTCGGAGATGGTCATCATCCGTGCCTGCAGCGGAATCTGCTCGCCGGTCAGGCCGCGCGGATAGCCCGACCCGTCCAGCTTCTCGTGGTGTCCGTACGCGATCTCGGGGATGCCGCGCATCACCGGCGTCCACGGGATCTTGGCCAGGAAGTGGAAGCTGTGGGTCACGTGCGACTCCATCTCCAGGCGCTCCTGTGGGTCGAGCGTGCCCTTGCGGATGGAGAGGAAGCGAAACTCCTGCGGCTCGAGCATCGGGTGCAGGTTGCCGGCGATGTCCTCGTACGTCTGACTCGCCAGAAACTGGATCGTCGACGCCTTGTCCTCGGGCATCACGGTCGGCTCGTTGGCCGCGACGATGCTCTGGGCCCACTCCTCCAGCTGTCGCATCTCCTGCGCCAGCCGCCGGTCGATCTCGTCCAACGCGGTCCCGTTGGCGCCGGCGCGCATCGCCTCGAGCTTCTCGGTCGCGTACTTCACCTGGACAGAACGCTCGATGAACTCAAACCGCGCCTGGATCACCTCGAGCTGGCCCGGAACCAGCTTCTTCGCCTTGACCAGGATGTGCTCCCGCACGCCGACCTTGCCGAAGTCGTGCAGGAGGCACGCGTAGCGCAGCTCCTTCATCTGGTCGTCAGTCAGCTTCACGTCCCTGTACTTGCCGGTCGCGATCTCGTTGACCGCTCGCGCCAGCCCCGTGGTCAGGCCCTCGACCCGGCCCGAGTGGCCGGCGGTGGTCGGATCCCGTTGCTCGATCGCGGTGACGCTCGCCTGAACGAAGCCGTCGAACAGCGCCTGGATCGAGTCGATGAGGTTCTTGTTGTCGATCGCGACCGCGGCCTGGCTGGCGATCGACTCGATCATCTCCACGTCGTCGGGCTGGAAGCTGATGACCTCGCTGTCGACGTTGTCGACGGTGAGCCGCGTCTCGAACTGCCGCTTGGCGTTGATGAGCTGGACCGCGCCGACCACCTCGTTGTTGTAGTTGCGCATCGGCACCGTGAGCATCGACTTCGTCCGGTAGCCGAACTGGCTGTCGAAGCTCTTGCCGCCGACGGGCTTGCCGGGCGGCGGGTTGTACGCGTCCTCGTAGATCTGGCTCGAGCCAATCGACACCGCGTAGCCAACGACCGTCTTCTCGTTGACGGGCACGGTGAACGCCTCGTAGGTGTTCTTGTCGATCGAGTGGTTCTGGCTCGAGGCGAGGAAGAGTTTCGGGACGCCGTCCTCCTCCATCTTCAGCCACAGGCTCGCGCCGTCGGCGTGCGTGAGCTGGCGCATCGTCGTGAGAATGAAAGACTGCAGGCGGTCGATGTCCTTCTCCGCCGACAGGGCGATCCCGATCCTGTTCAGCTCCCGGAACTGGCTGTGGCGGCGGTGCGCCTCGCCCTCGAGCTGGGTGACCTGCTGTTTCAGGGCGACGTTCTCCATCGCCACCCGCACGATCTCCCGGACCGCAGACGCAGGGGCGTCCGACGGCAGCTCGATCGAGATCGACGCCAGCTCCGGGGGCGGCTTCTGCCCACGGGCAAGAAGCACCAGGGCGGGCTGGACGACCTGCGCCGGATCATCCAGGCGCTCCGTCTCCAGCCCGGTCGCCTCGAGACCGGCCGGTTCGTCGCCGTTGAGCACGTAGAGGTGGAACCTGGGCGCGGTCTTCATAGGCGGCCTTTTATCTAGCACCCCCGTCGGAGTTTTGAGCGTAGATAAGCCGCAACCCCTCGAGGGTCAGCAGCGGGTCCGTGGCCTCGATCACGCTGGTCAGCCCCGCGACCAGCGGCGCCTGGCCGCCCGTGGCGATCACCCTCGCCTTGCCCCCAAGCTCGTCAACCATGCGCTTGACCATGCCCTCGACCTGGGCGACGAAGCCCCAGACCAGGCCGGACTGGATCGAGTTGATCGTGTTCCGGCCGATGATCGAGTCTGGGGCCACAGCTTCGACCCGGCGAAGCATCGCCGTGTGCGAGACCAGGGCGTCCAGCGAGATCTCGATCCCAGGTGCGATCGCCCCGCCCAGGTAGTCGCCGTCGGCGTTGATGGCGTCGTACGTGACGGCGGTGCCGAAGTCGATGACCACGACGGGGCCACCGTACTTCGTGTAGGCGGCAAGGGCGTTCGCGATCCGGTCGGCGCCTACGTCCCTCGGGTTCTCGTATCGGATGCGGACGCTGGTCTTGACCCCGGGCCCGACCATCACCGGCTCGCACTTGAGGTAGCGGCGGGACGCCTCGACCAGGGCGGGATTGATCGTGGGCACCACGCTCGCGATGACGACGCCGGTCACCGCGCTGAGCTCAAAGTCGCGGAGCTCGAACAGGTCGCGGAGCTCGACCGCCACCTCGTCGGCCGTCCACTCGCGGCGGGAGGTCACGCGCCAGTCGGCGGCGAGGCGGTCGCCGTCGAACAGGGCGAGGGTGACGTTCGTGTTGCCGACGTCCAGCGCCAGGAGCACGCCGGAAGCCTACCGCCTGAGGAGGGCCACTTCCTTGCGTAGCGCCTTGACCCGACGAGCGATGTCGAGCCTCCTTTTGGCGACGGAGGACGCGGCGTCCCAGGGTGGGCTGAACTTGCCGTCGCGCACCTGGCGCCCTATCTCCTCATGCGCCTGGCGGAACGGCGTGCCCGAGCGGACGAGCTCTTCGGCGGCGTCGGTGGCGAGGAGCAGGGGGTCGGCCGCGGCGGCGGCCAGGCGTTCACGGTCGAAGTCGAGGTTCTGGACCAGCAGCCGGGCGGCTTCGAGCGACTCGAGTGCGTTCTCCACGGCCGCGAACAGCGCGGGCTTGTCCTCCTGGAGGTCGCGGTCGTAGGTCAGGGGTAGGCCCTTGAGCACCGTCGCGAGAGCCACGAGGTTGCCGATCGAGCGGCCCGCCCGCCCCCGAAGCAGCTCCGCGATGTCGGGGTTCTTCTTCTGCGGCATCAGGCTCGAGCCGGTCGCGATCTCGTCGCGCAGCCGGACGAAGCCGAACTCCGAGCTTGCCCAGATGACGATGTCCTCTCCCAGCCTGCTCAGGTGGATCGAGGTCGTGACGCATGCGTAGGCGAGATCAAGCGCGAAGTCACGATCGGAGACGGCGTCCATGCTGTTATCGGTCACCGTGCGCATCCCGAGCTCCTTGGCGACGGCGCTCCTGACCAGGGGCAGCGTCGAGCCCGCAAGCGCGCCGGACCCCAGGGGCATGACGTCGGCGCTGGCGTACGCGAACGCGAAGCGGACCGTGTCGCGAAGGAGCGGCTCGGCGTGCGCTAGGAGGTGAAGACCGACGGTGACGGGCTGGGCGCGCTGCAGGTGGGTGTATCCGGGCATGACCCAGTCGGCGTGAGCCTCCGCCTTGAGCGCAAGCGCTTCGATGAGGTCGGCGAGGAACCGCATGGCCAGCCTCGCCACGTCGCGGGCGTAGAGGCGGAGGTCGAGGGCGACCTGATCGTTGCGTGACCTCCCGGCGTGCAGGGCGGCGCCAGCGGGCGTCAGCTCGGTGAGCCGCCGCTCGATCACGGTGTGGATGTCCTCGTCGGATGGCTGCAGCTTGAGCTCGCCGTCGTCCAGCTCCTTCCGGATGCGACGCAGCCCGCGCTCGATCGCTGCCAGCTGAGCCTTGCTGATCAGCCGCGCGCCGGCCAGGCCTCGCGCGTGGGCGACGCTGCCTTCGATGTCGTAGGGGTACAGCTCGAAGTCGACCTCGAGCGACGAGGAGAATCGCTCGAGCTGGGGGAGCATCGGCTTGCGGAAGCGGCCGCCCCAGAGCTTCTTGCTGGCTATGGCGTCAGCCTCTTGGCGTCGCCGAGCAGCTTGCCGAGCTCGCGGGCGTGGAGCTGGCCCTGCACCCGGGCGGAGGTGCGCAGGCCCATTCCCCACAGCTTGATGAAGCCCGCGGCGGCCGTCTGGTCGAACTGGTCGCCCTTGCCGTAGGTGGCGAGCGCGTGCTCGTAGAGCTGATGCGGGCCCTTGCGTCCCACCACCTGCGACGAGCCCTTGTAGAGCTTGAGCCGCACGTCGCCCGTGACGTGCCGCTGGGTCTCGGAGACGAACGCGTACAGGGCGTCGCGCAGCGGGCTGAACCACAGTCCGTCGTAGACCATCTGCGCCCACTGCTGGGCGACCAGGTCCTTGAATCTCGCCACCTCCTTCGGGAGCGTGATGTCCTCGAGCGCCTGGTGTGCCTGCAGGAGGAGGACCGCGGCGGGCGCCTCGTAGACCTCGCGCGACTTGATGCCGATCAGCCGGTTCTCCAGGTGGTCGATGCGACCGACGCCGTTGTCGCCGCCAACTCGGTTGAGGGTCGTCACCAGCTCGAGCGCGGACACGGGCTTCCCTTCCAGCGCGACCGGGATACCCCCCTTGAAGCCGACCTCGACGTAGGTTGGCTCGTCGGGGCAGGCGCGCGGGTCGCGCGTCCAGGCGTAGACGTCCCTGGGCGGCTCCGCCCAGGGGTCTTCCAGCACCCCGGCCTCGATCGAGCGGCCCCACAGGTTCTCGTCCGTCGAGTACGGCTCGCGCACCGTGGCCGGGACCGGGATATCGTGCTTCGTGGCGTACTCGATCTCGTCGTCGCGGTTCATGCCCCATTCGCGCACCGGCGCGACGACCTGCAGGTCGGGCGCGAGCGCGGCGGTGGTGACGTCGAAGCGCACCTGGTCGTTGCCCTTCCCCGTGCAGCCGTGGGCGATGGCGTGCGCGCCCTCGCGGCGAGCGACCTCGACCATCATCGCCGCGATCAGCGGCCGTCCGAGCGCCGTGGCAAGCGGGTACTCCTTCTCGTAGACGGCGCCGGCCTGCAGGGAGGGCCACACGAACAGCTGGAGAAAAGGCAGCCGTCCGTCGGCCACGTAGGCCGCCGTGGCGCCGATCTTCAGGGCCCGCGCCTGGATCGAGTCGAGATCCTTCTTCTCGCCGAGGTCGACCGTGAACGCGATCACCTCCCAACCCTGGTCTGTGAGCCAGCGGATGGCGACCGACGTGTCCAGGCCACCTGAGTAAGCGAGTACGAGCTTCTTACCCGGCATACGCGAGGAGCTCTTTCAGCTGCCGGGCGGCGCCGCGCTTGCGGAGCACGGCGATGATCGTGTCGTCGCCGGCGACCGTCCCGGCCACCCCCGGCAGTGCGGCCTCGTCGATGCGGCGGGCGACGAGGTTCGCGGTGCCCGGCGGAGTCTTGATCACGGCCACCGGCTCGACCAGCTCCACCGAGAGCACGAGCTCGCGCACGAGCGCGGCCGAGCTGCGGTAGCCGGCGCCCGAGCGCACCAGGCCGAGCTCCTGGATGTCGCGCGAGATCGTGGCCTGCGTGGTGCGCAGGCCGCGCCGCGCCAGCGCGGTCGCGATCTCCTGCTGGGTGTGCACCGAGCCGCGATTGACCAGCGCGAGGATGGCGCTGTGCCTTTCCGCCTTGGTGGCGGTCATCCGGCGACCTTCTTCATGATCGCGTGCGCGCGGTCGATCTCGGTTGCGGTGAGGATCAGCGGCGGCACCAGCCGGATGGAGTGGTCGTCCACCGCGTTGACGATCAGGCCCGCCTCGAGGCACGACTGCTGGAAAGCCTTGGCCTTCGGCTCCTCGAACTGGAATGCGCGCATCAGGCCGGCGCCACGCGTGTCTTGCGCGCCCAGGTCAAGGGTGGCGGTGGCGAGCAGCTCGCCCATCTCGGCCGCGTGGCCGACCAGCCCGTCGCGCTCGATGACGCCCAGGACGGTGGCGGCCACCGCGCAGGCGAGCGGGCTGCCTCCGAACGTGGAGCCGTGGTCGCCCGGCTCGAAGACGTCGGCGCGCTTGTTGGCCAGGCACGCGCCGATGGGCACGCCGCCGCCGAGACCCTTGGCCAGCGTCATGACGTCGGGTGTGATTCCCGCGTGCTGGTGCGCGAACCAACGGCCGGTGCGTCCGAGCCCGGTCTGAACCTCGTCGAGGATGAGGAGCAGGTTTTTCCTGTCGCACCAGGACCGCACGCTCTCGAGATAGCCGGGCGCGGCGGGGATGACGCCGATCTCGCCCATCACGGGCTCGAGCATCACCGCCACTGTGCTGTCGGTCGTCGCCTCCTCGACGGCTCTGGCGTCGTTGAAGGGGACGTGCACGAAGCCGTCGGGGAGCGGCTTGAACGGGTCCGAGTACTTGTCCTGGCCGCCGGCCGTGACGGTGGCGAGCGTGCGCCCGTGGAAGGAGCCCGCGGTGGTGATGATCTCGAACGCGTTCGCGCGGTTCCTGGCGCCCCACTTGCGCGCGAGCTTGATCGCCGCCTCGTTGGCCTCGGCGCCGGAGTTGCAGAAGAAGACGCGCGAGGGGAACGACAGCTCAACGAGGCGACGGGCGAGCTCGACCTGCGGCTGGGTGAAGTAGAGGTTGGAGGTGTGGATGAGCTGCTGCGATTGCATCGTCAACGCTGCGACGACGTCGGGGTGGGCGTGGCCCAGCAGGTTGACGGCGATTCCCGCGACCAGGTCGAGATACTCGCGCCCGGACTCGTCGAAGAGGACGGTGCCGCGGCCGCGCACGAACGTCACCGGCAGCCTGCGGCCGGTCTGCATCAGGTAGCGCTCAGCCAGCTCGGGCGTGCTCATCACCGGCATTTCGCCCGTTTTGGCCAAAACGGGCGGAATCCGACTCGCGATTTCGCCCGATTCTGCCCAAACGTGCGGAATCCGAGGGCTGGGTCGAGGGCGCGCGCTGCCTGCGCAGGGATCTTGTTTCCACCCACAAACCCCCCACCCTCCCTCTGGGGGTTCCTTGTTGGTGCGGCGCCAGGAAAGTACGCTCGCGCCGGAGGCGTGTCAACCCAGGTCGTTAACGGCGTGGTCACGGCGTGACCATCGTCCCGATGCCCGCCTCGGTGAACAGCTCGAGCAGAAGCGCGTGCTTGGTCCGGCCGTCGACGATGTGCGCGAGCGGCACTCCGTCCAGCGCCCGCAGGCACGCCTGAAGCTTGGGGATCATGCCCCCGGTCACCTCGCCCTTCGCGATCCGCGTCCGGGCGTCGTCCCGCGAGAGCACGGGCACGACGTCGCCGTCCACGCCCTGCACGCCCGGAACGTCCGTGAGCAGGATCACCTTCGCCGCCCCAAGCGCGACCGCGATCTCGGCGGCGACAGTGTCGGCGTTGATGTTGTAGGCGTGCCCGTCGTAGCCGAGCCCGATGGAGGCGATGACGGGGATGTAGCCGCGCCCGAGCAGGGCCGTGATCGGCTCCTTGTTCACCTGCGTGACCCGCCCGACCAATCCCATCTTCGCGTCGAGCGGCTCGGCGATGATCGTCGGCCCGTCCTCGCCGCTCATGCCGACGGCCTGCCCGCCGAGGCGATGGATGGTCGCGACCAGGTCGGGCCCGACCTTGCCGGTCAGGACCATCTTCACGACCTCCATCGTCTTGTCGTCCGTGATCCGCAGGCCGTCCTTGAACTCGGCCTTGAGACCAAGTCGCTCGCTCATCGCCGTGATCTCCGGACCTCCTCCGTGGACGAGCACCGGCTGCATGCCGACGTAGCGGAGGAGGACGACGTCGAGCAGCGTCTCGTCGCGCGCGCGGTCGATGGCGTTGCCGCCGACCTTGATCACGACGACCTGATTGTGAAAACGCTTGATGTAGGGGAGCGCTTCGACCAGGACCTTGGCCCGTTCTTCCACAGTGAGTGTCATGTCGTGTAGTCGGCGTTGATGCGCACGTACTCCTCCGATAGGTCGCAGCCCCAGGCCTCGGAGCGCCCTTCGCCCAGGCCGAGGTTGGCCACGATCTCGATTTCCGGTTGCTCGAACGCTCGCCGGACCGCGGCGAGGTCGACATCGACGCCCGCGCCGCGCTCGAAGACGACGAGCCCGCCGACGGTCAGGTGCAGGCGGTCGAGCGCGAGCTCCGCGCCACTGTAGCCGAGCGCGCACACGACCCGACCCCAGTTGGGGTCGCCGCCGTGCACCGCCGTCTTGACGAGGCTGGAGGAGGCGACGGCTCGCGCCGCCTCGCGCGCGTCCTGGTCGGACGTGGCGTCGAGCACCCTGACCGTGATCAGCTTGGTCGCGCCCTCGCCGTCGCGCGCGATCGCCCGCGCCAGCTCCTGGGCCACCAGCACCAGGCCGGCCTCCAGCTGCTCGGCCTCCACGCTGTCCGCGCGCACAGGGTCATTGCCGGCGGCGCCGTTGGCGAGGATGAGGAAGCTGTCGTTGGTGGAGCTGTCGCCGTCGACCGTGACCTGGTTGAAGCTCCGGTCGGCCACGGATCTCACGAGCTTCGTCATCAGCCCGGGCTCGACCGCGGCGTCGGTGGTGATGTAGGCCAACATCGTCGCCATGTTCGGGTGGATCATCCCCGAGCCCTTGCACATGCCGCCGATGCGGACGGTCCGATCGCCAAGGTCGACCTCCGCCTGGGCAGTCTTCGGCACCGTGTCCGTGGTCATGATCGCCCGCGCCGCCGCCTCCCCCGACTGCGCGCTCAGGTTGCCGCACGCCTCGGCGATCCCGGGCTTGATCGCGTCCATGGGCAGGTAGCGGCCAATGACGCCGGTGGAGCTGACGAGGACCTGGTCGGGGTCGAGGTCGAGGCGGTCGGCCGAGAGCTTGGCCATGAGCAGCGCGTCGCGGAAGCCCTGCGCGCCCGTGCACGCGTTGGCGTTGCCCGAGTTGATCGTGACCGCCTGGACGCGGTTGCGCTGGAGGTGGAGCTGGTCGATGACCACCGTCGCCGACTTGACCTTGTTGGTCGTGAAGACCCCGCCGGTGTCGCAGGGGTACGCGGAGTGGACGACGCACAGGTCGTCCCTCTGGTCGCGAGGGATCGCGGACGCGCCGGCGGTGAAGGCCTTGATCCCGCAAGCCGCCGTCCCCGCCCGAAATCCTCGGGCGAACGTCACGGCCACTGGACCGGTCCCGTCAACGCCTCGGTGCGGTCGAAGCCGAACGCGATGTTGAAGCACTCCACACCCTGGCCGGACGCTCCCTTCACCAGGTTGTCAATGGCCGCCGTGACGACCGCCTTATTGCCCTGGGACGCAACGTTGACAAGGCACAGGTTGGAGTGCGCGGCCAGCTTCGTGGCCGGCGTGCGCTCGACGACTTTCGTGAACGGCTGGCCGGCGTAGAACTCGCGGTAGGCGGAGTCGAGCTCCGCGAGTGAGCCCTGCAGGTCGAAGTAGCAGGTGGCGAGGATGCCGCGCGTCATGGGGACGAGGTGAGGCACGAAGGTGACTCGCGGGGCGGAGCCCACTCCTGCGAGCTCCTGCAGGACCTCCGGGAGGTGGCGGTGCCCTCCGATCGCGTAGGCGCCCAGCGACTCGTTCACCTCGCCGAAGTGCACGCCCAGCCCCACCGAGCGCCCGGCCCCGCTGACGCCCGATTTGGCGTCGACCACGACGTCCGCGCCGGCGAGGCCCGCGGACACGGCTGGAGCCAGGGCGAGGATGGCCGCCGTCGAGTAGCAACCGGGAACGGCGATCAGGTGCGCGTCTTTGATCTCGGCCTCGTGCAGCTCGGGCAGACCGAACACGGCCTTCGCCAGCAGGTCGGGCGCGGGGTGCTCCTGGCGGTACCAGAGCGGGTACTGAGCGGCGTCGCGCAGCCGGAAGTCGGCGCTCATGTCGATCACCCGCGCGCCGTCCTTAAGCCATGCCCTCGCGGCGCCGGCGCCGACGTTGTGCGGCAGGCAGCTGAAAACGGCGTCGAGCCCATCAGGCAGCTCGGTGGCGAACTGCCCCTTCAGCTCGAGGAGCGGAAAGACCTCGGAGTACGGCTTACCCTCGAGCGAGCGGGAGGTCAGCCCACAAAGCTCCACACCGGGGTGGCGTGCGAGAAGGTGCACAGCGGTCATCCCCGCGTAGCCGTTCGCGCCAGCGACGCCGACTTTCGCCTTCTTCATCTGGAACGCATGAGTATACAGTCATTTGCATAAACATCCACTTAGTCGGGCGAGTTGAAAAAGCAGGACCGGGCCCCCGTGTGGCAAGCAGGCCCGGCGGGGTGAACCTTGAGCAGCACGCTGTCGAGGTCGCAGTCGAGGCGAGCATCGACAACCTCCATCGTGTTGCCAGAGGTCGCGCCCTTCTCCCACAGCCCGCGGTCCCGGGAGTGGAACCAGGCCCTGCCTGTCTCGCGGGTCTTGCGCCACGCCTCCTCGTCCATGTACGCCAGCATCAGCACCTCGTCGGTGTCGGCGTCCTGCACCACCGCGGGCACCAAGCCCTTCGCAAAGTCGGGATTCACCGCCTCACCTCCAGGCCCATGCCGGCCAGCTCCTCTTTGACGCCGCCGATCGACAGCTCGCCGAAGTGGAAGACCGAGGCCGCGAGCGCCGCCTCCGCCCCGCCGGTGGTCAGGGCCTCGAACATGTGCCGGGAAGAGCCAGCCCCGCCCGATGCGACAACAGGCAGCCGCACACCATCGGCGACGGCCCGCGTCAGCTCGATGTCGTATCCCTCGTGCGTGCCGTCGAAGTCCATCGACGTGAGCAGGATCTCCCCCGCTCCCAGCTCCTCGCCGCGCGCCGCCCACTCGACCGCGTCGAGCCCTCTGGCCCGGCGCCCGCCGTGGCTGAACACCTCCCAGCCCCCGCGGTCCCGCCGCCGGCGCGCGTCGACCGCGAGGACGACGCACTGCGAGCCGAAGACCTCCGCGCAGCGCGTGATCAACGACGGGTCGTCGAGCGCCGCGGTGTTCAGCGCGACCTTGTCCGCGCCGTGCGTCAAGAGCTCGCCCATGTCCTCGACGCTGCGCACGCCGCCGCCGACGGTGAGGGGGATGAAAACCTGGTCGGCGGTGCGCTCCACGGCCCCGAGCAGGATCTTGCGCGCGTCCGAGGAGGCCGTGATGTCGAGGAAGACGATCTCGTCCGCGCCCTCGCGGTCGTAAATCGCCGCGAGCTCGGCCGGGTCGCCCGCGTCGCGCAGCTCCTGGAAGCGGACGCCCTTGACGACGCGACCGGCGTCGACGTCGAGGCACGGGATGACGCGCTTGGCAGGCATCAGCTGGACATGGCGACGAAGTTCGCGTAGATGCGAAGTCCGTCGGCGCCGCTCTTCTCGGGGTGAAACTGCGTGCCCATCACGCTGCCGTTCGCGACGGCGGCCGCCGGCGAGTGCTCGGAGCAGCCGATCGCCTGCGCCGACGCCTGAGGGGTGTACGAGTGGACGAAGTAGAAGTAGGACTTGTCGGCGATCCCGTCCCACAGCTTCGATGGCGCCGTCTGCGAGGTCCGGCACCAGCCGATGACTGGAAGGCGCGCGCTACCGCTCACCTCGACGACGCGCCCGGGCAGGAGGCCGAGGCCCTGATGCCGGCCGCGCTCGGTCGACTCCTCGAAAAGCAGCTGATAGCCTAGGCACACGCCGAGCACGGGTTTGCCGCGTCGGGCGAGCTCGACGATGCGGCGTCCGAGCCCGCGCTCCTCGAGCCTGGCCAGCGCGGGCGCGAAGGCGCCGACCCCAGGAAGCACGATCCCCGCGGCGGCGTCGAGCTCGTCCGGGTGCGCGACAAGGCGTGGCGTCGCCCCGACCTCCGTCAGCGCCCGCTCGACCGAGTGGATGTTGCCGACGCCGTAGTCGACGATCGCGATCATCCCAGCAGACCTTTCGAGGACGGCACGTCGCGCGTCCCTGTGGGGGCCATCGCGCCGCGCAGCGCCAGACCCAGCGCCTTGAACGTCGCCTCGACGATGTGGTGCCGGTTCCGGCCCCGGATCACGTCCACGTGGATGGTCGCTCCCAGATGGATGGAGAGGGCGCGCCAGAACTCTTCCAGCACCTCGGACTCGAGCGTGCCGATCCGGCCGCGCACGGTCGCGTTGTAGGAGAGGAACGGGCGCTGGCCGAGGTCGATGACGACGCGCGCCAGCGACTCGTCGAGCGGCGCGTACGCAGAGGCGAACCGAGCGATGCCGGCGCGGTCGCCGAGTGCCTGGGACAGCGCCTGCCCGACGACGATGCCGGCGTCCTCGACGAGGTGGTGAGGGTCGACGTGCACGTCACCCGCGCCGCGAAGCGTCAGGGCGAGCCCGCCGTAGCGCGCCACCTGCTCGAGCATGTGGTCGAGGAACGGCAGCCCCGTCGAGACCTGGACGCGGCCACCTCCGTCGAGCGTGACGGTGGCCGCGAGCCGCGTCTCCTTGCTCTTGCGGGTGACCTGAGCCTTCCGCTTACTCAAGTCGTACGTCCACCGCGTGGGCGTGAGCGCCAAGACCCTCGAGGGCGGCGAGACGGACGGTCGCGTCCCGCAGATGCCGCAGGTCGCCGCGGCTGAGGTTGAGGACGCTCGTCCGCTTGAGGAACGTGTGCACGCCCAGTGGTGACGCGTAGCGCGCGGCTCCACCCGTCGGCAGGGTGTGGTTTGGCCCCGCCGTGTAGTCGCCCAAAGGCACCGTGGCGTATGGCCCGACGAAGATCGCCCCCGCGTTGCGGACACGTGTGGACAGCGACTCGGCGTCCGCCGCCACGATCAGCAGGTGCTCGGGCGCGAAGTCGTCGACGACGCGCAGCGCCTCGTCCATGTCGGACACGAGGATGACGCAGCAGTTGGCCTGGCGAATGATCTGGGCGCGCTCCAGGTCGCGCAGCAGGTCCTCCAGCTCTTCGACCGCGCGCGCCGCCAGCCGGTCCGAGTCGGTGACGAGCACGCCCCACGCCATCGGGTCGTGCTCCAGCTGGGCGGCCAGGTCGGCGGCGACGAAGTCCGGGCGGGCACCGCCGTCGGCGAGGACCACAACCTCGGTCGGCCCCGCGATCCCATCCACGCCCACCGCCCCGAACACCTCGCGCTTGGCGAGGGTGACGTAGATGTTCCCCGGCCCGGCGACCACGTCGACCCGCGGGATCGTCTCGGTTCCGTAGGCGAGCGCCGCTATCGCCTGCGCGCCCCCGACCCGGTAGATGGCGTCGACGCCGGCGATACGGGCCGCGGCCAGGATGGCGGGCGGGATGGTGCCGTCGGCGCGCGGAGGCGTCGCCAGGACGACGCGTTCCACCCCCGCCACGCGTGCCGGGATCGCGGCCATCAGCACCGTCGACGGGTAGGCGGCGCGGCCGCCGGGCGCGTAGAGGCCCGCGCTGCCGACAGGACGCGTCAGGAGGCGCAGGCTTCCTCCTTCCGACTGCATGGGACGCTGGTGCTCGTGGAACTCCCGGATGCGGCCGGCGGCGAACTCCAGCGCATCACGGTCGGCCGCGTCGATCCTCTCCGACTCCCTCTCGAGAGCGACCTCGAACGACTCCCCCGCGGCCGGAGCCCAGCCTTCGAAGCGCCTTCCGAGGTCATGCAGCGCCGCGTCGCCTTCGGTCCGCACGCGCTCGCAGATCTCGGCCACCGCGGCGCGCTCGGCCGCAAACCTCGACAGGTCGAACCTCGCGCGCGAAAGCAGCGACTCCCGCCAGGACGCGGCGTCGAACTGCTTAACCACCGGCGGCCTCCCGGAGCCTCGACACCACCGCCTGCACCGGCCCGGTCCGCGTCTTCAGGCTCGCCTGGTTGGCGATCAGGCGCGCGGTCGAAGCGCCGAGGACGCCGGCGATGCGCAGACCGTTCTCCCGCAGCGTGCGACCGGTCGCGGTCAGATCGACGATTCCGTCGACGAGGCCGACCTGCGGCGCCAGCTCGACCGAGCCGTGCAGCTGCACGACCTCGACCGCCTGACCGCGGGCCTCGAACCACGCGGTCGTGGTTTTCGGGTACTTGGTCGCGATGCGGAGGAGGGGCGGCCAGGTCTCGGGGCCGTTGAAGAGCGAACCGTCCGGAACGGCCAGCACCAGCCGACACGCGCCGAAGCAGAGGTCGGCCAGCTCGTAGTGCGAGCCGGGCGACTCCCACAGGATGTCCTTGCCGGCGATGCCGAGGTCGGCGGCGCCGTGGTCGACGTAGGCGGGCACGTCCGCCGGGCGGACCAGGATCGCGCGCAGGTCAGAGCGCTCGACGAGAAGCTGGCGTCCGAGCTCCTCGGCGCTCACGGTCATCAGACCAGACCTGGACAGAAGCTCGAGCGCGCCGCCCATCAGCGCTCCCGTGGGCAGGGCGATCGAGACCGTCATGCGGCGCCGCCGGCGAGGCGCGCGGCCACCTGCTCGGGAGGCAACGTCCTGGTGCGCTGCCCATCCGCCGTCCACGCCACCTGCGCGTCGCCCCGGCAGTGGACGAGGTTGGCCGCGCCGACAGCCCGCCACCACGTCCGCGCCTGCGCGGGACCCCGAGCCTCCGTATCCACGACCGCCCGCATGCCGAAAAGTCGCAGCGTCGACCCCAGCCGCAGCGCGGTGTCGAGGCCGGCGCCGGTCCAGGCCACCGCCGCTTCGAGCCGGGGAAGCGCGGGCGGCCGGGTTGCGCGCGTCAGCATCTCGGAGACCAGGTCGAGCTGGACCACGAATCCCGTCGCGGGCGCCGGCCGGCCGAACCTGGCCAGCAGGCCGTCGTAGCGCCCGCCCTGGGCGACCGGCCGTCCGAAATCCGGCCCGTAGCCTTCGAAGGTGACGCCGGTGTAGTAGTCGAAGTCGCGGATCGCCCCCAGGTCGAGGATCACCACGTCGCCGATGCCGTGGGCGCCGAGCAGCTCGCGCACGCGGGCCAGCTCGCTCAGCGCGGCCTCGGAGCGGCGGTTGCGCACCAGCCCGCCCGCGGCCTCGAGGATCTCGGGACCGCCGCGCAGGGCGGGGAACCGGAGGAGCAGCTCGTGCTCGGCGGACTTGAGCGGCGTGCCTTCGAGCAGGGCCTCGAGGGCGACGAAGTCGCGCGCCGCCAGGGCCGCGCGCACCGCGCTCTTGGCGTCTTCGGGAAGCCGGACCGCGTCCATGATCCCGTGGAAGAACTCGGCGTGGCCGACGTCGATCTGGTAGCGGCGAATCCCGGTCGCCTCCAGGCAGCGCGCGGCCAGGGCGATGACCTCGGCGTCGGCGACCGCCCCCGAGGCGCCGACCAGCTCGGCGCCGACCTGGTAGGTCTCGCGCCGGTGGTGAAAGCGAGCTTCGTCGGTCGAAACCACCGGACCTGCGTAGCAAAGCCGCAGCGGCAGGGGCACGCCGCGGAGCTTGCCGGCGACAAGGCGGGCCACCGGCACGGTGCGCTCGCCGACGAGGGCGACGATGTCCCCGCGCGCGTCCGTGAACTTGAACAGACGGCGTCGCTGGTCGACGCCAAGGCCGAGGTCGAGCACGTCCATGTTCTCGACCAGCGGCGTGATGACGTGACGGTAGCCCCATCGCCGCATCTCGCCGAGAAGCGATTCCTGCGCCTCGCGGAGGACCTCGGCCTCGTTCGGGAGCAGGTCGCGAAATCCTGGGACGCCTCCGAGCTGGGGAGGCCTCTTACCGGCCTCGGTGAAGAAACCTCCGGGCCGCGGCCTGCTGACCTGCGTCAGCCTTCTTCATCCTCGTCCTCCACCTCGCCGTCGGCGTCCTCGGAGAAGTCGATCGCCTCGCCTTCGTCCTCGATCGCGTGCATACCTTCTTCGATCTCGTCACCCGCCGGCTCCTCGGCGAGCGCCACGCCCTCCTCCTCGTCCTCGGCGAACACCTCGACCTCGCGCGCGAGCAAGCTCTCCTTGGCGTACGGCCGGAACTCGACCTCGCGCTTGCGGCGCATCGGGAAGCTCGGCTTGCCGGCGAAGCGCGGGTCCTGGTAGGTCTCGCGGACGATCAGCTTGACCGTGTTCCCGTCGACCGAGGTCAGGCCCGCCTGGTAGCGGTTGCCGCCGCGCATGAACTTGATCAAGCGGCGGGCGAGCTTGGGCTCGAGCTGGCCGACACGGACCCCACGCGAAGTCTCGGCGGTGATGCCGTCGCCCTCGATCTTCAGCTCCGCCACGTCACCGGCCGCCACCTTGGAGGAGATGTCCGCGTTCGTGGCCGACTCCACAGTCGTGATCACGGTCTTGCCCATCTCCTCGACGAACAGGTTCAAGTCGACCCTGGTGCCGCCGACCTTCAGGCCCTCCTTCTGGTGGAGCAGGGCGTTGATCCGCGCCGCGTTCTTCTTCGCGATCGAGTTCATCGGGTTGAGCTTGAGCGCCCCCTCGTACGCCGCCTTCGCGTCCTTGAGCTTGCCGAGCTCGGACAGGGCCTTGCCCAGGCGGTTCTGAGTCTCCTCGTCTGCGCCGAAGCTGTCGATGATGAACTTGTTCAGCTTGACGGCCTCGTCCCACTTGCCCTGGATGGCAAGCTGCACCGCGTCGTCCGCGTACTGAGAACGCGGCTTAAGGTGCTCGCTGGTGTCAGTCTTCAATCGGGCGTGCTCCCATGTCGGGCTAAGGCTCGGAAAGGAATGCTGAGTATACGTAGAACCAAGTTCACGGGCGCGATATGCGCGTGCCTCTTCGTCGTTGCCGCGACCTGCACGTCTTCGTCGCCTGCCCCGGCCGGCAAGGTGCTGCGGATCGGGGTCGACCTACCGCTCTCCGGGCGCGAGAGCCGCGCCGCCACGCCGGCGCTGAACGGCATCCGTTTCTTCGTCCAGACCCACCCGACGCTCGACGGCTTCCGGGTGGCGCTGGACGCGCGCGACGATGCGGCCGGCGGAAGCCCCGATCCGGAGCGGGGGGCGTCGAACGTCAACCGCTTTCTGTCCGACGCCACCCTGCTCGGGATGATCGGACCGTTCGACGCGGCGGTCGCGCGCAAGGAGATCCCGATCGCCAACTCCGCCGGCTTGGCCATGGTCTCACCCGCCACTGGAAACCCCTGCCTCACTCGCGACGTCTTCGTCCCCGCCCCGCTCAACCCGGCCGGGACCCCGATCAGCTGCCGGGCGGCGGGACTTCCCTCGGCGTCGGACCTCCGGCCCGGGCACACGAACAACTTCTTTCGCCTGACCGTCACCGACGACCTGCAGGGCGCCGCCGCGGCCGACTTCGCCTTCACCAACCTCCACGTCGCCCGCGCCGCAGTGATCTCGGACCGCGAGTCGTACGGGCAGGGGCTGGCGACCGCCTTCAGCGCCCGGCTGCGGAAGCTGGGCGGCAGCGTCGTCGGCCGTCTCGCCATCGACCCCGCCACGAGCACGGACGCCCAGGCCTTCCTGGCGGCCATGAAGGCGGACGGGGCGCAGGCCGTCTACTACGGAGGGGCAGCCAGCGCGGGCTGCGCAATCCGGGCGCAGATGACTCCGCTTTTCCCCGCCGGCGAGGCCACGCCGTTTCTTGGCGGCGACGGGATCGCGCACGACCCCCGCTGCGTCCGCGCCGCCGGCGACGACGCGGCCGGGCTCTACGCCACCGTCCCGATCGCCGACGCCGCGAGCCTGCCGGGGGCGCGGCCGGCGGTCCACGACTTCAAGGCCGCGTTCGGAAGCGCCACCGCCTACGGCCTGTACACGATGGTCGCCTACGACGCCACGGCAATCCTGTACGCGGCCCTGGACCAGGCCGCCCGAGCCGCCGGCGGGCAGCTGCCTACGCGGGCGCAGGTCCTCGCCGGGCTGACCCGGATCTCAGGCCTGGCGGGAGCCACCGGGAGCCTGGGCTTTGACGCCGCCGGGGACACGACCAACCGCGTGGTCTCGGTATTCGAGGCTCCCAGGTCCGACGCCCGGGCGGCCTGGCGGCTTGCGGGCACGGTGGATTACAGCGCCCGCCTTCCTTATTGAGTGCGCGGCGCAGGTTCGACTTGACTTGAAGGGCCCTCCAAGTCGATAGTTTGCCTCGGAGTAGCAGTTCGGCCATCCCATGTGGCCGCACTCGCCGCCGGCGCACTCTCGCCCCGACTTCGAGTTGGGAAGAGGGCGGCAAGTGATGGGAGGCGTCAGGTGTGGTGTTGCGCTATGCCTCCCAACAAGCACAAGGGGGAACCAAATGGTTCGAGCTAGGGGACTAGTAGTCCTCACCGTAGCGACGATGGTCGCTTTTGCCTGTGGAGGCGGGGGCGGTGGCGGTGGCGCCAACAAGGGCACGATCAAAATCGGCTCCGACCTTCCGGTGTGCACGACAGGCGGCCAGTCGACCGCCAACGGCATCAAGTTCGCCGTCGACCAGAAGAACAAGGCAGGCGGCGTCGAGGGCTTCACCATCGCGTACCAGAGCTTCGACGACTGCCGCCAGGGCGCTTACAACGCCGACGCGGGCGTGGCGAACGTCCGCCAGATGCTGGACGACAGCAAGTACCTCGGCATGGTCGGCCCGTACAACTCGGCCGTCGCCAAGGCCGAGATCCCGATCGCCGCGCCGAAGAACTTCGTCATGGTCAGCCCTTCCAACACCAACCCGTGTCTGACCAAGGACATCGCGGGCTGCAGCTACCACCCGCAGGACCTGCGGGCGGGCAACCCGAACAACTACTGGCGCGTGGTCACGACTGACGACTACCAGGGTCCGGCGATGGCCGACTACATGTACAAGCAGCTGAACATCAAGACCGTCGGCATCCTCGACGACAGCACGGTGTTCGGCGTCGGCATCGCGGGCTCTTTCGAGCAAGAGTTCAAGAAGCTCGGCGGCACCGTGGCCGCGCACTCCGAGTACAAGAAGGAGCAGACCAGCGACTGGAAGTCGATCCTGCTCAACTTCAAGAGCAAGGGCGCCCAGGGCGTCTACGTCGGCGGCACTGACGACCAGAACATCTGCATCCCGCGCAAGCAGATGAAGGACATCGGCTGGACCGCTCCGTTCGGCGGCGGCGACGGAATCGAGACCACGGACTGCATCGAGCAGGCCTCCGGCAACGAGAGCGAGATCTACGCGACCTCGGCCGGCGCTGACGCCACTCAGGTTTCGGGCGCGAAGGCCACGATCGACGCCTTCCGCGCGCAGTTCAGCGGCGCCAACGACTTCGGCGGCTACACCATGCAGGCATACGACGCCGCCAACGCTCTGATGACCGCGATCGGCAACGCGATCAAGGCCAACAACGGCAACATGCCGACCCGCCTGCAAGTGCGGGACCAGTTCGCCAAGATCCAGGGCTTCAAGGGCGTGATCGGCACCTACGACTTCGACCAGAACGGCGACACGAGCCTCAAGATCGTGTCGATCTACGTGGTCAAGACCGGCCTGAGCGCCGACGACGCCAAGAACTCGACGGGCGTCTGCGGCAAGAAGGCCGCCAACGCGTGCTTCGTCTGGAAGACGCAATTCGACTTCGCCAAGCCGAGCTAGTAGTCTTTTAGCCCAAATTCCAGCGAGGAGGCCGGCCAACGGCCTCCTCGCCCTTGACCTTCAGGAGGGGAAGCACTGGACGCGGGCGTCGCCGGCAGCAGCGCAGGGGCCCTGAAACGCTTCCGATCCCTGCAGATCGGAGGGATGTCGCTCCCCGACTACGGCTTCTACATCCTGTGCGGCACCGCCGTGATCCTTCTTGCCGCGCAGGCGGTCACCCACCCCACCCAGTTCTTCCAGGTCTTCATCTTTGGCCTCACCCAGGGCGCGATCTACGCTCTCGTCGCGCTCGGCTACACGATGGTCTACGGCATCATCGAGCTGAT
Organism: Chloroflexota bacterium; assembly: GCA_005889135.1. Classification (GTDB taxonomy): domain Bacteria; phylum Chloroflexota; class Dormibacteria; order Dormibacterales; family Dormibacteraceae; genus 40CM-4-65-16. The sequence goes on from VBEK01000128.1 coordinate 23,269, forward strand.
CAACTTCGCCCACGGCGACGTGTTCACGCTCGGCGCCTACATCGGGACCACCCTGCTCGGCTTCTTCGCCATCACCGAGGGCACGTTCACCGCGATCAACCTGATCGCCCTGATCATCGTCTTCCCGGTGGTGATGCTGATCATGGGCGGCATCAACATCACCATCGAGAGGGTGGCCTACCGGCCACTGCGCAACGCGCCGCGCCTCGCCCCGCTCATCACGGCCATCGGCATGTCGTTCTTCCTCGAAGGCGTGATGTTCCTGTGGAGGGGCCCGGCGACGGTGCACTTCCCCGACATCCTGCCCACGCAGTCGTGGTACGTCGCGGGGGTGTTCTTCGGGGTCCGCGACATCTTCGTGGTCGTCGTCGGGGCGGTCCTCGTGTCCCTGCTTGCGGTCTTCATCAACCAGACAAAGCTCGGCAAGGCGATGCGGGCCACCGCCCAGGACCGGGACGCGGCGCAGCTGATGGGCATCGACATCAACCGCACCATCGCCGCGACGTTCTTCATCGGCGCCCTGCTCGCGGGCGCCGGCGGGATCATCTGGGGCCTCTACTACAACACGATCTACTACCAGCTCGGATTCCGCAGTGGCCTGATCGCCTTCACCGCCGCGGTGTTCGGGGGCATCGGTAACATCCCCGGCGCCGCGATCGGCGGCCTGGTCATCGGCCTCACCGCCGCTTTCAGCGACTCCTACATCGGCTCCAAGTGGACGCAGGTGGTGATCTTCGGGATCCTGATCGGCGTCCTGGTCTTCCGGCCGACCGGCCTGCTCGGCATGCGGGTGCCCGAGAAATGAGCAACGCCGCCCCGGCTCGCCGCAGGTCGCTGCGAGAAAGGATCGGTTTCCGCGAGCGGATCCGCGACCGCGACACCGCCGTCTACGGCATCCTCATCCTGCTCGCCCTGATGTTTCCGCTGGTGTCCTACAACATCACCGAGGGCACCGCGTGGATCTCCCACGCCACCCGCGCGGGCTATTGGGTCCTGCTCGCGATCGGGCTGAACGTCGTGGTTGGCTTCGCCGGCCTGCTCGACCTCGGATACGCCGCGTTTTTCGCCATCGGGGCCTACACGTACGCGCTGCTCGCTTCCCCCCAGCTCGCGTCCTCGCCGGCGAATCACGCCGTGCACATCAGCTTCTGGATCCTGATCTTCGTCTCGCTGATGATGGCCGCTTTGTTCGGCGCGATCCTCGGCTTCCCGACCCTCCGGTTACGAGGCGACTACCTCGCCATCGTCACCCTCGGGTTCGGCGAGATCGTGCCTCAGCTCTTCTATAACTTCGACCAGTGGACGGGCGGCATCAACGCCGTCGGCCTGATCGACCAGCCGCTGCTGCCGGCCTGGGTCCAGGGGCCCTGGTCCGGCGACCCAGAGTTCAAGATCGTGTCGCCCTTCAACTTCAACACCGACCCCGTCGCCTACTACGTGCTCGTCTGTTTCCTCGTCGCCATCGCCGTCGTCCTGGTCACCAACCTCTACAACTCCCGCCTCGGACGAGCCTGGATGGCGATCCGCGAGGACGAGGTCGCTGCGGCGGCCATGGGCATCAACACGGTCACCACCAAGCTGCTGGCGTTCGGCATCGGGGCTTCGTTCAGCGGCTTTGCCGGCGCGTACTACGCCGCCGACGTCGCCCTCGTCAGCCCCGACAACTTCCTGTTCATCGTCTCCATCACCGTGCTGGTCATGGTCGTGCTCGGCGGAATGGGCAACGTCTCGGGCGTCATCATCGGCGCGCTGGTGATGTACTACCTGATCTTCATCCTGATCCCCGGGCTGCCCGAGATCGTCACCGGCTTCGCCAGCAACGTCGGACTCGGGTCGCTGAACCAGAGCACCGGCGACTGGCCGGGGCTGGGCGAGGAGACCCAGCGGCTCAACTTCATCATCTACGGCGGCATCCTGGTCGCGGTGATGCTGCTGCGCCCGCAGGGGCTGCTGCCCAGCCGCGTCCGCGAGCAGGAGCTCAAGCACGCCGCGGTCCAGGAAGAGGAAGCCGCCATCGAGATGTCGCACGCATGAGCGAGCAGCCGCGCGACAACATCCTCGAGCTGACGGGGCTCACCAAGCGCTTCGGCGGCCTGGTCGCGGTCGACAACGTAAGCCTCCACATCAAGCGCGGCGAGGTGTTCGCGCTGATCGGCCCCAACGGGGCGGGCAAGACGACGCTGTTCAACAACGTCACCGGTCTCTTCAGGCCGACCAGCGGCAATGTCCTCTTCGACGGGCGCGACATCACCGGCTTCAAGCCGCACCAGGTCGCGCGGCTGGGTATCGCCCGCACCTTCCAGAACATCCGGCTCTTCGACTACATGTCGTGCCTCGACAACGTCCGCGTCGGCCGGCACGTGCGCATGAAGGCCAAGGTCTGGGACTCGCTCTTCAAGCTGCCGCGCGAGCGGCGCGAGGAGGAGCGGGTGACCGACGAGGCCATGGAGGTCCTGCGCTTCGTCGGCATCGCCAAGCACGCCAACCAGTACGCGCGCAACCTGGCCTACGGGCAGCAGCGCCGGCTCGAGATCGCGCGCGCCCTGGCCACCGAGCCCAAGCTCCTCCTCCTGGACGAGCCTGCGGCGGGGTTCACACCCCAGGAGAAGGTCGAGCTGATGGCGCTGGTGAAGAAGATCCTGAACCGCGGCATCACCGTGTTCCTGATCGAGCACGACATGAAGGTCGTGATGGGGATCTCCGAGCGGATCGTGGTTCTTGACCACGGCGAGAAGATCGCCGAGGGCAGTCCCGAAGAGGTGCGCAACGACACCAAGGTGATCGAGGCGTACCTGGGCAAGTCGGCTTAGAGCGCGGCCGTTGGCACTGCTGGAGCTCGAGGGCGTCGACGCTTTCTACGGCCGCATCCAGGCGTTGCGCGGCGTGACCATCAAGGTCGAGAGGGGCGAGGTCGTGGCCCTGATCGGCTCCAACGGGGCGGGCAAGACGACGACCCTTCGCACCATCTCGGGGCTCATGCACCCCAACAGCGGGACAGTCACGTTCGACGGGCAGGACATAACCAGGACGCGGCCGTCGCGGATCGTCGAGCTGGGGATCAGCCAATCCCCCGAGGGACGGCGACTCTTCCCACGCATGAGCGTCCTCGACAACCTCTTCATGGGCGCCTACTCGCGCAACGACAAACCGGGCATCACGTCCGATATGGCGCGGGTCTTCCAGCTCTTCCCCCGTCTGCAGGAACGCCGAACCCAGATCGCGGGCACCCTGTCCGGCGGCGAGCAGCAGATGCTCGCCATGGGCCGGGCGCTGATGGCGAAGCCGAAGGTGCTGATGCTCGACGAGCCGTCGCTGGGTCTCGCCCCGATCCTGCAGGAGACCATCTTCAGCATCGTCCGCGAGATCAACGCCCAGGGCACGACGGTCATGCTGGTCGAGCAGAACGCCAACAAGGCGCTCGAGGTCGCCAACCGGGGCTACGTGCTCGAGAGCGGGGTCATCGTCCAGACGGGAAGCGGACGCGAGCTGCTCGCGTCGGAAGAAGTGCAGAAGGCCTACCTGGGCATGTAGCCCGGACCAGGTCGCGTATCTCGTGCTCTAAAACCCGCGTTAGTCGCGACTATCCCCGCACCCCGTGCTTCAAAACCCGCGTTAGTCGCGACTATCCGCGCACCTCGTGCTTCAAAGCCCGCGTTAGTCGCGACTATCCGGGGCGAAACCCGGAAGGGGTTCTCCCTACGAGCTACCTGCCGGGTTGGTAGCTCGAAACGAACAGGTAGATCAGGACCACGGCGAAGGCGCCGTACTCGAGGATCACGTTGCGCGTGAAGCTGTCTTCGACCGTGTGCCGGACCAGGCCGCGGTTGATGTACCAGGCGAACAGCAGCATCACCGCGAACGTGCCCTCGTTCACGTACAGGTAGAGGGAAAGGGCTTTGACCGCCCAGGCCAGGAAGGTCACGACCTGGCCGACGAACAGGGCGAAGATGAACGCACGTCGCGGCGGGATCGCCGTTCCGTTGATGCGGAAGCTGCGGTACGACGCGAGAAAGGTGATGGTGAAGATCCACAGCAGGGCGAGGATGGGGTTGAACGGAAGCGTGACGACGACGAGATAGGCGCCCGCGAGAACCAGGACCAGGATCGTCTCCTGGAGCACCAGATGGCCGCGCTTCTCCGCGTTGCGCAGCCGCAGGTAGTCGAGCCGGGCGGCGATGATGAAGCCGGCGCCGAACATCGCCGTGAGGACGAGGTACTTCCAGAGCTCCGGCACGAGCAGCGAGAGGCCCGCAAGCGTGGTCGCGCCGAGGGCGACCGGGATGTAGTGCTCAATGCTCGGGAACTCCTCGGTGCCGCGCAGGTAGCCAAGCAACGCCGGGGCGGCGACGATGACGAGTCCGAGGGCGATCGCCCAGACCTGGCCCTGGGCCAGCAGCTCTGACTTGAACCCCAGCGCGATCGCGACCAGGACCACCGCCGCGAAGATCAGGAAGCTGCGGTCCCGCTCGGAGCGCGCGGCGGAGTCGGGCTGAACGACCTTCTCCGCGAGTACTGGCGGTAGTTTCATGTTTCCCGAACCCGGAATTTAAGCACGGCCGTACCGGTCCTCGAGCCGCACGACGTCATCGAGCTCGGGCGTCGAGACCTCGACGATGTCGGTGTCCTCGACCGCGGTGATGCGGTGGCGGGTGCCGGGGGTGATGTGCAGCGTGTCCCCCGCTTGCATACGCCGGGTGGTCAGCTCGCCGCCCTCGACGCCAAGCTCGACGTCGACCGCGCCCCTGATCACGTACTGATGCTCGTCCTTGCGCTCGTGGAACTGGAGGGAGAGCGCCTCGCCCTTGTTGACGTGCAGGACCTTGCCGGCGTAGCGGTCGGTGATCGCCCAGCGGAGCTCGTAACCCCAGGGTTTATCGACCTTGTGGTCTTCGACCCTGCCGAACTCAGGACGCACCAGCATGCTGCCTGAGCTGAACGATGTCTTCGAGCGCACGCAGGCGTGAAGCCGTCGTCCGAGCGCACCCGCTGCACGGCCACCCCCGCGATCTCGGTGGGCTCGTTCTTCTCCAGCGTGTCGAGGATCCGCTTGCGGTCGGTCTCGTACGTGTCCCGCTGCAGGTGGATGTCGTGGCGGGCGTAAGCGTGCGGACCGACGCGCTGCTCGAGACCGGCCAGGGTCTGCGAGACCGTCTTGCCGGTCTTCACCATCATCTCCGCGAACAGCAGGCCGATCAGGATGCCGTCCCGCTCAGGGATGTGCCCTCGGACCGCGAAACCCCCGGACTCCTCACCGCCGAGCAGCGCGTTGGTCTCGATCATCTTCGGCGCGACGTTCTTGAAGCCGACCGGCACCTCGTACACGCGCTCGCCGAACTCGGCACCGAGCTTGTCGACCATCGCGGTCATGTTCACCGTCTTGACCACCGGCCCGCGCATGCCCCGCGTCTCGAACAGGTAGAGCATCAGAAGGGCGAAGACCTGCAGCTGGTTGATGAAGCGGCCGGTCTCATCGATGATGCCCACGCGATCGGCGTCGCCGTCGGTGCAGATGCACAGGTCCTGGTTGCCGACCTTCATGACCGCGATCGTGGAGTCGATGTTGGGCGGGATCGGCTCCGGGTTCATACCGCCGAAGAGCGGGTTGCGCTGATTGTGCAGCTCGGTCACCGCCGTCCTGCCGCCGCCGATCATCTCGGCGATGTAGCCGTACCCCGAGCCATACATGCACTCGTGGACGATGCGCAGGCCCGCGTTCTTGACCGCCTCGACGTCGACCAGACGGGCGATCTGCGCGTAGTAGGCCGGCCGCGGGTCGTACGAAGTGACCAGGCCGTGAGTGACCGTGCGCTCGGGCGCCGGCACCTCGTCGAGGGCGTTGATGTTGCGCTCCAGCTCGGCGATGACCTCGGACGGGACGGCGCTGCCCGTCTCGGTCTTGTACTTGTAGCCGTTGAACTGGTAGGGGTTATGGCTGGCGGTGATGGCCACCGCCCCGGTGGCCTTGCGGTCGATCACGGTCCACGAGGCGACCTGGGTTGGCGACGGGCGGTCGAAGACCAGCGTCTTGACGCCGTTGGCAGCGAACACGGTGGCCACGGCCTCAGCGAAGTCCTCGGAGGCGAACCTGCAGTCGTAGCCCACGATCGCGAGCGGCTCGCTGGATCGGGATTTCATGTACTGCGCCGTCGCCTGGGCCACGCGGCGCACGTTGCCGAACGTGAAGTCGTCGGCGATGATGCCCCGCCAACCGTCGGTCCCGAACTTGATGTGCTGCGCCGGCATTGCTCGCCTAAAGGTATCTGGTCTTGCCGGAGCGCTTCAGGGCCTCGACGACCCGCCGCACGTCCTGCGCCCGAGAGCGCGGAACCACCAGGAGGGCGTCCTCCGTGTCGACGATGATCACGTCCTCGAGGCCGATCGCGGCCACGAGCCTGCGGCCGCCTAAGATCAGGCTGCCGGTCGTATCCACGAGCACCGCCTCGCCGTCGACGGAGTTGCCGCGAGCGTCGGCGTGCACGCGGTCGCCGAGCTCCGCCCAGCTGCCGATGTCGGCCCAGTCGAAGGCTGCGGGCACGAGCACGAGCCGGTCGGTCTTCTCCATCACGGTTCGGTCCACGACCTCGACCGGCAGCCGGCCGTAGAGCTCGGCCGCGGCCGTCTGGTCCCCCGCCTCGCGCGCGGCGATCACCTTGCGCAGGCCGGCGAGGTGTCGCGGCGCGTGCCGGCGCAGCTCCTCCAGGAAAACCTCGACGCGCCATGAGAACCAGGCGAGGTTCCAGTAGTAGCCGCCCTCGCGCAGGAAACGCTTCGCGGCGGCGGCGGCCGGCTTCTCGATGAAGCGCCGGACTCGCAACGTGCCGCGAACCGGCCGCCCCGGGGCGTGGATGTAGCCGAGCCCGGTGGAGGGAAAGGTGGGCTTGAGCCCGACCGTGACCAGGACGTCCGTCGCGGCGGCCGCCTGGACCGCCGCCCGCACCGCGCGCGTCACCTCGGCGGCCCCGCGCACGACGTGGTCGGCGGGCAAGGCGATCATCACCGCACCGGGAATGCGGCGGCTCAACGTCAGCGCCGCCAGCCCGTAAGCGTTCGTCGTCCCGCGGGCCGAGGGCTCGAGGATGAGATGCGTGTCGTCGACCTCGGGGAGGACCGACTCGATGATCTCGCGCTGGCGGGTCTCGGTCAGGACGAAGACCTCGTCCGCAACCCTCTTCGCCCGCTCGTACGTCGCGCGCAGCAGCGGTTGCCCGCGCTCCCCCAGCGGCAGGACGTGCTTGGGCGTCGCGCGCCGCGACCGCGGCCACAACCTGGTCCCGGCGCCTCCGGCCGGAATCACGGCGACGGTCTTCGCGCTCACGCGCGCAGTGACAGCTCTTCCGCGAGCTCGGCCGCCCGCGTGGTCGACTCCCAGGGCGCGTCGATCTCGGTGCGGCCGAAGTGACCATAGACGGCGGTCTGCCGGAACAGCGGCCGGCGCAGGTTGAGCTCCTTGATGATGCCGAGCGGGCTCAGGTCGAAGAGCCTGGCCACCGCGGTTGCGATCGCGGTGTCAGGGATCTTGCCTGTGCCGTAGGTGTCGACGCGGATGGCGACCGGCTTGACGACCCCGATGGCGTACGACACCTGGACCTCGCACCTGCTCGCGAGACCCGCGGCGACGACGTTCTTGGCTACGTAGCGCGCGCCGTACGCACCGGCGCGGTCGACCTTCGTCGGGTCCTTGCCCGAGAAGCACCCGCCGCCGTGGCGGGCGTAGCCGCCGTAGGTGTCGACCATGATCTTGCGCCCCGTGAGCCCGGCGTCGGCCACCGGCCCGCCGACCACGAACCGGCCGGTTGGGTTGATGTAGGAGCGGATCGTTCCGCCGCGAAGCTCGGCGGGGATCACGGCGTCGATGACGTGCTCGGTGATGTCCGCGCGCAGCTGGTCGACCGCGACCTCATCGTGGTGCTGGGCCGAGAGGACGACGTTGTCGACCCCGGCGGGCCTGCCGTCGTCGTCGTAGCGCACCGTGACCTGGACCTTGCCGTCCGGGCGCAGGTAGCTGAGCTGCTTGCCGCGGCGCACCTCCGCCAGCCGGCGGGCCAGGCGGTGCGCCACCATGATCGGGAGCGGCATCAGCTCGGGCGTCTCGTCACAGGCGAAGCCGAACATCATCCCCGAGTCGCCGGCGCCGCCGACGTCCACGCCCTGGGCGATGTCGGGTGACTGCTCGTCGATGCTGCTCACGACGCCGCAGGTCTCGGCGTCGAAGCCGTACTTGGCGCGCGTGTAGCCGACCTCCCGGATGGTCTGGCGGATGATCCGCGGGATGTCGACGTAGCAGTCGGTCGTGATCTCTCCGACGACGATCACGAGGCCGGTGGTGACGATCGCCTCACAGGCGACGCGCGCGAGCGGGTCCTTGGCCAGGATGGCGTCGAGAATTGCGTCGGAGATCTGGTCGGCCAGCTTGTCCGGATGGCCTTCGGTGACGGACTCGGACGTGAACAGCGACGGCATACGGCTGGTCCTCCTCTGAATGTTCCCGCGCCGGCAAGGTCGGGCCGCCGCGTGGGCCCTTCCCCAGGCGCCAGGTCGTTCGCTCCGGGACGGGGGAATCCTAACCCAGGGACAGGTAGTGCACGCCCGAGTGACGGAACAGCCGCGAGCCGCGCTGGCGGAGCAGCTCCGCGGTCGAGGCCCGCGTGGCCTCGATCACGGACTCGACGTGCTCCCGCTTCATCACCCAGGTGGTCGTCGGCGCCGTGATGGGACACAGGACGACGATCCGCGCCCGCTGGCGCAGGCGCTCGTAGTCGCTGAGCATCTGGTGGTGCAGCGAGAGCTGCAGCGTCCGAGCGATCAGCTCCGGGATCGAGTTGGGGATGAGCTCATACTCGGCCCCGCCCATGAGGCTGACGGCGAGGATGTCCTTAGCCCCCGCCTCGACCGCGACGTTGAGCGGCGTGTTGTCGACCACCCCGCCGTCCAGGTGCTCCCGCTCGTTGATGCGGACGGACGGGAAGATCCCAGGGATCGCGGTCGAGGCCAGCAGCGCGGTGGTGAGGTCTCCTGAGCGGAACACGGCGGGCCGGCCCGCGTTCATGTCCGTCGCCACGACCGCGAGCGGGAGCCGGAGCTGCTCGAAGGTGGTCATGCCGGTCAGCGCCTCGGCCCGCTCGATCAAACGGCGCACGTTCTGCTGCGGCATCACGCTCAGCTGGTCCCGGCGGAGGCCGGAGATGATGACGCCGAGCGGGTGGGCCTGGAACACGGCCGCGGCCTGGCGGGAGAGCCAGACCTCGCGCAGCATCATCGTCCCGGCGAGCGAAGGGTAGGCCGCGATCGAGGCCCCGTTGAGCGCGCCGACGCTGGTGCCGACGATGTCGACCGGCGCCTCGATGCCCGCCTCGAAGAGCGCCTGCAGGACGCCGACCTGCGCGGCTCCCCTCGCTCCCCCACCGCCCAGCACCCAGGTGCGCCGAGCGGAACCGAACATCTTTCCTAGGTGCCTTCCTCCCAGGAGGAAAGGTAGCGCCGTTGTTCCTCGGTCAGGGTGTCGATGACGATTCCCATGGCCCTCAGCTTCAGCCTCGCGACCTCGGCGTCGATCTCGTCCGGCACGTCGTAGACCTTGCGCTCGAGCTGACTGGCGTTCTTGGCGATGTACTCGGCGCAGAGCGCCTGGTTGGCGAAGCTCATGTCCATGACCGCCGCCGGGTGGCCCTCCGCGCCGGCGAGGTTGATAAGCCGCCCCTCCCCCAGGAGGTAGAGGCGGCGGCCGTCGCCGAGCCTGTACTCCTGGACCGACGGCCGGACCTGGCGGACGCTGCTCGAGATCTCGTCCATCGCTTTGAGGTTGATCTCAGAGTTGAAGTGGCCGGAGTTGGCCAGGATGGCGCCGTCCTTCATGGCCGTGAAGTGCTTGCGGTCGAGCACGTTCACGTCGCCGGTGACGGTGACGAATATGTCGCCCTCCTTGGCGGCCTCGTCCATCGTCATGACCCGGAAGCCGTCCATCGCCGCCTCGAGGGCTTTCACCGAGTCGACCTCGGTGATGACCACGTCCGCGCCGTGTCCCTTCGCTCGCGAGGCCAGCCCGCGCCCGACCCAGCCGTAGCCGGCGATGACGAAAGTCTTGCCCGCGAGCAGCACGTTGGTGGCGCGGATGATGCCGTCGAGCGTCGACTGGCCCGTGCCGTAGCGATTGTCGAACATGTGCTTCGTGTCCGCCTCGTTGACGGCGACGATCGGGTAGGCCAGCACGCCGTGCTCGGCCATCGCGCGTAGGCGGATGACGCCCGTGGTCGTCTCTTCGGTGCCGCCGATGACCTCGGGCAGCTGGTCGCGCCGCGACTTGTGGAGGACTGAGACCAGGTCGGCGCCGTCGTCCATCGTCACCTGGGGGCGGTGGTCGAGCGCGGCCTCGATGTGCTGGTAGTAGGTCTCGTTGTCCTCGCCGCGGATGGCGTAGGTCTTGATGCCGTGGTGGGAGGCGAGCGCAGCCGCCACCGCGTCGTTCGTGGACAACGGGTTCGAAGCGCACAGCGCCAGGTCGGCGCCGCCAGCCTTGAGCGTGAGCATCAGGTTCGCGGTCTCGCTCGTCACGTGCAGGCAGGCCGCCAGGCGCAGGTCTTTCAGCGGCTGCTCCTTGGCGAAGCGCTCGCGGATGAGGGTCAGCACAGGCATCTCGCGCGCGGCCCAGTCGATTAGATCCTGGCCCTGCGAGGCCAGGTTGAGGTCCTTCACATCGTTGCCCCGGGAACTTACCTTCAAGTGCTTCTCCTAGTAGACGATCTCGCTCTTCAGGTTCACGTCCTGCAGCTTCTGCCTGCCGTCGAGATAGGCCAGCTCGATCAGGACCTGGACGCCGATGACGTCGGCACCGAGCTTACGCATCAGGCGCACCGCGGCGGAGGCGGTGCCCCCGGTGGCGAGGACATCATCGACGATCAGCACCTTCTGGCCGGGCTGCACGGCGTCGGAGTGGACCTCGAGACGGTCGGTGCCGTACTCGAGGTCGTACGACTCCATGACGGTCATCCACGGCAGCTTTCCTGTCTTCCGGATGGGCACGAACCCGGCGCCGAGTCGCACCGAGATCGCGGAGCCGGGGATGAAGCCGCGGGCCTCGACGCCGGCGACCAGGTCCGGTGGGTTTGCGGACCACGCGCTCGACATCATCTCCACGACCTCGCGGAAGATCGTCTTGTCCCCGAGGAGGGGCGTGATGTCGCGGAAGATGATCCCTTTCTGCGGGTAGTCCGGGACGTCTCGTACGTACCTCTTCAGCTCTTCGGGCGACGTGCTCACGCGGATTCCACCGAACGAAAGTATTCAAGAGTTCGGCTCAAGCCGTCTTCGAGGCCCACCTCGGGCCGCCATCCGATGAGCCGCTGCGCCCGGGCGATGTCGGGCCGGCGCTGCTTCGGATCATCCTCTGGCAGGTCGCCGTGGACGATCTCGCTCCTGGAGCCGGCCAGGCGGATGATCGTGCGCGCGAGCTCGAGGACGGTGACCTCCTCGGGGTTGCCCAGGTTCACGGGCAGCTCGTCGCCGCGGTCGAGCCACTCGAGCACGCCGCGCACGAGGTCGGAGACGTAGCAGAGGCTTCGCGTCTGCGCGCCGTCGCCGTACACGGTGATCGGCTCACCCCGGATCGCCTGAGCCATGAAGTTCGGCACCGCTCGCCCGTCGGACACCTGCATCCGCGGACCGTGGGTGTTGAAGATGCGGACGATCCTGGTGTCGACGTGGTGCGCGCGGTGGTACGCCATCGCGTACGCCTCGGCGCACCGCTTGGCCTCGTCGTAGCAGCCCCGCGGGCCGATCGGGTTGACGTTCCCCCAGTAGCTCTCGGGCTGGGGATGGACGAGCGGGTCGCCGTAGATCTCGGAGGTCGAGGCGAGCATGAACGTCGCCCCTTTGGCGCGCGCCAGACCAAGCATGTTCATCGTCCCGACGGTGCCGACCTTGAGCGTGTGGATGGGGTTGGCGCCGTACTGCGGCGGTGACGCAGGCGAGGCGAAGTGAAGGACGTAGCGCACGTCGCCGTCGAGGAACACGCCGGTGTTGACGTCAAGCTGCCTCAGCTCGAAGTCCGGGCTGGCCTCGATGTGCTTCACGTTCCCGGGTGAGCCGGTGATGAAGTTGTCGAGGGCCAGGACGGCAAGGCCGCGCTCGAGGAGCGCGTCGCACAGGTGCGAGCCGATGAACCCGGCCCCGCCGGAGACCACGGCCCGGGGTTTGGGGGCGCTACTCGCGGCCAATGCCGCGGTAGGTGAATCCCAGGCCTTTCATCGCCTCCGGGTCGTAGATGTTGCGCCCGTCGACGAGCACCGGCCGGCGCATGAGCTGCCTGACGCGCGCCATGTCTAGCTGACGGAACTCGTTCCACTCCGTGACCAGTACGAGCGCGTCGGCGCCGGAAGCGACCTCGTATGCGTCCTTCATGTACTCGACGTGAGGCAGCAGCACCCGGGCGCGCTCGACCGCCGCGGGGTCGTAGGCGCGCACCTCTGCGCCGGCGGCGAGCAGGACCTTGGCGATGTCGACGCTCGGCGCGTCGCGCATATCGTCGGTGTTGGGCTTGAACGCGAGCCCGAGCAGGCCGATCGTCTTCCCAGGCAGCTCCTCGAGTGCCTCGCGCAGGAGGTCGATGACGACCAGGCGCTGGTCGCGGTTGATCTCCATCACGGCGTGGAGCAGCTCGGGGTGGTAGTTGAAGCGCTCGGCCACAGCCGCGAGCGCGGCCACGTCCTTCGGAAAACAGGAACCCCCGAAGCCGATTCCCGCGTCCAGGTAGCTCGGGCCGATCCTCTTGTCCAGCCCCATTCCCTCCGCCACCAGCTTCGCGTCGGCGCCGACCCGCTCGCTGATCCATGCGATCTCGTTGATGAAAGAGATTCGCGCCGCCAGGAAGGCGTTGGAGGCGTACTTGACCATCTCCGCCGTGTAGATGTTCGGCGTGACCAGCACCGGCGCGTGGAGCGGTGCGTAGAGGGCGGCGACCTTCTCCGCGGCGACGCGGTCGTTGCTGCCGACGACGACCCTGTCCGGGTGCATGAAGTCGTAGATCGCGGACCCCTCGCGGAGGAACTCCGGGTTCGAGACCACAGCCGCCTCGTGGCGGCTGTTGTGCTTCTGCAGGACCTTGGAGACCATATCGCCCGTAAGTGGCGGCACAGTCGACTTGTTGACGACGATCAGCGGGCCGGTCATCGCGCCGGCGATCGAGGCGGCGGCCGACTCCACGTACGAGAGGTCAGCCTCGCCGCCCTCGCCCTCGGGCGTGCTGACGGCGATGATCGCGAACTCCGCGCCGGGCACCGCGTCGGCGTACGAGGTCGTGAAGGCCAGCCGCCGCGCCGACGCGTTGCGCTCCACCAGCTCCCGCAGGCCGGGCTCGTAGAAAGGCATCGTCCCACGGCGCAGGAGTGCGACCTTGTCGCGGTCGATGTCGACCACGGTGACATCGTGGCCGAGGTCGGCGAGGCATGCGGCCGTGGTCAGCCCGACGTACCCGGCGCCGACGACCGCCACCTTGCCCATGGCGGCGCGATTATGCCAGCACGGATTCGTAAGCCGAGATCGTTGCGCGCGCGGTCTTCTCCCAGCTGAAGTGCCTGGCCCGCTCGAGCCCCGCCCGCCGCCACCGCTCGCGCTGGCGCAGGATGTCGGTCACCGCGTTGCCGAGCGCCTCGGCGTCGCCGTCCTCGACCATGATGGCGGCCGCGTCCACGACCTCGGGGATGCTCGAGTTCTGGAAGGCGACGACCGGGCAGCCGCATGCCATGGCCTCCAGGCAGGGCAGCCCGAACCCCTCGTAGCGGCTCGGGAAGACCAGGCAAGTCGCCGCCGAGTAGAGGTCGGCCAGCTCCTCGTCGACCACCCGGCCGAGCTGGACGGCGCCCGACATACTCGGCGGGGCCTGGCGCCCCGGGACTCCGGCGATGAGCAGCCTCAAGTCCGGATGGGCCAGGCGCGCAGTCGTCCAGGCCCGGAGCAGCGCGTGGGGATCCTTACGCGCGTCCAGGGCGCCGACGAACAGCAGGTAGCGACCTTCGATGCCCCACTTCGCCTTGACCCGCGCGGCGGCGCCTGGCTTGGGGGCGAAGACAGGGTCGGCGGCCTCGGGGATGACGCGGATCCTCTGCCGGGAGGCCAGGCGCATGCGGAGCGCGTCCGCCTGCGTCGCCTCGGAGACCGCGATCACGAGGTCGGCGCGAGGCAGCAGGCGCCGGAAGATGCCGTAACGCAGCCGCTCGCCGCGCGTATGGGCCCCGCCCCACGCCCAGGGGATGAGGTCGTGGAGGGTGACCACGAGGCGCGCCGGGCACCGGCCTGGCAGGTGGAAGTCGATGGCGTGGTAGACGTCCGGGCCGATCCGCTCGATGTCGCCGCTGAGGGCCACCGCGTCCTCGTAGGCCGCGAGCTGGCCGTGGTTCCGGCGGCGGCATCCGGTGAGCCGGTACTTGCCGACCGGGAGGGCGGGGGCGTCGAACTCAACGTCGAGGAGCAGCGTCAGGCGGTCGTCGAACCCCGCCTTGATCAGCCCCTTCAGGAGGCTGCGGGCGTACGCCCCCACGCCCCGGACCGCGCTCGGGCCCTGAAGCGGCCTCATGTCCAGCAGTACGGACGGGCGACCACCGCCCTTCCGAGGTTGGTTCATGAGCACGAGGAAGCATAATTTGGCGGCCATGCACGATCTCGACGCCGTCATCGTCGGTGGCTGCGGCCACGTCGGACTGCCCCTCGCCCTCTCCCTCGCCGACTGCGGATACAAAGTCGGCATCAACGACATCGACCAGGCCAAGATCGAGATGGTCCGGGCGGGCCAGGTACCGTTCCGCGAGACCGGAGCCGAGGCGCTCCTGCGGAAGATGCTCCCCACGGGGCGCCTCGAGCTCTCGCGCGACCCGGCGATGCTCGAGCGCACGCGCGTCGTCGTGCTGGTGATCGGGACCCCGATCGACGAGTTCATGAACCCGTCGGTGCGGATCTTCGAACGGGTCCTCGACGAGCTGACGCCGCACATCCAGGGCGGTTCGCTCATCGTCCTCCGGTCGACCGTCTTCCCCGGGACGAGCGAGACGGTGGAGCGCCGGCTGCGCGCCGCGGGGATCGACGCCGACGTCACGTTTTGCCCGGAGCGAATCGCCGAGGGGCACGCCCTGGAGGAGCTCCGCACGCTGCCGCAGATCGTCGGCACGAACTCCGACGCCGCGTTCGCCAAGGCAAGCGTGCTCTTCGAGCGGCTGGGCGTGGCCTCGGTGGTCCGGACGACTCCGCTCGAGGCGGAGCTGGCCAAGCTGCTGACCAACACCTGGCGCTACATGAAGTTCGCGATCGCGAACCAGTTCTTCCAGATCGTCAACCGGTCGGGCCTGGACTACAACCGCGTCCTCAACGCCGTCCGCCAGGACTACCCGCGCGCGGCGGACCTTCCCGGGCCAGGCTTCGCGGCCGGGCCATGTCTGCTCAAGGACACGATGCAGCTGTCGGCCTTCACCCCCGACCACTTCCCGATGGGCCAGGCGGCGATGCAGATCAACGAGGGGCTGCCGGGCTACATCGTCGACACGCTGAACTCCCGGCACGCACTGCTCGACCGCACCGTCGGGATCCTGGGCATGGCCTTCAAGGGCGAGTCCGACGACCCCCGCGCGTCGCTGAGCTACAAGCTGCGCAAGCTCGCGCAGTTCAAGGGCGCCAGGGTGCTCTGCACCGACCCCTACATCCTCGACGAGACGTTCGAGCCGCTGGACAAGGTGCTGCGCGAGTCCGAGGTGATCGTAGTCGGCGCCCCGCACCGCGCTTACCGCGGCCTCGACCTCGGCGACCGCGAGGTCGTGGACATCTGGGGGATAACGGGCCCCATCCGTCTCTGAAACTCGTCACCACCACCGGCGCAAATGGTCGTTAGTCCGGACGATCGCGGATGAAGGTCCTCGTCACCGGCGCCGCCGGGTTCATCTGCGGGTACCTGGTCGCCGAGCTGCTTGGCGCCGGGCACGAGGTCGTCGGCGTCGACAACTACAGCAAGTACGGCAGGGTGCGCCGCACGTTCGACGACGACGCGCGCTACCGGCTCGTCGAGGGCGACGCCAAGGATGCGAAGCTTCTGACCGAGCTGGCCGCGGACTGCGACCACGTCGTCGCGGGTGCGGCGATGATCGGCGGCATCTCGTACTTCCACGAGTTCGCGTACGACTTGCTCGCGGAGAACGAACGCATCTGCGCCGCGACGTTCGACGCCGCGATCCACGCGTTCCGCGGCGGAAGGCTGCGGAAGATCACCGTGATCTCCAGCAGCATGGTCTTCGAGAGCGCGGCGGTGTTTCCAACGCCAGAGGGCGCGCAGCTGACCAGCCCTCCTCCCCGCTCCACCTATGGATTCCAGAAGCTCGCGACCGAGTTCTTCGCCCGCGGCGCGCACGAGCAGCACGGCCTGCCCTACACGATCGTCCGTCCCTTCAACTGTGTGGGCATCGGCGAGCGGCGCGCGCTGCGCGACCACGACGTGATGAGCGGCAACGTCAAGCTCGCGATGAGCCACGTGGTTCCCGACCTGGTGCAGAAGGTGCTCAAGGGCCAGGACCCGCTCCACATCCTCGGCGACGGCAGCCAGGTGCGGCACTACACGTACGGCGGCGACCTGGCGGTCGGCATCCGACTCGCGCTGGAGTCTGACCGCGCGCGCAACGAGGACTTCAACCTCTCGACCGCGCGGTCGACGACCGTGCGCGAGCTGGCCGAGATCGTCTGGCGAAAGGTCCACGGGCCGGACAAGCCGCTGCGCCTGGTCTCCGACCCGCCCTACGAGCACGACGTGCAGATGCGGGTGCCCGACGTGCGCAAGGCGCGCGACCTCCTCGGTTTTGAGGCGACCACGCCGCTCGAAGACGTGCTGGACGAGGTGATCCCGTGGATCCGAGACGAGATCGCAGCCCAGCGGATCTAAGCGACCAAACGCCGGCGCTCAGCGTCGTCATCCCCGTCTACAACGAGGGCGAGAACGTCGTCCCCACGCTGCGCGGGGTGGTCGAGCAGACGCGGACGCGGCCGCTCGAAGTGCTTGTGGTGCACGACTTCGACGAGGACACGACCGTGCCGGTCGTGAAGCGCCTGCAGGCAGATATGCCAGAGCTCCGGCTGCACAGGAACACGCTCGGCCGTGGGGTGCTCAACGCCATGAAGTCGGGGCTGCGCGCCGCTCGCGCGCCGTACGTGGTGATCACCATGGGCGACGGCTCCGATGACGCCGCCGACATCGACCCCATGTACGGGCTCGCCCGCGCCGGCGCGGACGTGGTTGCCGGATCGCGCTACATGCGCGGCGGGCGCCAGCTGGGCGGACCGCTGGTGAAGAGGACGATGTCGCGCGCCGCGGGACTCTCCCTGCACTGGCTCGGCGGGCTCCCCATCCACGACGCGACCAGCAACTTCCGGCTCTACTCCAAGCGGCTGCTGAACCAGGTCACGATCGAGTCGCGGGGCGGCTTCGAGCTCGGGCTCGAGCTGACGGTCAAGGCGTACCGGCTCAGGCTCCGGGTGGCCGAGGTGCCCACGACCTGGCGCGACCGCACCGCCGGCCAGAGCAGGTTTCGGCTGTTGAACTGGCTTCCGCGCTACCTGCACTGGTACTGGCGCGGGATGGCGGGTAGGTTTCGGGCTAGCTGACCAGCGGGCGGTAGTTCCGGCGGTAGTAGTCCCAGTACTCGCCGGACTTGAGCGGCCGCCACCACCCCTCGTGCTCGACGTACCACCGCACCGTGCGCTCGAGGCCTTCGGCGAACGAGACCTGCGGCTCCCAGCCGAGCTCGGTGACGCGCGAGATGTCGAGCGCGTAGCGGTAGTCGTGGCCAGGCCGGTCGGCGACGAACTCGATCAGGCTGCGCGGCTTGCCCATGATGTCGAGCACGGCCTCGGCCACCTGCAGTCCCGTCGTCTCCGCGCCCGTGCCGACGTTGTAGACGGCGCCGATCGGGGCGTCGAACAGGATCTCGTCGATGGCGCGGCAGCCGTCCTCGACGAAGAGGTAGTCACGCACCGCCGACCCGTCGTTGTACAGGGGCAAGGGCCTGTCGTCGATGGCGTTGGTGATCAGGACGGGGATCAGCTTCTCGGGGTACTGGTGCGGGCCGTAGTTGTTGGAGCTACGCGTCACCAGGAGCGGCAACCCGAAGCTCTCGGCGTAGGCCATTGCGATGTGCTCGGAGGCGGCTTTGCTCGCCGAGTACGGGCTCCGGGGCCGGAATGGGTCGGTCTCCTTTGACCGGCCTTCGCGCACCTCGCCGTAGACCTCGTCGGTGCTGATCAGGAGCATGACCTGGTGGCGGTGCTTGCGTGCCGCCTCGCAGAGGACAGCGGTGCCGCGCACATCGGTCTCGATGAACGCGTACGGATCCATGAGCGAGCGGTCCACATGGGTCTCGGCGGCGAAGTTGACGATCGCGTCGACGTCTGCCGCCAGCTGGTCGACCAGCGCGACGTCGCAGATGTCGCCGTGGACGAATCGATAGCCCGGTGTGCGCTCGAACTCGGCAAGGTTGGCCAGGTTGCCCGCGTAGGTCAGCTTGTCGAGGACGACGACCTCGACCTCGGGGCGGGTGCGACGGAGGAGACGCACGAAGTTCGAGCCGATGAAGCCCGCGGCGCCCGCGACGAGCAAACTCCGGAACGAACGGCTCACTTGATCGCCGGCCCTGACGTCCAGTCGTAGCCGATCGTCGGGTCGTCGTGCCGGATGCGGCCCTCGTCTTCGGGGGAGTAGACGTGCGACGTCACGTAGATGAGATGGCTGAGCTCCAGCGCCCGGCATCCGTGCGCCACGCCTGGCGGGATCTTCACGCAGGTCGGGTGACTGTCGCCCATTACGAACTCCATCAGCTGACCCTTGGTCGCCGAGCCTTCGCGCGTGTCGTAAAGCGCGACCTTGAGCGCGCCGATCGCGTACCACCAGTCCGTCTGCCGCTGGTGGATGTGCCAGGCCTTGGTAACTCCCGGATACATCAGCGAGTGGCTCCACTGCCCGAAGCGTTCGAAGCCTTCATCGGACTCGCGGATCACCTCGCGAAAGAAGCCGCGCTCGTCGTCGTGCGTCACCAGCTCTTTGATGACGACTCCCTCGATGCTCATCGCGCTTTGTTCGCCAGGTGGGTGCGGACGAAGTCGTTGACCGCGTAGTAGGCGTCGATCGATTCGCCCGCGTCGCCCCAGAAGCCGTCGAGGACGTCGTACTCCATCAGGCCCTGCGACAGATACCAGTTGTTGACGTCGGTGATCTCGAGCTCGCCGCGGCCGGAAGGCTTGAGCTCGGGAAGCACCTTCCAGACCGAGGCGTCATAGAAGTAGATGCCCGTGACCGCGAACTCGCTCGGGGGCTTCTCTGGCTTCTCCACGATCCGCTCGATGCGCTGATTGCCGTCGAACTGCGCGACGCCGAGGTGACGCAGGTGCTCGCGGTCGGGCTCATGCGTCAGGACGACGCGAGCGCCCCGGTCCTGCTTCACAAAGGCGTCGACGCAGTGACGGACCGAGCGCTCGAAAACGTTGTCGGCGAGAAGGACCACGCAGCGGTCGTCGCCGACGAACTTCTCCGCCAGGCCTAGCGCTTCGGCGATCCCGCCCGCCTTGTCCTGGTAGGCGTAGGACAAGCGCTCGATCCCGTACTCGTCGCCACTGCCAAGCAGGCGCAGAAACTCACCGGCGTGCGTGCCCCCCGTGACGAGCATGATCTCGCGCACCCCCGCGCCGACCAGGACCTCGATCGCGTAGCTGATCATCGGCCGGTCGTAGATCGGCAGCAGGTGCTTGTTGGTGATGCGCGTGAGTGGGTGCAGCCGGCTTCCGGTCCCGCCGGCCAGGATGACGCCCTTCATCGGGCGGATTATCGTTCAGCGGATGGGCGACCAACCTCAGACGCCGAGCACCCCTCGCACCGCCTTCTCGCCCGACGGCATGTGGTGGTGGGACGGCAGCCAGTGGCGGCCGGCGATCTCGCCTGACGGCAAGTGGCGGTGGGACGGTCGGGCCTGGGTGCCCGCGGGGCCCGGGCCCGCGCGAGCCGGTGGCGGCGCCGGCGCCGCGATCGGGATCACCGTCGTGGCGTTCATCGGCATCCTCTTCCTGGTGTCCATCGTCGTGATCGTGATCCTGCTCACGATGGGCAACCAGATCAGCAACGTCTTCTCCAACGTCGCCGCGGCTCTGGGCGCCACACCAAGCCCCTAACCCGGCGGTCAGCCACAAGTTCTTGTGGCAGACTGGCGCCTGAAATACGACATGGCTCGCCCCGAGAACTGGCCGCGCACGATCCTCCACGTCGACCTGGACGCCTTTTACACGTCCGTCCACCAGCGCGACGACTCCAAGCTGAGGGGCACGCCTGTCGCGGTCGCCGGCCGCTCGCGCCGTGCCGTGGTCATGGGCGCCTCCTACGAGGCGCGGGCGTACGGCGTGCGCTCGGCCATGCCGCTGCACGAGGCCATGCAGCTCTGTCCACAGCTCACCGTGGTCCCCCCTGACGGCCCTCGCTACCGCGAGGCCAGCCGCCTAGTGCACCAGATCTTTCGCCGCTTCACCTCGCCGGAGCTGATCGAGGGCATCGCGCTCGACGAGGCCTACCTCGATGTCACCGCGCGCACCCGTCACGGGACGTCCACCGCCGAGGACGTGGCGCGCCGGGTCAAGTTCCAGGTCCACACCGAGGTGGGCCTGACCGCCTCAGTCGGCGCGGCCACGTCGAAGCTGGTGGCCAAGGTCGCGAGCGGGACGCGCAAGCCGGACGGGCTCGTGCTCGTCCTTCCGGGCACCGAGTCCGACTTCCTCGCGCCGCTGCCCGTGGGCGTGATCCCGGGGCTCGGCCCCAAGACCGAGGAGCGACTGCACGCGATGGGCCTGCGCACGGTGGGCGCCCTCGCCGCCTACGAGACGCAGCGCCTGGTGCAGGCGCTCGGCACCAACGGCGCGGTGCTGCAGCGGTTGGCGCAGGGTCGCGACCGCCAGCCCGTCGACGGCAGCCGGCCGGCGAAGACGATCTCGGCCGAAACGACCTTCGAGAACGACGTCAGCGACCGCGGACAGCTGGAGGACGCGCTGCGCGACCTGACAGACCGCGTCACCGAAAGACTGAAGACGGATGGCGTGCGCGCCAGGACCGTCTACGTGAAGCTGAAGCTCCCCGACTTCAGGCTCGTGAGCCGCCAGGTGAGCCGGACGAGCCCGACCGACGACGTCGAGACGATCTTCCGCGCCGCCCGCTCGGCGCTCGAGAAGTCGCACGTGGAGTCGCGGGCGGTGCGGCTGATCGGGGTGGGGCTGTCCGGCCTCGAGCATCCGGACTCTGACTCGCTGCAGCAGCTGAACCTCTTCGACTAGGCGGCGTCCGGTCCACGACCGGGCGGGGCAGCGCCGACAGCACGTCGCCCACGACCGCCCAGCCGAGCATCTCCCGCGCGCGTCTGATCAGCTCGCGGAACACCATCGCGGTCGCGCGCGCATCGTCGAGCGCCGCATGCGCGGGCGTGATGTCGACCGCCAGCTCCTCGACCAGCCGCGCGAGCCCCGGCGTCTGGCCTTTCGGCAGGTCGAGGACGAGCCGAGCCAGCGCCGTCGTGTCGATGATCGGGTGCTCGAGCGGGCTCTCCAGCCCACGGCCCACCAGCCAGGTGTCGAAGGCGTCGTGGCTGTGCTCGACCAGGACCGCGCCCTGGGCGAAGCGCAAGAACGCACGGCGCGCGTCCTTGAACTCCGGCGCGCCGATGAGCATCGAACGGTCGATGTGGTGGCGCTTGCGGGCGTAGGGGTTGATCGGCGCGCGGCAGTCGACGAGCGTGTCGAAGAAGGACAGCGTGCCGTCGAGGCGAAACC
Source organism: Chloroflexota bacterium (assembly GCA_005889135.1). Taxonomy (GTDB): domain Bacteria; phylum Chloroflexota; class Dormibacteria; order Dormibacterales; family Dormibacteraceae; genus 40CM-4-65-16. Next base: position 45,082 of record VBEK01000128.1, read on the forward strand.
GCTCCGCACCTATCTCGAGCACGAGGAAGGGCGCGTTGCCCGTGGTCTCGACGTCGAGGGCGACGAACTGCGCGTCGCCCAGCGGCGTCCCGGGGCCGACCTCGGGGGCGTCGACCGCGATCTCTTCCCAGGGCACGAGCTCGGCCGCGCCGCGGGGCTTGAGGAAAAGGGGTTCGGGGCTCACGTGCGGGCCGTGGCCAGCGCGCGGCGCGCCCACGCGATCTCGTCGGCGCTGAGCGCGCGCAGCAGGAGCACGGCGGCGGCGTAGACGGCGGCGCCGGCGAAGATCGGGATCGCGACCTCGAAGCCGCTCACCGAGCTGAGCGGGTAGATGGCCACCCCCATGACCAGGCCGGCAAGGATGATCCTCCAGCTGAGCGACACCACCGCGACGCGGCCGATGTGGCGCGCGGTCAGCACCCACGCGACCGCACCCAGCGTGAGCTCGGTCAGCACCGTCGCCCAGCTCGCCCCCTGGTAGCCGTAGAGCGGTATGAGGATGAGGTTGAGGACGACGTTCACGACCACGCTCCACCCCGCCGCCCACGAGAAGGACAGCTGCCGGTCCGAGGCGTTGAGCGCGCCGATGAAAGCGTTGTTGACGAACGCGATCCCGAGCGCCAGCGCGAGCACGCGCAGCGCGGGCTCGGACGCGAGGTAGTCGCGACCGAGGAGCAAAGGCGTGAGCGGCCCGGCCAGGACGAAGATGCCGACGCTGACCGGCCAGCCCATCAGCAGCAGGCCTTTGTAGAAGCGGTTGATCGCGTACAGCATCTCGCTCGGCCGGTCGCGGTGGTAGACCGACAGGACGGGAAAGACGACCGACAAGAACGTGATCGGGACGAAGAGCAGCGACTCGATGGGCTTGTAGGCCGCCCCGTACAGCCCGGCCTCCCGAAGGCCCCGAAAGATGTCGATCAGAGGCTGGTCAATGCGGAAGTAGATGATCGTGAGCACGAACGTCAGCGCGAACGGAAGGCCCTTGAAGAACCACTCCCGGAGCAGCGCAGGCTCGAAGCTCCAGGCGATGGTCGCGATGCGCTTGGCGGCCAGCACGACGGCGAAGTAGACGCAGCTGAAGGCGTACTGCGCGGCGTACGCCCACACGAAATACGCCACGCCCTGTCTGGTCTTCACGCCGTAGAAGACAAGGCCGAGCAGCAGCGCGCTCTCGAGCACGACGGCGATGGCCTCGAACCCGAGCTGCTGCACGGCGTACAGGCCGTTGCGCAGGAGCGTCGAGTACGAGGTCAGGACCATGAGCACAAACCCAGGAAACAGGAGATGGCCGAGCCCGATCGGGATGACGAGCGCGGCCAGGACGACGAACGCGGCGATCGACATCAGGAGCCGCAGCGACATGACGTTGCGCAGATAGCGCTGGATCGCTGCATGCTCGCGCGCGCCCTCGCGCACGAACAGCACGTTGAAGCCCAGGTCGAGGAGCACGCTCGCGATGGCGGACAGGTTGATGAGGACGGAGAAGGAGCCGTAGCCCGGGGGGCCGAGCCACCTGACCATGTAGAGGACGGTGAAGAGCGCGATCAGGCGCGCCAGGACCTTCGCGGCGAGGACGATGACGGTGTTGCGGAGGGCCCGCGACCCCAGCCCCAGGCTCGACGCTGGGATCTCGTTTGCTTGATCGTCTGCTGACAACTGTCCCAATCGTAAGTCGGAGCGTCCACCTCGCTAGACTCGTCCGCCGTGGCGGAGCGGATGCGAATTCTGAGCGGCATGCGACCGACGGGGCGCTTTCACCTCGGCAACTACCTCGGCGCAGCGAAGAACTGGGTCGACCTCCAGAGCCAGTACGAGTGCTTCTACTTCGTCGCCGACTACCACGCCCTGACCACCGAGCCGGACGGCCGCAAGGCCGAGGACAAGGTGTTCGACCTGACCGCGGACTTGATCGCGGTGGGGATCGACCCGAAACGGAGCGTCCTCTACCTGCAGTCGAAGGTACCGGAGGTGGCCGAGCTCACGCTGCTCTTGTCCATGGTGACCCCGCTCAGCTGGGTGCAGCGGGTGCCCACTTTCAAGCAGATGGCCAAGCAGCACCCCGACAACGTGAACCTGGGCCTGTTCTCCTATCCGATCCTCCAGGGCGCGGACATCCTGATCGTCAAGGGCGCCGGCGTGCCGGTGGGCAAGGACCAGCTCGCCCACCTCGAGCTGGTGCGCGAGGTCGCGCGCAGGTTCAACCGGACGTACAGGCCGATATTCCCGGAGCCGCGCGCGCTCCTCACCGAAACGCCGCTCATCAAGGGCACCGACGGCAAGCAGCGGATGTCCAAGACAGTCGGCAACATCGTCGGCGTCACCGACGATCCGGAGGTGATCCGGAAGCAGGTCCTCAGCATGGTCACCGACATCAAGCGACCGCGAAGGACCGACCCCGGCCACCCGCGGCTCTGCAACGTGTGCGGGTTCTACAAATACTTCTTCGACGATTGGCAGCACTACTGGGACCTGTGCCGGAGGGCGCAGATCGGCTGCTACGACAAGAAGAAGCTGCTGGCCGAGCGGATGATCGAGCTCTTCCGGCCGTTCCGAGAAGTCCGGGCCGAGCTCACCCCCGATGCGGTGAACAGCATCCTCGACGAAGGCAGCGCGAGGGCGCAGGACGTGGCCCGGCAGACGCTCCGTGAGGCGCGCGCGGCCGTTGGACTGCCGCCCTATCTGGATCGCTAAGATTTGAGCCGGATGGCTGACGCAGCGATGCCCAAGCGCGTCACCCGCCGGACGTTTCTCGGCTGGTGGCTCGCAAGCCTGTTGACCGCGACGGTGGTCACCGGGCTCGCCCCCATCCTCGTCTACTTCTGGCCGGCCCCGCCGAAGGGGCAGAAGAAGGGCCTCATCACGGTGTCAATGCAGACGCCGGTCGACCAGCTGGAAGATGGAACCGCGACCCAGATCCTCGCCCCCACCCAGCCCAACTCGGCCTTCGTCATGGCCGACGGCGGCGGTGACAACGCCCCCGGAGAGCTCGCGTTCGGTGGTTTCGTGGTCAAAAACCAGGGCAAGGTGACGGTGTTCGCGCAGAACTGCTCCCACCTCGGCTGCTCGGTGGCGTTCAACAAGGACGCCAAGACTCTCGACTGCCCATGCCACGGCTCGCGCTTCAGGCTCGACGGCTCCGTGCTCCACGGTCCGGCCTCGTCCCCGCTGTCGCACCTGAGCTGGAAGCAGGCCGCCAAGCCTAACGAGATCGAGGTCGACGGCCTCGTGCTGGGGTTTTAGCGGTGGCGATCCCCCACCCGCGCGACATCCAGGTGGCGGTGGTCGACTGGCTCGACGAGCGGTACCCGTTCAGCAAGGCCGTGGACGAGGCGCTGTACCAGCGCGTGCCCAACTTCGCCAACGCCTTCTACTACTGCTTCGGCGGGATGGTCTTCATCCTCATCGTCTTCCAGCTGTTGACCGGCGTCCTGCTCGCGCTCTACTACGTGCCCGACGCCGGCGGCAACCCCGCGCCAGCCTACACGAGCGTGCAGTTCATCCAGAACACGGTGTATCTCGGCTGGCTCATCCGCGGCGTCCATTTCTGGAGCGCCAACCTCCTGATCGTGATGGTGCTGATCCACATGGCGCGCGTCTACTGGACCGGCTCGTACCGCGCGCCGCGTGAGCTCAACTGGATGGTCGGGGTGCTGATGCTCCTGATCATCCTGGCGCTGTCGCTGACCGGCTACCTGCTGCCGTGGGACACGAAGGCTTACTTCGCGACCGAGGTCACGATCAAGATCGCGGGCTCGGCGCCGCCGCAGCAGCTTGGCGCGTTCATCAAGGAGATCCTCCAGGGCGGGCCGGTCGTCGGACCTCCGACGCTGCAGCGCTTCTTCACCCTGCACGTCTTCGTGCTGCCGGCGCTGATCGTGCTGCTGATGTACGTGCACTTCCGCTTCATCCGCGCGCACGGGATCTCGGAGCCGCTGTGAGCGACAAGGACCTGACCAAAGAAGGACCGGGCGCCACCGTGGCGACGCCGCCGCGCGAGATCGAGATCGTCGAGTCGGACGGTCACGGCGGGCACACGCTCGAGCCCGAGTGGAAGCGTTTGCCGATCGGTCCAGACCACATCCTCTACCCCGTCGTGGTCGGTCTCGCCCTGTTCCCCATCCTGATGGGCGACGCCGGCCATCACCTGGCCGACGACATGCCCGACGACGAGACGCACCCGTTCTTCCCAGACCACTTCTGGCCCTACCCGATCATCGCCGTGGTGATGCTGATCGCGGTCGGGCTTCTGTCCGCGTTCGTGCAGAAGAACCTTCAGCTGGAGGCTTCGGCCGACCCTCGCGCGGTGACCATCCCGCGGCCGGACTGGTACTTCCTCTTCCTCTTCCAGTTCCTGAAGCTCGGCCCCGAGCTGATCATGTCGCTGGTCATACCGCCCATAGTCGTCGGCGCCCTTCTGCTGTTCCCCTTCATCGACGCGATCGCGGGCCCTCGGATTGCTCGCCGGCTGGGGTGGAAGCGGTGGCCGGTGCCGGGCCGGAACATCATCACCGGCACGATCTTCGTCGCGGGGCTAGCGTTCATCGCGTTCCTGACCCTGTGGGCGCTGGCCGGGCCAAACTTCTGCCTGCCCTACCTGACCGGCAAGGTCTGCGGGGCCTAGACGACGCAGGGGGAACCCTGCCGGGACGCGCCCAACGGCCGATAGCTACGTTCGGCTGTCGTACAGCTGCTTCGTCAGCTCGATCTGCGCCAGGTGCTCGCGCGCGTGGCCGTAGTTCGACACCAGCCAGTCGAGGCCAGGCCGAGGCGGGCGGTCGCCCCGTGGCCGCAGCTCGCTCAGGTCCGCCGGCGTGAGCGCGGCGATGTGCTCGTCGACCTCACGCGCCGCCTGGTCGATCAGCTCGAGGAGCCGCTTCTCGTCCGACTCGACCTTGAACTCGGACTCCCGGTCGCGCTGCGTCGGGATCGAGCGCACGGACCGGATCATCTCCAGCTCGGAGCCGATCGTGTGCGTCACCAGGACCGCGATCGAGTTTGCCTTCGGCAGTGGGCTCCAGTTAAGGGTGCCGGGGTCCAGGCCTTGCACGTGCTCGCGCATCTTCTCGTGGACCTCGGCGAACAGCTTGCCCACGGTCTCAGCGACCTTCTTCGCCCCTGCCTCGTCCATTTCCCCTCAGACCTTCTCGGTCACCCGGTACTCCAGATAGCGACCAAACAGTAACCGCGTGTGCGCCTCGAATGCAGGCAGCACGCTCATGACCAGCCCGACCATCGGATAGGCCATGTACTGGACGTAGACGAAGGCCCTCTTCGCCAGCGGCCACGAGCTGGGTTTGGGCGGGAGCATGCGGATCTCGAAGTAGAGGAAGAAGACGACGCTCGAAAGCGCGACCCCGAGCAGCAGGTTGGAGAGCTCCCAAAGGGTCTGGCCGAGGTCGGTGAGCGAGAAGTCGATGCTGACCCAGAGCGGGACCGAGGCGCCGAACATGAGCAGCACAGGCAGGAAGATCCAGTTCAGGTGGTTCAGAAAGAGATTCATGAACCTTCGCAGGCGAAGCCAGAACGGGATCTCCGGGTGCTTGAAGAAACGCGCCAGCACATAGGGCACGTCGGTGATGCCCCATGCCCAGCGCATGATCTGGTTGTACTGGCTCGTGTGCGTGGAGGCGTAGTCGCGCGACTTCGGCGAGTCGCCGTAGATGGGCAGGTAGACGGACTTGACCGAGAACAGCTTGCCGAAGGTAAAGAACGCCTTCCAGTAGAAGCGCGAATCCTCGGGGATCACGTCCTTGTCCCAGTAACCGATCTTGCGCACGAAATCGAGGCTGCACGTGTAGCTGCTGAATGCGACCAGCCGGTGCGGCCGCGAGTGGAGGAACATCTGCCACTGCGAGGTGCTGGCGGACATGATCCGCACCGCCATCGGCACCTCCCAGATGTTGTTGTGGAAGAGCGGCACGGGCTGCCAGATCGTGTAGTCGCGGAGCGGCTCGCGGACGTGGTGCCAGCTGATCCAGGCGAAGTACTGCAGGTGCACCTTGTAGTCGGAGTCGAGGTCGGTGACGAGGATCTTCGAGAGGTCGTAGCCCTCTTCGGTCAGGACGCGAACCATCCAGCGCCCACCCCAGTTCATGGCCGCGGACTTGCCGATGACGATGCCTGGCTCGAGCGGGTCCTTGATGTGGTAGAAGCCGCGTAACCGACCGCCGAACTTCGCCCTCAGGCGGGCCACGTTCTCCCACCCTGGCTTGTCCGTCTCCCGGGTAATGATCCCGATCATCTTCAGCTCGTCCGGGTAGTTCGCGTCGACGATGGCCTGCACCGTCCGCTCGAGCACGTGGTACGGCTCGGTGTAGGTGGGGATGACGCTGAGGTGGATGTACTCGAGAGGGTCGAGCTTTCCGCTCGCCACGTCCTCGCGGCAGAGGCGGAGCCAGTCCGTCTTCTTGTCTCGCTCCATCCGGCTCAGGGTGCTGTAGACGCCAGTCACCACGCTCACCGCGCGGAGCACCCAGTAGACGTCGAACAGGAACACCAGGGTGGCTACGAAGATCGCCCCCTGGAGCTTGAAGACGATCGGGATCCACGCCGGCGCGCCCAGCATGATCCAGGTGATGGCGCCCGGCATCGCCTCGAAGAACCGCGCTCCAAACTGCCGCAGCGCCTGCTCCCACGCGGGAGCCGGGTGCTCGACTTCGGCGACGGCCACAGGCCAATTCTGGCGGGGGAATAGGAGCCGCGTAGGCGCCCTTCTAGTGGCTGATGGACGACCTCAAGCACTTCGACGGCCCAACTTTCGAGGCCGACGTGCTCAACTCAGCGGAGCCCGTGGTGGTCGACTTCTACGCCGACTGGTGCCCACCCTGCCGGATGATGACGCCGGTCGTGGAGCAGCTGGCGGGCGAGTTCGCCGGCAAGGTCAAGATCGGCAAGCTCGACGTCGACTACAACCAGGAGATCGCCATCCGCTACGGCGTGATGGGAATCCCGACGCTCGGCCTGTTCCGGGAGGGAAGGCTGGTCGACCGGCTGGTCGGCTACCCCGGCGGCGCGGGCCCGATCCGGGCATGGATCGAGAAGGGCGCGGAAGTAGCCTCGGCCAGGAACTAGTTCCGGAAGCACAGGCGGCGGGGTGAAGCGCCCCGCCGCTTTTTTGTTCCCAGCGTCGCCGTGGCGGCCGGGGTTCCCCGGCCGCAACTATGCCTTCTGACCTCCGGACGTCGAGGGTGGAAGGGATTCAGTCAAGTCCTAACCGTATACCGGAAGGAGAGCAGCCCCGGCGCGCAGCGCCCGGGCGATGAGAGGAAACCATCAGGGTTTCCTCTCATATTTCTAATGCCCCCACATCGCTCTTTCCCCGTGCTGGACGGTCTCTGGGCCGTGCTCGCCGGTGCGGATGCGGACGGCGTCCTCGACGCCGATGACGAAGATCTTGCCGTCGCCGACTTCACCCTTGCCGGTGCGGCCGGCGACCGCGAGCTTGTCGACCACCGTGTCGACGATCTCCGACCTCATCACCGCCTCGACCTTGATTCGCGGTCGCAGCGAGATGTGCACGGCCGCGCCGCGGTACTTTTCCGTGTAGCCGCGCTGGGCGCCGCACCCCTTGACCTCCGTCACGGTCACCCCCGACACGCCGCACTCGTCCAGCACGTCCTGGACCTCCTGCAGGCGCTCGTGGCGGATGATCGCCACCACCATCTTCATCGCCAGGCCGCTTCCGTTTGCGTTCGTCATGCCGGCGACACCTCCTTGTGGCTGGTCGCGACCGGCTCAAGCTCCGGGTGCGGGTTGACCGTCGGCGTGTCCGGCTGGCGGTAGACGCCGCCGGGCACCGGCATGAACGCCTCGGGGTAGCCCCACATCCCGTGCTCGCTGATGTCAAGACCCTCCATCTCGTCGGCGGCGCTGGCGCGCAGACCGACAGTCTTCTTGATGGCCCAGAACAACCCGTAGCTCAGGGCGAAGACAGTCGCGAACGAAACCGTGACGGCGATCGCCTGGGCGCCGAGCTGGTGGAAGCTCCCGGTGTAGAACAGCCCGCCCTCGCCGACAGCGTTGAACTTGGCCAGCGCGGGGACGGTGAACAGGCCGCAGCTCAGCGTGCCCCAGATGCCCGCGAGCCCGTGCGCCGGGAGAGCGCCGACGGGGTCGTCCAGCCAGCGGTCGATCGCCAGCACCCCCACGACGACGATCACGCCGGCGACGGCGCCGATGACGATCGCCGCCCAGGGCTCGACATAGCCCGAGGGCGCCGTGATGGCCACCAGCGCGGCGATCGCCCCGTTGCCGATCATGCCGACGTCCATCGTCTTGGTGATCAGGTAGATGGTGGCCAGCGCCGCGACCGCGCCGCCTGCCGCGGCCAGGTTGGTGACCACGACCACGTCCGCGAAGTGCAGGTTGGTGGCGTTGAGCGTCGAGCCGGGGTTGAAGCCGAACCAGCCGAACCACAGGATCAGGACGCCGAGCTGCGCCAGCGGCATGTTGTGGCCCGGGATGGCGTTGGCGCGGCCGCGCTCGTACTTGCCGATGCGCGGACCGAGGAGCAGCAGACCGGCGAAACCGGCCGTGGCGCCGGTCAGGTGGACCACCGTCGAACCCGCGAAGTCCTGCGCGCCGAGCGTCGCCATCAAGAAGCCACCGCCGAAGAGCTGGTGGCTGATGAGCGGATAGATGATGGCCGCGAACGGGATGCCGAACAGGATGTAGACGATGAACTTGGTCCGCTCGAGCATCGTGCCCCACACGATCGCGAGCGAGACGGCGCAGAAGACGAACTCGAAGAACCACTTGGCAGCGGCCGGCGCCTGGCTGCCGGAGATCGCCGGCAGGTCCAGGGTCGAGCCGGGGCTGAAGGTCGGGAAGAAGCCGCTGCCGCCGATGACGGCGAAGATTCCGCCCGCGCCGAAAGCGAAGCCGAAACCCACCGCCCAGTAGGAGATGGAGCTGACGCTGAGGTTGGTGAGGACTTTGGCCACGACCGTGCCCACGTTCTTCATCCGGCTGAAGCCGACCTCGAGCATGGCGAACCCGGCCTGCATGAACATGACGAAACAGGCGGCGACGACGACCCAGACCGTGTCCGCGGCCACCCCCGCGGCCTGGCCGGCCGTGGGGTCGTCGGCGGCTAGGACGGCCACCGGCGTGAGGGCGGCGAGCAGCGCGGTCGAGACGGCGAGCAGGCGTAGGTTCCGAAGCACCGATCTGGGCAACGACGTCACCTCCAGGGCGTTGATGCCGCTGAGCGTAAGACGGGCAAGCCTCGCCCAAAAACGTGCGGATGCGCCGAATCTGCGACGCGCGTGTCGTGGCGTTCGTACGAGAGGGCTACCTCGGGAACTGCCCCCTTTTGGTGTCAATCACACAGAAAATCACGCCCCGAGTTCGTTCCAAAGCCACCTGATCCCCGGCCCTCACCATTCCTAGGCTGATCCTGGGGCCCGTCAAATCTCTGGAATTCGTGGAGGGTGTTCATGGCAGTTCAGACAAAGTCGGTCAGCAAGACCAGTCCGCGCGAGGTGCTCGAGCGGGCGAAGGCCGAGGGCGTCGAGGTGGTCGACGTCCGTTTCGTCGACCTTCCCGGCACGTGGCAGCACTTCAGCCTCCCGCTGGGCGAGCTGGACGTCGACAGCTTCAAGGAAGGCCTGGGATTTGACGGCTCGAGCATCCGCGGCTTCCAGTCCATCGACGAGAGCGACATGCTGCTCATGCCCGACCCGGAGTCGGCGACGATCGACCCGGTCCTGTCGCACAAGACGCTCTTCCTGATCTGCGACGTCGTCGACCCGATCACTCGCGAGCCGTACACCCGCGACACGCGCTTCATCGCCAAGAAGGCGGAGGAGCACCTGCGCAAGTCGGGCATCGCGGACATCAGCTACTGGGGCCCGGAGGCCGAGTTCTACCTGTTCAACTCGATGCGCTTCGACCAGAACGCGCACAGCGGCTACTACTACATCGACTCCGAGGAAGGGATCTGGAACTCGGGCAAGAACTCCGAGCCCAACCTCGCGTTCCGGCCGCGGCACAAGGAGGGTTACTTCCCGGTGCCGCCGACCGACAAGCTCCAGGACCTGCGCTCCGAGATCATGCTCAAGCTCATCGAGGCGGGCGTCCGCGTCGAGGTGCAGCACCACGAGGTGGGCACCGCAGGCCAGGCCGAGATCGACATGCGATTCGACTCCCTGACCAAGATGGGCGACAAGATGATGGTCTACAAGTACGTGATCAAGAACGTCGCCGCGCAGCACGGATACGTCGCGACGTTCATGCCCAAGCCTCTCTTCCAGGACAACGGCTCCGGGATGCACGTGCACCAGAGCCTGTGGAAGGACGGCGCCAACCTCTTCGCCGACGCGAAGGGCTACGCCGGGCTCTCACAGACGGCCGTCTACTACATCGGCGGGCTGCTGAAGCACGCGGCCGCCCTGCTCGCGATCTGCGCGCCGACGACGAACTCGTACCGCCGGCTCGTCCCCGGCTACGAGGCGCCGATCAACCTCGTCTACTCGAAGCGCAACCGCTCGGCGTGCGTGCGCATCCCGATGTACTCGACCGACCCGAAGACCAAGCGCGTCGAGTTCCGGTCGCCCGACCCCGCGGCCAACCCCTACCTCGCGTTCTCGGCGTGCCTGATGGCCGGCCTGGACGGGATCAAGAACAAGATCACGCCGCCGGAGCCGGTGGACAAGGACATCTATGAGCTCGAGGGCGAGGAGAAAGCCCGGATCAAGTCGGTGCCGGGCTCGCTGGGCGAGTCGCTGGACGCGCTGGAGTCAGACCACGCGTTCCTGCTCGACGGCGGGGTGTTCACATCCGACGTGATCGAGACCTGGATCGAGTACAAGCGCAAGAAGGAAGTCGACGCGGTCGCGCTGCGGCCGCACCCGTGGGAGTTCATGCTCTACAGCGACGTGTAGTTCGCGACCATTCACTCCAAGGGCCCGGGCGGCGCGCTCGGGCCCTTTCCTTTTGCAGCGCGATCGCGCTCCTTTGCGCAAAGAGGGTCTGTCGCGCCCGGCCCATGCACATGTTTGCGCAAAACGCGTCACATCCCCAGCATCGCCCTCGCGCGCAGCGCGATGCTGATCGCCACCCGCGTCTCCGGGTCGTCGAGCTGCAGCCCGGTCAAGGACTGAATCCGCTCCGCCCGGTACGTCATGGAGTTGATGTGGATGCCCAGGTTGCGCGCCGCCGCCCGGCGCACCCATCGCGCCGCCGACAGCGCCTCCAGCGTCTCGAGCAGCGGCGTGTCCCGCGACTGCGCGTACTCGAGCAGGGGACCCAGCAGCTCGTTGACGAACCGGCGCAGCGCGTCGGGGCTCTGCACCTCGAGCAGAAGCCGAAACGCACCCAAAGACCGGTACGAAGCCACCCGGCCCCGACCCCCGGCACGCCGCGTCAGGCGCAGCGCCTGCCTCGCCTCCACGTGAGAGCGCGCCAGCTCCCCGACCCCGTTCGCGAGGTTGCCGATCCCCACCGACGCCGAGCCGGGCTTCATCACCGCCGCCGCGGCCGCGAGCAGTTGGTTCCCCAGCTTCTCGACCGCCGGCAGATCGGAGGCGACTTCGTCCGGAACCAGGAACACGGCCGACGACGAGCGCACGAGCGTCAGCGCGCCCGGCAGACGGGAGCGGATCAAACCGCTCAGCGCGGCATCCAACCTATCCTGCCTGCCGCGCGCCGCCAGCGCCGCCTCGGTCTTGTCGTCGTCCGGCTCGAGCACGACCACCCACGCCTTCTGAGGGAGCCGGTGTCCGAGCCGCTCCGCCTGTCGGGCGATTCGCTCCGCCTCGTCGGCCTCCAGGCCTCCTGCCAGCACCTCCTCGATCAGGTCGCCGCGCAGGCGCCTCTCGACCTCCGCCGCCGCGCGTTCCTTGGACAGCTCTAGCGCGAGCACGGTCGAGCCGTGCTCGAGGGCGCGCAGCCGCCCCTCGGGGTCGACCCCCTCCCCGTCCAGCTCGACCACGAGCAGGCCGAGCATGTCCGCACCCGCGCGCACGGGCACGACGTCGAGGGTCCGCGGCGGCCGGCCCGCGTTGATCCGCACCTCGCGCGCGGTGCCGGCGATCGGCGGCACGTGGATGCGCACCGGCATGCCATCCGACGACTCGCCCGCGCCTCGCACACGGTACCCGTCGGGGGAGTACAGAGCCGCCCGCCCGCCCGCGAGCGAGCCGATCACCTCGAGGATCGACCGGATGCCTGCGCCGTCCAGCGAAAGCTTCGTGAAGCGCTCGTGCGTGTCGTGGGAAAGGCGGATCTCCGCCAGCTGCACCTCCGTCCGCCGCTGCAGCTCGCTGCGCTCCAGGATGCCCGCGACCTGGGCCGCGATGGCGCGGAGGAAGTCGACGTCGCCAGAGTTGAACTCGCGCCGTTCGGTGCTCTGGACGTTCAGCACCCCGACCAGGCGCGGCCCCGACTCGATGGGCACCGACGCCATGGAGTGGAAGCGGTCCTCGTCGAGGCCAGGCACCCATTTCCAGTGCGGTTCCTTGCTCACGTCCGGGACGACCGCCGGCCGGCGCGACTCGGCGACCCAGCCGGTGATACCCTCGCCGACCTTCATCCGCACCCGGCCGACCATGTTCTCGTTGAGACCGTTCGTGGCCGTCAGCAGCAACTCCTCCCCCGACGGCAGCAGGAGGTACAGGGAGCAGACGTCGGTGCCGATCGCCGACGTCGTCTCGCGGATGATCAGCTCCAGCAGCTCGTCCGGGCGCTGGGTCGAGGCCGCCGCCTGCGCCAGCCGGACGAGGAAGCTGAGCTCCCGCGCCGCCAGGCTCGAATCCGGGACCTTGCTCTTCACCGTGTCAACCACACCATGGACAAAGCGTTACCTAGTGTGACCGATACAGGCTCGACCGGTGCGCGGGTTGAGGGTAGATTTCAACCCGTGAATTCACCCCACACCGGCCAGTGGCGCGAGCACTTCGCCGGGGTCGACCTGCCGGTCCCACTCCTGGGCGGGTCCACCGTCACAGGCATCAACTTCGACAACGCCGCCAGCACGCCGCCTCTGACCAGGGTCCGCGACGTCGTGAACGGCTTCTCCGACCTTTATTCGAGCGTCCACCGCGGCACGGGCTACAAGTCACGCGTCTCGACCGAGGCTTACGAGCACGCGCGCGAGCGCGTCTCGCAGTTCCTCGGTGTCGACGAGTCGGACCAGGTCGTGATCTTCGTCAAAGGCACGACCGACGCCCTGAACAGGATCGCAGCGGAAGAGGCGCGCCTGGACGGCCGGCAGGTGCTGGTCACGGAGATGGAGCATCATGCCGACCTCCTCCCCTGGCGGCATCGCAGCGGGCACGTGATGGTCGGGTTGTCGGACGGCGGCCATATCGACCTCGACGCCATCGAGCAGGCGCTGAAGAAAGGGCACGGCAAGATCAGCCTCGTCGCCCTCTGCGGCGCGTCCAACGTCACCGGTTTCGTGTCGCCGCTGCACGAGGTCGCCGAGCTCGCCCATCGCTATGGCGCCCGCATCTCCGTCGACGCGGCGCAGCTCGCGCCTCACCACCGGATCGACGTTCGGCCGGCGGATGACCCCGGGCACATCGATTTCGTCTCGCTCTCCGGGCACAAGATGTACGCGCCGTACGGTGCGGGCGTTCTCGTCGCCCCGCGTGACTTCTTCGCCGGCGCGCCCGAGGTCATGGGCGGCGGCGCGATCGACATCGTGACCTGGGATGACACGGTCTGGACCGACCTCCCCGACCGCGAGGAGGCCGGGTCGCCCAACGTCATCGGCGCGGTCGCGCTCGGAGTCGCCATCGAGACATTGCTCGAGCTGGGGTTCGAGGCCATGCTCGAGGACGAGATGGCTCTCGGCACGCGGATGCTCGAAGGCCTGACCGAGATCCCCGGCGTGGGCGTGCTCGGTGGCGCGGAGCCCTCCACCCCGGGAGGACGTCTCGCGCTGAGCAGCTTCGTGGTCGAGGGTTTGCACCACGGCCTGGTCGCAGCCGCGCTCAGCCACGAGCATGGGATCGCCGTGCGCCACGGGTGCTTCTGCGCCAACCCCTACGTCTTCCACCTGCTGCACATGAGCAAAGCCGAGGTCGTGCAGGTCGAGGGTGAGGTCACCGCCGGCCGGCGCAAGGCCCTGCCCGGAGCGGTGAGGGCGAGTCTTGCGCCCTACAACACCGAGGCGGAGGTCGACCGGTTCCTCGAGGCGGTCGCCAGCATCGCCCGCGGCCGGATCAGGGCGAGCTACGAGCAGGCCGCGGACGGGACCTTCGCGCCGGCCGGGGGCTGGCCGCGCATCCCAAGCCCGCTGCACGCCATCGTGAAACACTAGGAAGCGCTGTGATCAAGTTCATCGTCGAGGTCCTGCTGGCGATCTTCCTGCACCCTGTCGCCTTCGTGCTTGCCGTGATCGACATCGTCAACCGCAAGGACATGGGCGGGCTGGCGAAGTTCTTGTGGATCATCATCAGCTTCTTCTGGGGCATCGGCCCGATTCTCTACATCGTGCTGGGGGGCGGGAAGCTCTGGTGACCTGCTGACACCGTGAGAGACCGCGCCGCGACCAGGGCTCTGGTGCTCGGCCTGCTGGCGCTTCCCTTCGGCATCTTCGCTCCTTTCGCAATCGTCAGCGGCGCGCGCTCGCTGCGCCGGATCCGCGCGTCGGGCGGCGATCTGCGTGGCGAGGCGAGCGCGACGGCCGGCCTGGTGGCGGGCATCGTCGCGCTGGCGACGATCCTGGCTGGCGTCGGGTACTGGGTCATCGCGTCGTGATCCGGCGAGTGGTTTTCGTCTTGCTCGTGGTGGTGATCGCCACGCTCACCTACCCGGGTGCGCTGCTCGTCTCCCTCGCGGTGATGCTCGCGCCCGCGCCTCAGTCGACCGCGGGCCCGCAGGGGGCGCTCCCCTGGCTTCACGTCGCGCACCCCACGGGCGCGACGCCGTACATCGCCGACGACCAGGGACGCATGGTGATCCTGCACGGAGCCACACCGGCGGGCCTGATCGAGTTCGGCCCGGGCACCGCACCCGTCTACCCGCTCGATCCCGCGGCGTACGCGGACGGAAATTGTCCCGCGCAGTCCGGGAAGTACTGGCCGCTGTGCCGGTCAGACCTTGAGGCGATGGCGCGGCTCGGCTTCAACTCCGTGCGCGTGCCCATCTCCTGGAGCGTCCTCGAGCCAACGCGGGGCGCGTTCAGCCAGGCGCTGGTCGATCGCCTGGCGCAGATAGTCGATTGGGCTCGGGCGCTGCGGATGTACGTGATCATCGACATGCACCAGAACGCCTTCTCTCACTACGTCGACCCGGGCGACGGGGTCAACCTCGGCTTCAACAGCGGCGCTCCGAAGTGGGCGACGATCTCGGACGGGTTTCCCTCCCGCGCGCTCAACGCTCAACGCGAGCTCAACCCCGCGGTGTTCGAGGCCACGACCAATTTCTGGTACGACCGGGATGGCATCCAGGACGAGTACGTAGCCGCGCTCGCCTTCATCGCCCGGCGCTTCGTCGACGACCCGGTGGTCGCCGGCTACGGCGTCTACAACGAGCCCTGGCCTGGCTGGAACCTGGACCCCGGATTCGACGACCTCTTGCTGTTTCCGTTCTTCCGGCGCGTCGTCGACGCGCTCACCGGGACGCATGATGGACTTCCCTGCTGGTCAGGCTTCTTCATGCCTGCGGTTTGCGGCTACCGCGACCTCGGAGTCGACGACCGGCGCCACCTGATGTTCCTCGACACCGGTTTGCCGAGGGAGATCCTCGACTTTCCAACTCACCTGGGCCTGCCCTTCAGCTCCTACCCGAACCTCGTGCTCGCGCTCCACGCGTACACGCATTTCTATACTCCGGACAAGCTTGTCTTCAACCAGAACCCACGCGACGCGAGCTATCCGTGGGGCGGATATGAGCAGAGCTACGTCTTCGCGGAACGGGAGGCCAGGGCCATGGGCGCGGCGCTGTTCGTCGAGGAATTCGGCGACAACCCAGCGGATGACCCGGAGATCCTGGCCAACCAGCTCCTGGAGCAGGAGAAGCACAGAGTCGGCTTTGCCTTCTGGACGTGGAAGGAGAAGGGCGGTGGCTCGTGGGGTGTGTTCGCTCCCGACGGGTCCTGCATTCGTGCCGGCAGGGAGCGTCTGCTGGCGAGGGTCTATCCGCGCCTGACATCGGATCCGGAAGTCTTCTTCCACTACGACTACGGCGAAGGACGCTTCACGATGCACGCCACGGGCCGTGCCGGAGACTCGAGCACCGTCGTCTACGTCCCACCAGAGGTCACCGGCGAGGTCACCGCCGGCGGGGCGGCGATGCTTGTGGTGAGCACGGACGACGGCGACGGAAGTCGCCTGGCCTTTGTCACGCCGACCGGCGGCGCGTACACGATCGCGGTCTCGCCCGCGCCGCTCCGCCTGGGCGGCTGCGGCAGCTGAGTCCCACGCAGTTCTTAGGACATTTGCACCACCGGAGATTAATTTCCCCTCCGACCTGGCATGGGCTAATCTGGAGAACAGGGTGGGAAGCCGACCAGCCATTTCTGGCCGCGTTCGCACGTCCCAGAACGGCAACGGCGCCGAGGCCGCGCGACCGCAGAGATCGGAGGGGATCGGGCGTCCTCGAGTCAGTGGCGCGGTCGCGCCTGAGCCCGCGGTCAGGCTCGTCGGCGTCTCCAAGGCGTACGGCAAGACCCGCGTCCTGAAAGGCATCAACCTCACCGTCGGCCAGGGCGAGCTGTTCGAGATCGCAGGTCCCAGCGGCTCCGGCAAGACGACTCTGCTCCGTCTCGTCCACGGCCAGCTCCGCCCCAACGCCGGCGAGCTGTGGGTGCGCGGGAGAGGCCTCCACCGGCGGTGGCGCCGTGGCCTGGGCGGGCTGCGCCGGGACGTCGCGTTCATCTTCCAGGAGCAGCGCCTTCTCCCCCGACTCAACGCGTTCGAGAACATCGTCTTTGCGCTGCAGCTGCGCGATCCCCAGGTCCCGAACAAGGTCATCAAGCAGCGCGCCCTCGAGGCGCTGGAGTCCGTGAAGCTTGCCCACCGCCGGCGCGCCTATCCGCACGAGCTGTCGGCGGGCGAGCGCCAGCGGGTCGCGGTCGCCCGAGCGCTGGCCACGCGCCCGCGCGTCCTGCTGGCCGACGAACCCCTGGCTTCGATGGACGACCAGAACGCCGCCATCATCACCCACCTTCTCGAGGACGCTGCGGCGAAGGGGACGACGGTGATCGTCGCCTCGCACAAGCACTCATTCGCGGCCACCCGCGTGCTTCGCCTTCCAAGTGAGCGCGTGATGACCAACGGCGTCAAACGTCCGACCCCGATGAACGGCAACGCCTATGTCAACGGAGCGGCCAACGGCAACGGGAACCACAACGGCAACGGCCACACCAACGGCGCCTCCACACCGCGCGCCTGGTGGCGCATGGTGATCCCGGCGCGCCCTCGCCCCCACCGCGCGGCGCGGCCTCAGCGCCTACCCCTGTGGCGCCGCTCCGCCGCGTTCGCGGCCAACGCCTACCGGCTCGTCCTCCTCAACGGCCTGCGGAGCTGGAGCCGGGACATCCGCCTGGCCGCCCCGGTCGTGGGCACGGTTTCGCTTCTGCTCGTGTTGTGCGGGACGCTCGCGCTCGTGGGCATCACCGTCCAGCGCGCCGTGGCCGATCAGACGGGCCAGGCGTCGGTGGTCCGCGTCTACCTCGCCGACGGGGCGTCGCAGACCTCCATCGACGCGCTCGAAGCCCGCCTTCAGGCTGACTCGCGAGTCGAGTCGGTGAGATATCTCACGCCTGCGCAGGCGCTCGAGGAGGCAAGCAAACGACCGGGCCTCGACAGCCTTGCCAGCCTGAGCTCCACCAACCCCTTCCCCGCCAGCCTGGACGTCAAGGTCCGGCTCGTCACCCAGGTGGCGGCCGTCGCCGGATCGGTGAAGGGCGA
>VBEK01000066.1 GCA_005889135.1 Chloroflexota bacterium
CTCGGGGACCTCGGCGCCGGCGGCGCCCGCGCAGCAGGCTTCCGGCCGCGCCTCGCCGAGCTGGCCGAGCAGCGTCGAGAGCCTGTCGTCGACCACACCGGCGTCCAGCGTCGCCACGTTCGCCCCCGGTCCCCTGACGTCGATCACGTCCTCTGCGGTGCGGAGGCGGGCGCGACTCGCCGAGCCGCCGATGTCCAGGCCCAAGAGGACTCTCGTCAATCCGGTCGCCGGAATATCACCGTCCCGCGGATCATCGTCAGGCGCGGTCTCATCTCGGCGTCGAGGATGACGATGTCCGCGCAGGCGCCCTCGCCAATCCTCCCGAGAAGCCGCTCGCCGAGGACGCGCGCGGGCGCGGTGGAGGCGAGGCTCACGGCGCGCGCCGGGGTCATGCCCGGCAGGCGTGCCATCAGGCGCACCAGGTCGGGCATGGCCGCGGCGCTGCCGGCGAGCGTCCCGTCCTCCAGGCGCACGACCCTGCCGTCGCTGTGCACCGCACGGCCCGAGAGGGAGTAGCTTCCCGGCGGCGCGCCGGCGGCAGAGGTCTGGTCGGTGGTGAGCGCGATCCGCGACGCGCCCTTGACTCGCAGCAGCTGCTCGCACACCGATGGGTGCACGTGCTCGCCGTCGGCGATGAGACCGGTCGTGACGCGAGGGTCGAGCAGCAGCGCGAGGGCGATGCCGGGCCGGCGGTGGTGCACGGGCGGCATCGCGTTGTAGATGTGGGTCGCGAAGCGCACGCCCGCGGCGATCGCCTTGCGTCCCTGCTCGAAGTCCGCGCCCGTGTGGCCGGCGGCGACGACGATGCCCGCGCGCTGCAGCCGCTCGATCGCCGCCAGCGCGCCCGGGAGCTCGGGCGCGAGCGTGATCAGGCGCGGCCTCGCAGCCAGCACCGCATCGACGTTCCGCGCCGTCGGCTCGGCCAGGTGGGCCCGGAGATGGGCGCCGCGGAACGAGGGGTTGAGGAACGGGCCCTCGATGTGGGCGCCCAGCACGCGCGCTCCCGTCGCCTCCGCAGCCGCGCCGACCGTGGCCGCAAACTCCGCGCCGACCTCGACCGGCTCGGAGATGATCGTGGGCAGGAACGCGGTCACGCCGGTCGCGGGCAGCGCCTGCGAGATGGCGGCGATCGAGTCCGCGCCGGCGGCGGCGTCATGGCCGGCGAACCCGTTCACCTGGAGGTCGACGAACCCCGGGGCGATCAGCTCGCCCGGGCCGGCGGTCAGCTCTTCGTCCGCCTTCTCCGGCGGCCGACCCCGGCCGACCCAGGTGATGACCTCGCCCTCGACGAGGATCGAGTCGGCGGACCCGGCGCCGTGGAGGGCTCCGCGGAACAGCGTCCTCATGCCCGCCGCACCCCGGCGAGCACCGCACGCACGTCGCCGCCGGCGTCGTCGAGCCGGCGCATCGCCTCCTCGACGGTCACACCGGCGAGGTCGGCGATGATACGGGCTGCCCGCCCGCGCAGCTTCTCGTTGGCCGCCACCACGCCGACCATGCGGCCGCGGTGGGTGTGGCCGAGACGCGTGAAGACTGTCGTGCTGAGCATGTTCAGCACGAGCTTCTGCACAGTGCCGGCCTTCAGCCGCGTCGAACCCGCGATCACCTCGGGCCCGGTCTCGACCTCGATCGCGACGTCGACGCCGCGGGCGATGCGCGACTTCGGGTTGCATGTGACGGCGACCGTGAACGTCCCCCGCGCGGTGGCCTCCTCGAGCGCGCCCAGGACGAACGCGGTCCGCCCGCTCGCGGTGACGCCAACCGCGGCGTCACCCGGACGGAGCGAGGCGCTCCGCGCGGCGTCCTGGCCGAGGATGCGGTCGTCCTCCTGGCCCGGCTCGAGCGCCGTGTGCGCCTGGACCGTGCCCTCGGCGACGCCGAACGTGGCCGGACACTCGGCCGCGTCCATGGCCGCGATCAGCCCGCTGGTGCCGGCGCCGAAGTAGTGGAGCCGGCCGCCGGCCCGCAGGCGGTCGGCGACGGCCTCGACGGCGCGGGCGATGTCCGGGAGGTGTGGGGCGATCGCCTCCACCGCGTGCGCGTCCTCGTCGTGCATGAGGCGGACGAAGTCGAGGGCCTCGAGGGCGTCGAGCTCGTCGGCGCGAAGGTGGACTTCCTCGCTCATCTGGCAGTCATCCGCTCCGCCGCGGCTTCGGCGCACACGCGGGCCGATCCGTGGGTGGCGATGTAGGCGCGGGCCTGCGCGGGGCGATGGAGCGGCACGCCCATCTCGACCACGATCGCGTCGGGGTGCCGGCGCAGGAGGGCGTCGACCGTGCGCTGGTTGTCCGGCTGGCGGTGGAGGTCGCGGACGGTGATGACGAACCGGCCCGATTTCTCGGTGACCAGGACTCCGCGTCCGACGAGCGCTTCCGTCATTCCCCAGGGGATATCGCCGGCGGCGATCGACGACGGCGAGGGCATCTGGACGACGGAGGCTTCGCCTTCGACGTGGACGTCGCCCTCGGCGCAGATCGCCCGCCGGGCCGCCTCGCGCGCGGCTCCCCGCTCAGCCTCCTGGGTGGCCCCGACGACCTTCACCCGATCGAGGCGGGATGCGGCTTCGGCCAGCCTCGGCTCCGACAGGCGCCCCTCCTCGAGCGCCTGGGCGACGGCGTTCGTGATGTCGAGCACGACCTGCTCGTCCCTGAGCCCGCCTCCGACGACCAGCGCGTCGCATCCGGCCGCGAGCGCGAGCACCGCGGCCTCGGCGACGTCGTGGTCGCCGGCCAGGCCGCGCATCTCCAGCCCGTCACTGACGGCAAGTCCTCCAAAGCCGAGCTCGTCGCGGAGCATGCCCGTCATGATGCGGGCGCTGATCGTCGCCGGCGCCTGGTCCAGCGCGGGAACGACGATGTGCGCGCTCATGATCGCGCGTGCACCCGCGGCGATCGCCGCGCGGAAGGGTTCGAGCGCGCGGACGTGCGGGTCCTCGCCCGCCACCGGGAGCGCGACGTGCGAGTCGACGCTTGTGTCCCCATGGCCCGGGAAGTGCTTGGCACACGCGGCGACGCCGGCGCCCTGCAGGCCCTGGACCCAGGCGGCGGTGTGGGCCGCCACGGCACCGGCGTCGGCGCCGAAGGACCGCGCGCCGATGATCGGGTTGCGGGGGTCGGTGTTGACGTCGGCGACGGGCGCCAGGTTGAGGTCGATCCCGACCGCGGCCAGGTCGGCGCCGATCGCGGCGGCCACCTCGCGCGTCAGGCGCACATCGCCGGCGTAGCCGAGCGCGAGGTTACCGGGATAGGAGCTCCCGGTCTTCGCCTCCAGGCGCGTGACCTCGCCGCCCTCCTCGTCGATGGCGACGACCAGCTCGGGCCGCTCGGCGTGCAGCGACTCGACCAGGCGGCGGAGCTGGTCGGGCGTGTCCACGTTGCGCGCGAAGAGCACGACCCCGCCCAGGCCTTCGGCGGCCCGGCGCCGCACCCACTCCGGCGCGGTCGTGCCGTCGAACCCGGGAAGGATGCAGCGCAGCGCAAGCGCCTGGAGAGAGCTCATCCCTTCACCGCGCCCGCCGTGAGCCCGCCCGCGAGGTAGCGCTGAAGCACCAGGAAGAACGCCACCACCGGCAGACCGGTCAGGGTCGCCGCGGCCATCAGCGGGCCCCACTGCGGGCCGTGGTTGGTGGTGAACGAGGCCAGCCACACCGTGAGTGTCTGGTTGTTGGGGCTCGAGAGCAGGACGTAGGCGACGATGTACTCGTTCCACGCCTGGATGAAGCCGAAGATGGCGGTCGCCACCAGGCCGGGGCCGACCAGCGGGAAGGTGATCCGGAAGAAGGCGCCGACGCGCGTGCAGCCGTCGATCATCGCGGACTCCTCGAGCTCGGCTGGGATGTTGGCGACGAACCCGCGCAGCGTCCAGACCATGAAGGGAAGAACGACCGCGAGGTAGACGGCGATCACCCCCGCCAGCGCGTCGGTCTGGCCGACGCGGTCGAGCATCAGGTAGAGGGGGATGATGAGCGCGTTCAGGGGCACCATCTGGACGCCGATGATCATCACCAGGTAGGCGTTGCGGCCCTTGAACCCGAAACGAGCCGTGGCGACCGCCGCGAGAAACGCGATCAGCAGCGCGAGGACGAGCATGACGCCGACGATGACCAGGCTGTTGCGAACGTCGTCGAGGAAGAAGGGGCGCTCGATCGCGTCCTGGAAGTTCTGGAAGGTGATCGGGTTCGGGAACCACTTCGGCTCCAGGCGGAGGATGTCCACGCCTGGCTTGAAGGCGGTCGCGACCATCCAGTAGATCGGGAACAGCATGACCACCGCGACCGCAAGTCCCGTGACGTCGTAGGCCAGCTGGCGGACGCGCCGCCAGGACCGCGTCGCCGCGGCGGCGGTCCGCGTGGCCGCGCGCACGCGACCGGCCCGGACGCCCTGCGCCGCCTCGCGAGCGATCACTGGATCTCTGCCACCTTGAGCGTCTCGCGGACGTAGAACAGCGTGACGATCACGAGCACGATCACCATCAAGACGGCGATCGAAGCGCCGAGCCCGTACTGCGTGACGCCGAACGACTCCCGGTAGGAGTAGATCGCGATCGTGTAGTAGTCGGCGCTGGGACGCTGGTTGAGCAGCACGTAGGGCTGGTTGAAGACGCCGAAGTCCCAGATCGTGGACAGGCAGATCACGATCAGGAAGATCGGCTTCAGCATCGGCGCGGTCACGTAGCGAAAGCTCTGCCAAGGACCGGCGCCGTCGACCTGGGCGGCGTCGACCAGGTCGCTCGGCACCTGCAGCAGGCCGGCGAACACGGTGATGGTGACGAACGGGATCGCCCCCCACACCACGACGACGACCAGGACGCTCCAACCCTGCAGCGGGTTGTCGAACCAGTTGTGGTGGATGAAGTTGCCGACGTGGAGCTGCGTCAGCAGGTAGTTGATGATGCCGAACTCGTAGTCGAACATCCACTGCCAGATGTCGACGCTCACGATCACCGGCGTCGCCCAGACGAACACGAGCGAGCTCATGACGATGACGCGGACCACGCGGCTCACCCTCTGGAGAAGGAGCGCGACTAGAGTGCTCAGGACCACCGTCAGGGCCACGCAGGCGAACGTGAACAGGAGCGTGCGGACGATGACCTGGTGGAACAGCGGGTCGACCAGGATGGCCCCGTAGTTGCCGAGGCCCACCCAATCGCCCTGGTGCTGGATCAGCTCGCGCAGCCCATAGTGCTGCAGCGAGAGCCAGATGAGCATGCCGAGCGGGAAGGCCAGGATGCCCCCGATCACGGCCACGCTGGGAATGACGAGCGCATAAGGAAGGAGGCGGGTGCGAAACAGGCCGGGACGGGTGGAGGCTGGTTCGAGGTCAGGTGGCGCGATCGCCATATCCATCGAACCAGCCCCCTTTGTCGTTAGGTTGTTCTAGCCGCCGCCGTTCAGGATCGTCGTGATCCGGTCACTGGCGGCCTTGGTTGCGTCCGGGATGCTCTGCTGCTTGGTGAATATCTTGACGAGCATGTCGGGAAGCACGTTGGCGTTCTCGACGCCCGCCCAGTTCTGCGAGTTGGGGACGAACTTGCTGTTCTTGGCCGCGTTGTAGAAGGTCGTGTTGATGCCGGTGCCGAGGTTCAGCATCGAAGTGTTGTTGGGGATGACGCCGCCGACGGTCGCCATCTCGGCCATGTGCTTGTTGCCGGTGAGCATCTGGACCCACGCGTTGGCGAGGTCCACGTGCTTGCTTTTCGCTGCGATGCCGAGGTCGGATCCGCCGAGGAACACCGGGGCGCTCTGACCCGCGTTGTGGCTCGGGATCGGGAAGGCGCCGAGCTGGTCCTTCAGGGCGGGGTTGCCCGCCTTCGGGTCCAGGATCACGCCGACCTCCCAGCCGTTGGCGATGATCATCGCGACGTGGCCCTGCGCGAAGGCCGCGTCCTGCTTGGCCTCGTCGCCGGTCTTGTCGGCGCGAGAAAGGCTGCTGACCAGGGTGCTGAGGGTAGTCAGGCCCTGCTGGGCGCTGGACGAGTTCAGCGAGCCCTGCCACTTGCCGCCCGACTGGGTGGCGATGTCGCCGCCGAAGTCCCAGACGAACGGAAGCGCCGCGTACCAGTACTTGCCCGGAAAGTAGAGCGCCGAGAAGTTCGGGTCGGAGCTGTGCGCGGCCATGAGCTTCTGGCCGGCGGTGAGCAGGCTGTCCAGACTGTCAGGAGGCGTGACGCCTGCCGAGGCGAAGAAGTCCTTGCGGTAGATGATGGCCCGGCTGCCCGCGTAGTAAGGGACGCAGTACAGCTTGCCGTTCTGGGTGCAGGAGTCCGTCAGGGACTGCAGCCAGGTCGAGGCGTTGTCGAAGCTTGTCTTCTTGCCCGTGATGTCCTCGAGCGCCCCGGCCGCGGCGTACTTGGCCACCAGGGTGTTGCCCAGCTCGACGACGTCGGGCGGCGTGCTGCCGCCGAACGCGGTGTCGAGCTTGGTGCCGATGTCACCCCACTGCTGGATCTCGACCTTGACGGTCACGTTCGGATACTTGACCTTGAAGTCGGCGTTGACCTCGTCGATCACGGTCTGTGGCGCGCTGCCGTTCATGAGCCAGACGGTGAGCGTGCCGGTCTGACTCGAAGGGTTGTTGGTTTCGCTGCTCGAGCCGCCGCAGGCCGCGGCGATAAGGGCGACGGCAACCGAGGCGACGGTCACCCAGGGTTTCCGGAGTCTCATTTAGGCGATTTCCCCCTCTTTGTGGAATGCGGCGCCGGGGCGCCGGGCTGGTGGTCGCCATCACGTTCCCTGGACGCCGCGGGCACGCCGCGCAGGACGCCGGCCGAGCGCCCGTTGCGGCTTCGCTGCGGAACCAGGTCGGCGACCAGGCGATATCGGTCGCCGCGGTAGATGGAGCGGACGAACTCGACGATCCGCCCTGACTCGGAGACGGTCGTCCGCTCGAACAGAAAGGCCGGAGAGTGGAGCGGGACCCCGAGGACCTCTGATTCCTCCTCGTTGGTCACCGTCGGCTCGATCGACTGCGTGCCGCTCGCGATCGTGATCCCGTAGCGCTCGCGAAGCAGCTCGTAGAAGGAGTGGTCCTCGAAGTCCTGCTTGGTGAGCCCGGGGACCAGCACCTCGGGGACGTGGAGGACCTCCATGGCCATGGGCTTCTCGTCGGCCAGGCGGAGGCGCTTGACCCGGACGAGCCTGGCCTCCGGAGAGACCTCGAGGCGGTGGGCGAGCCTGGCCCCGGCCGAGGTGGTGGTGAGCTCCACGGTGCGGCTGCCAGGGGTCATGCCGCGGCGCCGCATGTCGTCGCTGAAGCTGGTGAGGGTCAACGGCTGGGCGATCTTGGGCTCGGTGACGTAGGTGCCGCTGCCGTGGCGCCGGTCGAGGTAGCCGTCGCGGACGAGCTCGTCGAGGGCGGCGCGGACGGTGAGCCTGGAGACGGCGAGGTCGACCGCGAGCTGGCGCTCGGCCGGGATGGGTTGGCCGACCTGCAGCGACTCGATCAGGTCGAGCACCCGATCGCGGGTGTCTTCCTGCTTACTCATTGGAAGTGGTATTGCCCTCCCCTGGCTGCACAAGGGGGAAGTTAAGCACAAATCCACCAAGTGGTCAATACCACTTTTGGGAGGCTAGCGAGTGTGCCGCCAGCGGGCATTCAAGGCAGCGGCAATGCCCGGCCACGGCACAGTCGCGTTAACAGCCTGGGTTTTCGGGCGGCTCGGGCTCAGAGAACATGCGCGCGTGGCTCGAGAGCCGTTGGTTCCGTCGCAGCTCGCCACCAGCGTTTTCACCGCAGCCGAGGCGAGTCGGCATGGGGTCACTGAGGACCACCTCCGAGGCGCCAGCTGGAGGCGGGTTTGACGCGGTGTGTACGCCTCGCGCGCGATCGCTGACGACCCGGTCACCAGGCTCAAGGCTGCGTTGCGCCGCCTCCCAGGCACGGCTGCCTTCTCCGGGCGCACCGCTGCGTTCCTTCACAGTCTCGACGCCAGGCCGCCCGTCGCCATCGAGGCGACGCTCCCGCCGACCACGCCCACCACCCATCTGGTCGGCATCACCATCCGGCGGTGCCAACTCGATGCCGATGATGTCGTCCTCGTTCAGGGAATGCGTGTGATGTCAGTGCTTCGCACGGTCGTCGACCTTGCCTGTCGCCTCGAGCTCGTCGAGGCAGTGGTAGTGCTCGACGCCGCACTCCACAAGGCAAAAGTCACGGTCGACGAGCTCCAGGGTTGGGCGCTGAAACACGCGGGTTACCGGGGTGTCGCCAAACTCCGCCGCGCCATCGAGCTCGCTGAACCCAAGACAGAGAGCCCGATGGAAACTCGCCTGCGCCTCGCTCTGATGCTCGCCGGGTTGCCAAGGCCGCAGGCGCAGGTCGACCTTCGTGATCCATCCGGTTGTTTCGTGGCTCGGGTCGACCTCCTCTACCCCGAGCACCGCCTCGTCATCGAGTACGACAGCGCCACGCACCGCGACAGCATCTCCGCGGACAACCGGCGCCAGAACCGCCTGGTCGAGGCCGGCTACCGGATCCTTCGCTTCACCGGCCCGGATGTGCTCGCGGCACCGGCTTCGGTGGTCGACCTGGTTCGGAAAGCCTTGGACGCGACCGTCAGGTAGTCCGGACCGGAGCCGGGTTTACAGATTGAGGCCGCCTGTGGCGGCTAGCCCACGCGCACCTTTGGAGGTTCAGAGATGCATCTCATCGGGTTTCTGATCATGGGGGCCATCGTCGGCTGGCTCGCCGGGAAGATCATGAGCGGTCACGGCTACGGGATCATCTGGGACATCATCCTCGGCATCGTCGGGTCGTTTCTCGGCGGTTTTGTGTTCTCTTTGCTCTTCGGGACCCAGCCGACCGGCCTGATCATCTCGTTCATCGTCGCGTTGATCGGCGCGATCATCCTGGTGGCGATCGTGCACATGGTCAAGCGGGAGCCGATCCGCACGGCCTGAGCGTCGTTCGTCGTTCGTTGCGCTTTCGCCGAGTGTGCCGCCAGCGGGCTATCCAGGGCTGCTGATACCCCGCTGAGCGCACACTCGGCATTCGTTCGATACGCGTCACGTGCTCGGCCGCCTCAGCGGCGCCCGAGACGCCGCGACGATGATCGGGATCCCGATCACCGAGCCCAGGCAGGTCAGGGTGACGGCGATCCCCGCCGCGAGCGCGACCCACCTCGCCCACGCGGTGCGCCTGAGCACCGCCACGAGCGCGACGACCGCGAGCACGAAAGGGACCACGAAAGCCAGCCACACCACCACCCCGCCCACATCAGCCTTGCCCTCGCTTAACAGCTGGTACTCGCCGATCGTTCCCAACAGGCTGAGCAGCCCGAACAGCACGGCGTCGATGACCAGGACGACGATGAGGAACGGCCGCAACCCGGGCGAGGGCTGGAGCGGGGGAAGCGGCTGCAGCTGGTAGTAGCCAGGCGGCATCGGCGGCGGAGGCATAGGCGCCTGCTGCGCGGGCACCCATCTCTCTCCGTCCCACCACCAGAAGCCGTCAGGGGACCAGTGCGGCTCGCGCGTCTGCACGAACGCAATCGTGACAACAATGGGCGCGCCTGCGGGACGTTCCGGCACACTGTGCATCGCTTTGCGCACGCTGGTCACGACCGAAGGCCACACTCCGTCGATCCGCGTCGAGGACATCACGAGGTGCTTCAACGCCGCCCACGAAGACGGGTTCTGGCTCGACATCGAGGCGCCCGACCAGGCCGACTTCGACCTCCTCGAGAAGACGTTCAAGTTCCATCCCCTGACCATCGAGGACATCCAGCACCAGGACCAGCGCCCCAAGGTCGACGAGTACCAGGGCTACAACTTCACCGTCCTCTTCGTCGCCGTTTGGGAGAACGACGACGTCGCGCTGCGCGAGCACCACCTCTACGTGGGACCGCACTACCTGATCACCGTCCACATCGAGCCGTCGCAGCAGCTCAAAGAGCTGCAGGATCGCATCCGCAAGAGTCCCGAGCTGACCAAGGGCCAGCCTGGCTTCCTCACCTACATGGCGATCGACACGCTCGTCGACGCCACCTTCCCCGTGCTCGACAAGCTCGACGACGAGGTCGACGAGCTCGAGGACCAGATCACCGCTAAGGCGAACAACGAGCAGCTGAACCGCATTTACCATCTGAAGCACACGGTCACCGAGCTGCGCCGGTTCCTCGGCGCCCAGCGCGACGTCTTCCAGGCCCTGATCACGCACGGCATCCACCTGCAGCAGGCGGACATGACGCTCTACTACCGCGACGTCTACGACCACATCGTCCGCCAGTACGAGACAGTCGACTCGCTGCGCGACCTGCTCACCGGCGCGATGGACGTCTACCTGTCGACCGTGTCCAACCGCCTCAACGAGACGACCAAGGCTCTGACCGTCGTCGCCAGCCTGTTCCTTCCCCTGACCTTCCTCACAGGCTTTTACGGCATGAACTTCGCCTATCTCGTCAGCGTGCTCGAGAGTCCTTACGAGGCTTTCGCCATCGGCGTCTTCACCATGGTCGTGGCGACGTTGATCCAGCTCTGGCTCTTCCGGCGCCGCGGCTGGATCTGACCGTGAGCGACTGCTGCACGCCGAAGGGTTATCGATGGAT
>VBEK01000203.1 GCA_005889135.1 Chloroflexota bacterium
TCTTGATGGTGCCTGTGGGCATTTCCATCTCCTATCTCTCGAACGGCGGGGCCAACTCAACTAGCGGGCCCGTTCGAGAAGATAGAAGCCTGCCTAGAGCGCCGGCGCTTCGCCAGCTAGAACGAGTATACCCAGAAACCTAGGACCGTATTCCTGCCGCCTCCGACAGCCTCCTGGCCCGGGACTGGTCGACCTCGGTCAGGTGTCGCTTGCGCAGGCGCAGGTGCTTGGGCGTCACCTCGAGCAATTCGTCGTCGGCCAGGAAGTCCAGGGATTGCTCGAGGCTCTGCCGGCTCGCGGGCGTCAACCGGACTGAGATGTCCGAGGTGGACGACCGAATGTTCGACTGCTTCTTCTCCCGACACACGTTGACCCGGATGTCTCCCGGCCTCTTCTGGATGCCGACGATCATCCCTTCGTACACCTCCTCGCCGGGCTCGATGAAGGTGGTGCCTCGCTCCTGCGCGCCGGCCAGCCCAAAGGCCAGAGCCTTGCCCGGGGAAGACGCGGTCAGCGCGCCGTTGCGCTGCTCGCGAAACTCGCCCAGAAAGGGCCGGTACCCAACCCCGATCGACCCCATCAGGCCATTACCCGCGGTGAGGGTCAGGAACGTGTTGCGAAACCCGATCAACCCTCTGGTCGGGATCAGGTACTCGAGCCGGACTCCACCCTTGCGGTCGTAAGCGATCTCGAGCATCTCGCCCCGCCGCTTGCCCAGGGCCTCGGTGACCGGTCCCAGGTTGTCCTCGCGGACGTCGACGGTCAGGTGCTCGACCGGCTCCATCAGCTGTCCATTGATCCTCTTCACGATCGCCTCCGGCCGCGAGACCTCGAACTCGTAGCCCTCGCGGCGCATGGTCTCGATCAGGACCGCCAGGTGCAGCTCACCGCGGCCGCTGACCAGGAACCGCTCCGCGGCCCCTGTGTCCTCGACGTGCAGGCCCAGGTTGGTATCGAGCTCTTTGAACAGGCGTGCCCGCAGCTGGCGGGTGGTCGAGAACTTGCCCTCCCGGCCGGTGAACGGCGAGGTGTTGACCCCGAACGTCATGCGCACCGTCGGTTCGTCGATCGCGATCCTCGGCAGGGCGTCAGGCGCGTCGGGGTCGGCGAGCGTGTCGCCGATCGCGACCTCCTCGAGGCCTGTCAGGAGCACGATGTCGCCGGCGCTGGCGCTGGGCACTGCGACGCGGTCGAGCCCTCGATACATCAGTACCTGGACGACCCGAGCCTGGCGGGCCGCGCCCTCTGCTCCAAGCACCGAGATCACATCGCCCGGCGACACGCTGCCTCGGGAGATGCGGCCGATGGAAATGGTTCCTGTGTAGTCGTCGTAGGCGCGGTTGGCGACCAGCATCTGAAAGCCGCCCTGCTCCGCGATCGGCGCCGGGATGTTGGCGACGATCGTCTGGAACAGCGGCTCGAGATCATCCTGCAGCTCGTTCGGTCGGAGCCCCGCTCGGCCCTCCTTGGCGATCGCGTAGACGACCGGCGCCTCGAGCTGGTCGGCGTCCTCGGCGAGCTCCAGGAGGAGGTCGTGCACGCGATTGAGCGCTCGTTCGGGGTCGGCGTTCTTGCGGTCGACCTTGTTGATCACGATCACGATCCGCAGCCCGACCTCGAATGCCTTGCGCAGCACAAAGCGCGTCTGCGGCATCGGGCCCTCCGCAGCGTCAACGAGCAGCAGGCAGCCGTCGGCCATGTTGAGCACGCGCTCGACCTCGCCACCGAAGTCCGCGTGCCCCGGAGTGTCGATGATGTTGATGGTCACGTCGCCGTGCCGGATCGACGTGTTCTTGGCGAGGATGGTGATGCCTTTCTCGCGCTCGAGGTCGTTGGTGTCCATGATCAGGGTCCCGACTTCCTGGTTCTCGCGGAAGGTGTGGCTCTGCTTCAGCAGCGCGTCGACCAGCGTCGTCTTGCCGTGGTCGACGTGGGCGATGATCGCCACGTTCCGGATGTCGTGCCGGATCTCGGTCATTGGACTTGGCAATATACGGGGGCCAATGCGGTTCCGAGCCTGCCTCCCCCTCGTCGCCGCACTCGGCCTGACCTCGCTGGCACCAGTCTCAGTGCAGGCCGCCGACGAGGGCTGGGTCATCACCTCGTTTCACGCGGCGATCGACATCAACCCCGACTCGTCCCTGGACATCACCGAGAACATCCAGGTCGACTTCGGGGACCAGGCCAAGCACGGCATCTTCCGCACCATTCCCGTCCGCTACAAATACGACAACACGCACGACCGCTACTACGTGCTGAAAGTGGAGTCGGTCACCAACGGCGTCTCGCCCGTGCCCTACCAGGCATACGCCCAAGGTCCGGACGAGGTGATCAAGGTCGGCGACCCGAACCGCACCGTCATGGGTCCGAACACATACGTCATCACCTACAGCGTCAAGGGCGCGATGAACGCGTTCGAGGACCACGACGAGCTCTTCTGGAACGTCGACGGTGCGCTGTGGCCGGTGCCGAAACAGTCGGTCTCGGCGACCGTGACCCTGCCGGCGGCCGCGTAC
Organism: Chloroflexota bacterium; assembly: GCA_005889135.1. Lineage (GTDB taxonomy): Bacteria > Chloroflexota > Dormibacteria > Dormibacterales > Dormibacteraceae > 40CM-4-65-16. Next base: position 2,517 of record VBEK01000203.1, read on the forward strand.
AAGGCGGCGGCCTGCTACCAGGGCGCCACCGGTTCGACCGAGCCCTGCAAGTACGGCAACACCACCCAGTCGGTGACGTACTCCTCGACCCGCACGCTCGCGTCTGGGGAGCAGATGTCGCTCGTGGTCGGGCTCGACAAGGGGATGGTCAAAGTTCCCGCGCCCATGCTGACCGGGCGGCAGCGCCAGTTCCCGCAAGACGCGTTTGAGATC
>VBEK01000217.1 GCA_005889135.1 Chloroflexota bacterium
TGTCGTTCTCGTCGTCGGATACGAGCTCACGGCAGCGGTCCGAGGAGATGACCTCGGTCGGCCGAAAATACTTCGCGGCAAAGGTCGTCTTGCCAGCCCCCGAAGGCCCGACGAGAACGACGAGCGAAGCGTCAGGAACTCTCAGTTGCATTCGGCTGAGAACTTGCCGCGCGGGCCGGCCAGCGGACTTATCCGGGGATCGATTCGCCGCGCGGCGCGGGCTCGAGGATCACAACCGCCGTCTCCCGTGACCTCTTCGCCGCGTACTGATCCAGCTTCTGGTCGTAGTGGGCCCAGCGCGACCAAAGCCGGCGGCGCTCGTCCCCGGTGGCCGTCCTGGCGTGGACGGCGCGCCGTCCGTCGACAAGGTCGACCGTGGCGTCGGGACGAGCCTGGAGATTCAGCCACCACGCCGGCTCGGCCTCACCCCAGCCGTTCATCGCCATCGTCACAAGGTCGCTCCCGTCCTCGAAGTAGCCGAGGATGGCGATGCGCTCGGCGCCCGTCCGCCGGCCCACGCTCCGGAGTCGCAGCATGCCCCACCGGTCGCTGGTTGGATTCCGCAGACCGGCCCGGCCCCCGGTGATCCTGTAAAGGGCTCGGTGGATCACCCATGCGGTTCGGATGAACCAACGCGGCGGGAGCATGGCTTGCGGCTTATCCGTAGCCATCCGGACATTCTTGCACCGCGTCGATCACCCGGCCGCCCGCTACATCCAGCGCTGGCGGTCGCGGTAGATCTCCACGACCGGGCCGCGGGGATGTTGGCGACGGTACTCGCGAAACCGCGCGAGCAAGCGCAGGTAGCGGCGGTTCGACGACCGCAGTTTGCGGTGCGGGATCTCGAGGAGATAGTTCTCGACCTTCCACATGTTCGTGGGGGCCAGGCGCCAGTCGTACCGGCCCAGGGCGCGCAGATCGACCAGCTGATAGCCGGTGATGCGCCCGGTGAGGTCGACGTACGGATCGAAGTAGCTCCACACCAGATCGCGAATGCCGCGGAACACCGGTTTGCGACCGTGCAAGCCCGCATCTCGGGACCGGGCCACCGCGCCCCACCGACCCCCTTGGCGAAACACATGGATCACGTGATCCACCCCATCTTTGGACTCGAAGCTGACCACGAGCGGGGGATAACCGTGTTGCTCCAGGATCACCGCGGCCACGAGCGCCGCCTCCAGGCAATGGGCGGTGTTGTGGCGGACGACCTGGCGAAAGGATCGGAGGGTGTCCCCCTGGAGCTCCCAGTTGTAGGGCAGCCTGCGCAGGAACTGCTGGACCTGTTCCGGGGTGCGGTGTCGCTGGATGATTCGCCGCTCTTCGGGGGTGAACGCGTCCAGCGCTTGGCGCGGCTGGGTCATGGGCCGACTATTTTGCAGCGGCCGGTCGCGATCTCCGACGAGTACGAGCTCGTCGCCGTTCGCAGCGTACGGGGACGAGGCGCCCGTCGGCCGTTACTCATCTTGTGGGAGAAGACGACGGCGACAAGCTGCTGCCAGGCGAAGCCTCCTCAGCCCATTCCGGTGATGCCGACGACGCCCGACGCTGGTTCGAGACCTACGACGAGCTCTGCCGGCTGAAGCAGCAGATCCTGACCGATCTCGAGTCGCAGAAGGTCCGCGTGCCTCCTGAAGGAGATGCCGAGGTCAAGGACGACGAGGCGATGCTCCGCGACGAGTACGAACGATTGCTCGAGCGCCGCAATTTCTGGCACGCTGAATTCGAATCGCGACAAGGCAGGTAGCCGCACCTGAATTCAGCCTCGGTATGCCCTTACGCGAGGGCGTTTCACTAATACAGGGCCGCACGCCGGTAACGGCGCGCGTTGGTGGATCATGCGAGCAAGGGACTCATCGAACCCTCACGCGCACAGGCGGACTATGGCCGCAGCCAGGCATCGAAAGTCGAGCCGCGGGCGGTCCCTCGCGGCGTCGAGGGGCATGACGATCGCGAAATCGCACGCGCTCGTGTTCCAGTCGAAGCTGCTGCTCTTGAATGTGGCGAATCATTCTTACCGGCGCACGCGCGCCAGGAAGGACTTGAAACGTGTCGAACACTTTCGTTCCGAGCTCCACCGCGCAGAAACCGCCCTGCGCAGGACCGGGCCGGGCGAGCTCGTGGAGAACAGCGATTTCTGGCTTCAGATCTACGCCGACCTAATCGATTGTGCAGCCGCCTCGCTTTGCAGAATGAGGTTTGCGATGTCTTCGCGTGAAGCGACCGATCGGTTCGAGACCGCGACCGACGTGCAGATGCTCGAGGAGCTGATCGCTCAATGGACGTCCCGGATGCAGTTGATCCGGCAGAGCACCGCTGACGGCGGTCACGACAAGGTCTGAGGCACAGGCCTCAGGTCACCCCAGCCGCACGGCTCGGTCAGCGCTGGGATTCAAAACGCGGGTTGTGGGCCGAGAGCGGCGCGCACTCTGACCGCCCTCCGGCCGCACTTGCCCTCGACGAGGCGGATGATGGGGGTTGTGTCGAAGGTCGTTGAGCTTCGGCGTCACACCGACGCCGAGGGCGACGTACTCACCGCCTCGGGCGTCCGCGCGGCGGTCGAAATCGGTCGGCGCATCGAGGGTGACTTCGACCTGCTGGTCTCGTCCGGAGCCCAGCGAGCGACCCAGACCCTCGCTTGCTTGCTCGCGGGGATGGGCCGAACGGTCGCCGGCGGAGTGACGGTGAACCCTGGGTTCCGGTCGGCGGTAGAGGAGCGGTGGTTCGAGGCGGCTCGGCGGGCGGATGGCAAGGACCTGGAAGCGTTTCGACGAGTCGATCCGGATCTGGTCGAGAAGGAATCCGCCGTACTCGGTACCGCCCTCCGATCAGTCTTTGAGTCGCTACTGGACGGGG
>VBEK01000218.1 GCA_005889135.1 Chloroflexota bacterium
AGCTCCCAGACGTAGGCGAGGTGGGAGACCCAGCCGAGCACCAGCACGAGGTCGATCGGGCCGTCGCCGACGACCTGGTACGCGATGTTGACGTCGCCGCTGCGGGCGTACCTGGCGCCGGTGAACACGGCCCGAGTCTAGTGGTCGATGCGATACCTGATGTGGGTTACCAGCGGCGAGGCGACCACCGTGACGGGCGTCATCCGGGGCTCGCCGACGTTCTCGAGCAGGCGCTCGCCCGCGCCGAGCAGGATGGGCGCGATGTGCAGGTAGAGCTCGTCGAGCATTCCCTCCCGTAGGAACTGCTGGATCGTGTGCGCGCCGCCGGCGACGTGCACGTCCCGGTCGCCGGCCGCGGCTTGCGCTTGTCGCAGCGCTGAGGCGGCGCCGTCCGTCACGAAGAAGAACGTGGTCCCGCCCTGCATCGGCACCGGAGCGCGTGGCTCATGGGTGAGCACGAACACCGGTCGGTGGTATGGCGGGTTCTCGCCCCACCAGCCCTTCCAGCTCTCGTCCCACCTGCCGTGGCCGCCGCCGAACATGTTGCGGCCCATGATGTAGGCGCCGACGTTTGGGTCCGACGCTATCTCGTCCACGATCGCGGAGTCAGGCGTCTCGGGCCGCCCCGCCGGCAGGCCCTGCATCCTGGCCCAGGCGGCGGTCTCGAACATCCACTCGTGCAGGCGCTCGCCGCCCTCGCCGAGCGGGTTCTCGAGGCTCTGATTCGGTCCCGCGCTGAAGCCGTCGAGCGAGATCGCTTGGTGGCACCTAACGACGCTCATTGCTCTATTAGACGTGTATCGCGGCCAAAGCTCATCGGTCGGGCGGTGCGAATTGCAACGAGCGCCGGCGGTCGCGGGTCAATTCGTCTCTGCATACCGCTCTTTGCCGGGCGGTCTCAACCGGTCGCCGCACCACCGGCTAACTGCGATTCTTTCAGAACCTGGCTGAGAGCTTCAGCTGGGGTGTGCCAGTGAAGAGTTTCACGAGGGCGTCGGTTCAGCTCGTCGGCAACGGAGTCCAGTTCGGCCTGGGTGACTCGGGCCAGGCTCCGACCTTTCGGAAAGTACTGGCGAAGAAGCCCATTGGTGTTCTCGTTGGTGCCTCGCTGCCAAGGACTGCTGGGGTCGCAAAAGTAGATGGTCACCCCCGTGTCGACAGTGAACCGTTGATGCTGTGTCATCTCGTGACCTTGATCCCAGGTCAGTGAACGTCGCAGGCTCGTTGGAAGCTTGAGGATGCTGGCGGCAATACCCTCGCGCACTGTCTCGGCGCGAATCGCACCTCGAGCCAGGGCGAAGAGCATCACGTAGCGGGTGCTGCGCTCGACCAGGGTGCCGATGGCAGTGGTTGGGGTTCCCAGTAAGAGGTCACCCTCCCAATGTCCGGGCACGGCCCGGTCGTCAGCCTCCGCCGGCCGTTGGCTGATCATGATCGGGTTCGGAATCTTGCCTCGGCTCGCCGGGCGCATCTCGTTCTTGGCCCGGCGGTACATCCGCTGGCTACGTAGGTGCTTGGTCAGTTCCCTGCGTAGAGTGCCGCGGCCCTGTACGTAGAGGGAGATGTAGATGGTCTCGGGGGAGATCTGCATCAGTGGGTTGTCTGAATACTCTCGCTTCAGCCAAGCGGAAATCTGTTTCGGCGACCAGCGCTGCTTCAGCCCCAATTCGACCTCTACTCGCAACCGGGGCACAAGCGCCAACTTGCTCGGCTTCGGCCGGCGTCGTCGTTGGACCGCCGCCTCATCCGCCTCGGCAGCTCGATATCGCTCGCGACCCCCGTTCCGACGGACCTCCCTCGAGACTGACGAGGACGCCCGGCCCAAGCGCCGCGCCAGCGCCCGACAGGACTCGCCGACCGCCAAGCCGCGAGACAACTCCTCACGTTCTCGTACTGTCAGCTCGCGCCGAGCACGCTGGGGTGTCCTCGGCGGCACACCGCCAGTCGACGTCACATGGTCACGTACCGCACGCCGGCTACGGCCCATGTGTCGGGCAATCATCCAGACCGGCTCACCCTGAGCTCGCCGCGTCCAGATCTCCGCCCTCTCGGCCGCCGTCAACATCGGACCTCTGCCCATCCTGCACCTCCCGAAGTTGAAGACCCATCCGGGCCCCATTTAATCGAGGTGGTGCATTGACCCCTAGAACCCGCCCGGCAAATGCGGATTTGCGATGGTCGAATTTCCCGCTTCCGCCGGCACTCGCGGATATCGCACCCCCGTCGTGTTCGCGTTAGAGAAACTACGGCGTACCATGCCTCGCCGCCCGCCGGTCACGGCCAAGAGCGGCGCGTGCTTTGACCGCTAGCCGATTACAGCTTCGAGCCCATAGGCCTTACGAACCCAAGCCACGACGTCGGGATAGCCAGTTGATGGGTACTCGGGAAGGCCCTCTCGCTCGACCCGTTCGATCGCCCGACGCATCTGGCTGTGTAGGTCGCTTCGCTGGTCCACGAAGCGTTGGAGGATCTGGTTGGCCTCGCGCGGTCCGGTGAAGCAGAGCGCAAACTCGATCTGATCGCCGATGCTGAAGGCGTTAATCGGCGCCTTGAGAAGTTCGGCGACCGTCCGCTGCGGATCCTCGAAAAGCTTGAAATATCCGAGCACGACAGCTCTGGCGAAGTCTTTAGCGTC
>VBEK01000219.1 GCA_005889135.1 Chloroflexota bacterium
GACCCGACCAGGGGCGACCGCGCACTCCGCCAGCTCGAACGCTGGCTGGGGGTCAGCACCAACAAGCGCTGACGCCGCCTCCGTGAGTCAAGCAACTGATTGATTGACCTGCTAGCATCGATGCCATGGAAGCAGTCATGGACTCCCGAGCACCCGCTTTCGTCCGCCTGTTCAACCCCATCGCCCGGCGCATCCTGCAAGTCGGCCCGCTCATGGGTCCGAACGCGCTGATCACCATCCGCGGCCGCAAGAGCGGCATTCCGCGCACCACGCCCGTCGCGCTGGTCGAGATCGACGGCCGGAGGTGGGTCATCGCTCCGTTCGGCGATGTCAACTGGGTCCGCAACCTGCGCGCGGCCGGACGGGCGACGCTGTCGGTAGGCGATCAACGTAACGAGGTGACGGCGACGGAGCTGACGGGCCAGGCCAGCGCGGCGTTCTTTCGGGACGTGCTGGGTCCCTACGTGCGCAAGCTCCGGGTGGGGCCGGCGCTGCTGGCGATCCTCGGCGCCCGGGACATCCTGAAGGACCCGGCCGCGGCGGCCGAGAAGCGTCCAGTGTTCGAGCTGCGCGCCGGCTAGAGGGCCGCGATCCGGTAGAGCACGTGGTGGCGGAGCGGAGTCGCGACCATCCGCCCGGCGCGGCTCGGGATAGTCGCGACTAACAAGGGGTTTGGGGCTCCATCACATCGGATAGTCGCGACTAACAAGGGGTTCGGGCCTCCAACACATCGGATAGTCGCGACTAACAAGTGGTTCGGGGCTCCGAATCCTCGAGGCCGCGCGTCAAGCCAGATGAGGAAGCGGCAATCCCTCGCGCGGAACTTTGAGGACCATGAATGGGAACCTGTAGTCGAGGACGAGGTCGAGGCACTCGCCGGCGGGGACGGTCAGCTTGACGGTGCGCTCGTCATGTGGCAGCCGAAGGTCGTAGCGGCCCGGAGGGAGCGGCGCGATGAAGGTACCGTCGCCGAGGACGGGTTCGGTGTACTCCTTGCCAGTAGCGAGGTCCTCGACTGACACGTAAGCGGGCGGCGCGCCGGTGACGTCGACCTTGCCGGCGACGCCCGTACCGGGGAACCAACGCACTCTCTGCTGGTCGGTGCGGTAGCCGAGGAGCAGCGTGACGGTCAGGAGCACCGAAAGCGTGGCCGCCAGCACGCCGACGACGAGCAGCCTCACCTCAACCTCCTGAGGAGCCGCGGTGTGGCGATCACGATGGCCAGGGCGAAGACCAGGAGGGTGAGGAGGACCGCCTCGGGCCACCAAGCGCGAGAGAGGACCTGGATCGACGCTTGCGCCTGCAGCGACTCCCCGAGCTGCGCGTAGATGACCTGCGGCAGCCCCACCATGGTGGCGAAGACGACCGGTCCGAGCCGGAAGTCGGTCGGGTCGGAAGACCCCTGGCCGGCAAGGATCAAGGTCACGAAGGCGATCGCCTGGAGGAGGACCGCGACGCAAACACCGTGGAGGAAGGCTCCTGCCGCGCTGAGGACACGGTCGCGGCGGATCACGTCCCGGTAGGCGATCGCGGCGCCGATCAACAGGTCCAGCGCGACCGACAACCGGCCGGGCATCACCTGCACCAGGTCTTCCATCTCCGCGCCGTAGCGCCGGCGCCACGATCGCGGGTAGAGGCGCACGAGCCAGCTCATGCCGGCCGCCAGCGCCGGTAGCGCCAGGCCGCGGCGCCCAGCCCGCAGCCAAAAGTGACGAGGGCGGACCCGACCGTGCCAGCCTCGTGAACGCTGACGTCAGGCATCAGAACCCACGGAGCCTGGTTCACGAGCAGGTAGCGGTCGGCCAGCTCGACCACCAGGTAGACGCGCAGGATCGAGCTGAACACGGTGAACAGGGCGAAGAGCGCGGCCTCGGCCACGGCGACCGTCAGAGCGATCAAAAGCAACGCCGAGACAGCCGCCGTGACCTTGCGCACCCTCATGTCCTCTTGAGCCGGCGCAGACCGGTCGCGACCAGGCCCCGCATCCCGCCGATCTCGGTCTCCAGGTGGCGCCGGCCGCGCGCCGTGATCTGGTAGGGCCGGCGGCGATCGTCGCTCTCGAGGGCCTCGATCATGCCGTCCGCCTCGAGGCGCGAGATGGCCCCATAGAGCGTGCCCGGGCCCAGGCGAACGCCTGTGATCGAGGCGATGTCCTCGATCATGGCGTAGCCGTGCTTGGCGCCCCCGGCCAGGCTTGTCAGGATCAGCAGCTTGGCGTCGTCTCTCAGGGCCATGTATCGCCTCGCGCTATATCGTCGCGCGATATAGAAGCAAAGTCAAGAGGTTAGGCTAAGCCGGGCGCAAAACCTGGTCAGGTCCTCCGACCGCCGTCTTACACCACGCGTAGAGGGCGTC
>VBEK01000201.1 GCA_005889135.1 Chloroflexota bacterium
GGCGGGCCAGGCGTCCGCGACCGCTCCGCGGGAAAAGGCGGCGGCGGCCGCGGGAGGCGAGTAGCGATGGCCACAGAGGTCCACGTCCACGGCCGCATCGGCCAGTCGATCAAGCGCAAGGAGGACGGGCGCTTCCTCCGCGGCAAGGGCAACTACCTGGACGACATCGAGCTTCCCGGAATGCTGCACATGGCCATCCTGCGCAGCCCGCACGCGCACGCGCGCATCAAGTCGGTCGACACGGCCGAGGCGTCGAAGATGCCCGGCGTGGTCGCCGTCGTCACCGGTGAGCTAATGGCGCAGCACAAGCTCGCCTGGATGCCGACGCTCAGCTACGACACGCAGGCGGTCCTCGCCACCGACAAGGTGCGCTTCCAGGGCCAGGAGGTGGCGGCCGTCATCGCCGAGACCCGCTACCAGGCCGAGGACGCGCGCGACGCGGTCGTCGTCGACTACGACCTGCTGCCCACGGTCACGAG
>VBEK01000202.1 GCA_005889135.1 Chloroflexota bacterium
GGAGTCGGGCAACCAGGAGACGACGCAGGCCGCGTTCGCGAAGGCCGACAAGGTGATACGCCTGCACACCTTCTACCCGCGCTGTCACCCGGCGCCGCTGGAGACGTGCGGCTGCATCGCCGACGTCAACGGCGCGACGGGCAAGGCGACCATCTACATGACGAGCCAGGCGCCGCACGCGATCCGGACGGTGTTCGCGCTGGTCACGGGCCTGCCGGAGCAGAACATCCGCGTCATCTCGCCGGACATCGGCGGCGGGTTCGGCAACAAGGTCCCCGTCTACCCGGGCTACGTCGTGGCCACGGCGGCGAGCCTGCTCATCGGCCGGCCCGTGAAGTGGGTCGAGGACCGGAGCGAGAACCTCATCTCGACCGGGTTTGCGCGCGACTTTCACATGACCGGCGACCTCGCCGTCGACAAGGACGGCAAGATGCTGGCCCTGCGCGTCCATCTGGACAGCGACAACGGGGCGTTCTTCTCCGACGCGCAGCCGTCGAAGTTCAAGGCCGGCCTGTTCCACATCGTCACCGGCTCGTACGACATCCCCACCGCTCACGTCACCGCAGACGGCTACTACACCAACAAGGCGCCGGGCGGCGTCGCCTACCGCTGCTCCTTCCGTGTCACCGAGGCGAGCTACCTCATCGAGCGCCTGGTGACCAACGCCGCGATCGAGCTCGGCGTGGACCAGGCGGAGTTCCGGAGGAAGAACTTCATCCGCAAGGAGCAGTTCCCATACCACTCCGCGACCGGCTGGGTCTACGACAGCGGCGACTACCACAAGGCGATGGACGTCGCGCTCGAGCAGCTCGGCTACGACGAGATGCGCAGGGACGTCGAGGCGCGGCGCAAGAAGGGAGAGGTCACCGGGATCGGCATCGCGAGCTTCACCGAGGTGGTGGGGGCCGGCCACGGCGCCGACTTCGACATCCTCGGCCTGCGCATGTTCGACAGCGCGGAGCTGCGTGTGCACCCGACCGGCAAGGCCATCCTGCGCATGGGCACCAAGTCCCAGGGCCAGGGGCACGAGACGACGTTCGCCCAGATCGTCACCGAGGAGCTCGGCATCCCGGCCGCCGACGTGGCGGTCGAGGAGGGCGACACCGACACCGCCCCGTACGGCCTCGGCACCTACGCGTCGAGGAGCACGCCGGTCGCGGGCGCGGCCACCGCGATGGTGTCCCGCAAGCTGCGCGACAAGGCGCGCAAGATCGCGGCCCACCTCCTCGAGGCGGCCGACGAGGACCTCGAGTGGGAGACCGGGCGCTTCTACGTCAAGGGCTCCCCGGACAAGGCGAAGACGATCCAGGAGATCGCGTTCGCCGCCTACACCAACGTGCCCGAGGGCATGGAGGCCGGGCTCGAGGGCGTGCACTACTACGACCCGCCCAACATGACCTACCCGTTCGGAACCTACGCGGTCGTGGTCGACGTGGACAAGGGCACGGGCCAGGTGAAGGTGCGGCGCGTCGTCGCGGTCGACGACTGCGGCGTGCGCATCAACCCGATGATCGTCGAGGGCCAGATCCACGGTGGCCTCGCCGAGGGCTACGGCATCGCGTTCATGGAGCTGATCACGTTCGACGCGGACGGCAACTGCATCGGCTCCAACTTCACCGACTACCTGCTGCCGACTGCGGTGGAGACGCCGCGGTTCGAGCTGGGCGAGACGACGACGCCCTCGCCGCACCACCCGCTCGGCGCCAAGGGCGTCGGCGAATCGCCGACGGTGGGCTCGCCCGCCGCGTACGTGAACGCGGTGATCGACGCGCTCGCGCCGTACGGCGTGCGCAACATCGACATGCCCGTAACTTCGGACAAGGTGTGGGCGGCCCTCCGGGCCGCGGGGGTGAACGAATAGGCGACGAGATCTTCGAGCTGCTGAGCGAGTACGAGGCCGCGGGCACGCCGTGCGTGCTCGCGACCGTCGTTCGGGTCGAACCGCCCACGTCGGCTCGGCCCGGAGATCGGGCGATCATCACGGCCGACGGCCGGCTGCGCGGGTGGATCGGGGGCAGCTGCTCGGAGCCGGTCGTGCGCCGGGAGGCGCTGCGCGCGCTGGCGGAGGGCAAGCCTCAGCTGGTCCACATCGTCGGCGGGGACGAGGTCAAGGAGTCACGCAAGGGGGGCGAGCTTTCGATCTCGACCACCTGTCCAAGCGGCGGTTCGCTGGATATCTTCATCGAGCCGAGATTGCCCAAGCCCCTGCTTCTCGCGTTCGGGGACGGACCCGCGGCCGCCACCCTCGTCCGGCTGGCGGAGCTGACCGGGTTCCGGGCCCGCGCCGTCGGCCAGG
>VBEK01000067.1 GCA_005889135.1 Chloroflexota bacterium
CAGGCATCGCCTCGACTTCTGGACGAGGCGCCGCGACGAGCTCGACCTGAACCTCCCGAAGGGCGGCTAGCCCCGACCGCTTCGACCGCGGCCAGACCCGCAAGGTCGTCGATCGCGGCCATGAAGGCGAGGTTGCCGTGGTTCGCTCCCGAGCTCGCGTGCGCGATCTCGTGCAGGACGACGCGCGCGAGATGCCGGGGCGAGTCGAGGACAGAACGCTTGACGACGATGTACGGCGAGTCCCACACACCCTCGGTCTCGTAGGCGCCTTCGTCGAGGCGCATCGTCTTCGAGATGCGGACCTCCTGGACCCGTTTGGCGTGGTCGCCCGCAAGGCTGATGAGCTGGGGCAGGATGCCCCAGGTCTCGCGTTCAGCCCTGGTCAGCCTGGTGGGGTCGACGAAGGAGTAGACAAACGAGGCGTTCCAGACCTTGACGAAACCGCTCAGGTCAAGGATCGGATCGCCGTTGACGTCGCGCAGGCCCGGCAGGCGCGCCAGCATCTTGTCGGGGATGAAGACGAGCTTGTAGCCGTCCTGCCTGGCCTCCTGCACCGTCGAGCCCATCGTGAGCAGCTGCTGCGACGTCAGGAAGATCGTCTTGCCCCGCGCCGCGAGGATGCGCACCGCCTGCTCCTGGACCTCGACCCAGTTGATCTCGTCGTGGTTGGTGCCCTGCTGGATGCGCGGCAGATCTCGCGCGATCTCATCGACGACCGATGTGGATCTCGCCTTGAGCAGGATCGCCTTTACGCGGTCTTGGTACGCGGTCCGGCCGACGTTCGTGCGCTCGCGGTTGAGCGCGCGCTGGAGCTGCGCCGTCGTGGAGGTGATGTTGTACGAGAAGAGGAACTGCTCCTCGACGGCGACGCGCACACCTTTGACGTAGATGCGCGCGGGCTCGCCCTCGCGGCGCTTCAGGATCGAGCCGAGGTCGGTGCGCTCTAGCTCCTCGTCGCCGGCGAAGCGGAGGAAGTAATCGCGCGCGGCGGCCATGTCGCCGTCCGTCAGGCCGCGGAGGGCAAAGTCCGTGCCGCGGCGCTTCGGCTCGGACGGCGGCGCGACCGCGGCGTGCAGCGTCTTCACGTCGGCGAAGTTGGATTTGGCCGCCTGGCGCAGCGTGATGTCGGCGTGCGGGCTGCGGATGCTCACGTCGATGCCGCGACGGTCGAAGGTGGCCAGCGCGTCCTTCAGGCCCACGCCGAACTTGCCGACCACAAGGTCCGCTTTGCGCCGCTTCTCCAGGCTCTCGTTCTGGGTCAGGTGCTGGTAGCGGAGTCCCCGCCCGAAGTCCGTGACGTGCCAGCCGTCGCGGCGCTTGACGATCTTTGGCTCGGCCGTGCCGCTGAGCGCCTGCTCGTCGAGGGCGTTGGCGATGACCTCGCGCACAGCCTCGGGGACGCCCCAATGGTCGAGGATCTTCTCGACGTTGAGGTCAAACAGTGAGGGCTGCTTCTTGGACTGGCTCACAGCTGGTTAGTCGCGACTATCCGACAAGGTCAAGGCCGCAAAGCACCGTTAGTCGCGACTATCCGACAAAGTCAAGCCCGGAAAGCATGGTTAGTCGCGACTATCCCTGGAATCATGCCGCGGGCCCCGAATGTATTACGCGCGGCAGGCGACGGCGTCGATCTCGACCTTGTACTCCGGCGATGCGAGCCCGGCCACGTAGAGGAAGGTCGAGGCCGGCCGGTGGTCACCCAGCCACGCGGTCAGGATCTCGCGCCGGCGCTGGGCGTCGATGGCGCCGACGACGTACCACGTGAGCTTGACCACGTCACCCACACCCATGCCCGCGGCCTCGAGGTTGCGGCGGATGTTGTCGAGCGCCAGCTCGGCCTGCTCGATCGGGTCCTCGGGCACGCGGCCGTCGGCCCCCTTCCCGACCTGGCCGGCCATGATGAGCCATCGTGATCCACCTGGGACCTCCACATGGTGGCTGTAAGCGCCAAGTGGCGGGTGAATAGACTCCGGGCTGCGCGGCTTGTTCGTCATCCGAAGTTCAGCGCCCAGGCAGTCTCGGGCTCGATAAGAAAGACGACGCGGTCTTCACGTAACGGGTACGGCCGGCCGATGTACTTCTGCGACATCCGGTCGATTATCTTCCACGCCTATCGCCCTCGATGCGATCGGCGTCACGCCCGCGCACCTGCGCCATCGAGTGCAGGTTATTCGCCTCGGTCATCGTGATCGAGACCCGCGGGTCGCGAGCAATGTTGCGGGCCTTGCGCGAACCGGGGCTCGTCAGGACCGAGATCCATTCGCCTTCGACCCCGACCCACACGGGCACGCTGTGCGGGCTGCCGTCGGGGAGGATCGTCGCGATGTGAGCGTGGCTCGGGCCTTCGGCGATGGCCCGGACTTGGTCAGGAATCCTTGTCTGCCTCATACGTCAACAGTACGTTGCCGTTGCCAAACTCACGGCGGGCGAGAAGGCGCAGTGGGATTCGCCTCGTAGCCGAGTCATGCTGCCGCCTCACACTCCACGCAAGGGCCTTCGACAGCGAGGTTCTGCTCAGCGGTCTTGCCCCGCAGCAGAACGACCACCGCGGCCAGGGTCAGCACCAACAATCCCGCGCAGACCATCCACGCCAGGTGGTAGCCGTCCGACAGCGCCACCGTCAAGTCCGCGCCCTGGTTGACCATGTCGAGGGTGCGACCGCCTGCGATGGTCGCCAGCACCGCCAGCCCGAACGCGCCCCCCACCTCGCCCGTGGTGTTCAGGAGGCCCGAGGCGAGTCCAGCGTCCTCCGGCGAGACGTCGGCCATCGCGATCATCGTCAGCGCCGGGAAGGAGAGCCCGCCGCCCAGCCCGAGCAGCGCCATCGGCACGAGCAGGTGCACGAAGTAGTCGGAGTGCGCGGGGCCGGCGGCGATCGCCGCCAGGGCGACCAGCGCGACCGCCTGGCCGGCGACCAGCACCGCCGTCGGGCCAAAACGCGCGATCAGCTGCGCCGAGAAGCGGACCGAGAACAGCGCCATCACGACCGCGACGGGCAGGAACGCGAGCCCGATCGCCATGGGGCCGTAGCCCTGCACGCGCTCGAGGTCGAGCGAGCCCAGGAAGAAGAAGCCGAGGAAGGCGGTGGACATCAAGCCCTGGACGAGGTTGGCGCCGGTGACGCTGCGCGAGCGGAACAGGCGCAGGGGCAGTATGGGTTTGCGGCCGCGCGCCTGGCGGACGACGAACGCGCCCAGCAGGCCGAGGGCGACCGCGCCGAGCACGCCCGTGCGCATCGAGACCAGACCGAAGTCCGAGGTCTGAACGATGGTGTAGACGCCCAGCATCAGGGCCGCGGTGACCATGACCGCGCCCAGCACGTCGGCTCCCTGGCCGATGCCGAGTCCCTTGTCGGCGGCGAGCAGCTTCGCGGATACGAGCGCGGTGGCGACGCCGATCGGCAGGTTGACGAAGAAGATCCAGTGCCAGCTGACGGCCTGGGTGATCAGGCCGCCCGCGATCAGGCCGACCGCCGCGCCGGCCGAGGCGACGAAGCTGAAGATGCCGAACGCCTTGGCGCGCTCGAGCGGCTCGGGGAAGAGGGTGACGATCATGGCCAGGATCACGGCCGAGCTGACGGCCCCGCCGACGCCCTGGACGAAGCGCGCGGCGATCAGCATCGGCTGGGCGAAGGACAGCCCGCACAGGACCGAGGCCGCGGTGAAGATCACGAGGCCGGCGAGGTAGACGCGCTTGCGGCCGGCCAGGTCGCCGACGCGGCCGGCGAGCAGCAGAAGGCCGCCAAACGCGATCAGGTAGGCGTTGACCACCCAGGCCAGGCCGGACTGGGAGAAGCCGAGGTCCTTCTGGATCGAGGGCAGCGCCACGTTGACGATGGTCATGTCGACCACGATCAAGAGGAACCCGGTGCAGAGGACGATCAGGGAGAGCCAGCGTGAGTTCTTCATGGTCACTCAGACGAGAATGCTTGCCGAAATTCATCGCACGGCAACCGATGATTTCCGGGTCGCTATTCCGTCTGAGCTTCGATGGCGACCGAACCGGTCATCGTGGACTGTGCCTGCATGGCCAGGCCCGATCTCGCCGCGATCGACTGGCTCGCGCGCAAGCAGCTGGAGGCGCGGCGCTGCGGCCGCGAGGTGTGCCTGCGGAACGCGAGCCTGCCCCTGCTCCAGCTGATCTGGCTGGCCGGCCTCGACGGCAGCCTACGGGTCGAGGTGAAGCGGCAGTCCGAAGAGAGGGAAGAGGCGGGCGGTGTCGAGGAAGAAGGTGAACTCCCCGATCTTTCCGTCTGACACGTCGAGCACCTGGAGCGCCCAGGGCGTGTGGCCGCCCTCCGGGTCGGGCTTGTACTGGCCGAACGTCGGCATGCCGTTGGCGCTGAAGGTGGGAATGACGCGCGAGCCCTGGCATCCGATCCCTGGACCGAACCACCACGTGAGGATGTCCTCGCGGCCGCTGAGCCACATGTCAAAAGGCGGCATCGACTGGCTGGCGTCCTCGCGGATCAGCGACGTGAGGGCCGTGAGGTCGTAGCGCTCGAAGGCGGAGACGTAGCGCTCGAGCATCGCGCGGTCGGCGTCGCTGAGCGGTCTGGCGCCGGCTTCGGCGTCCGTCTTCGCCAGCGTCGCCCGGGCCCGCTGCAGCGCGCTGTTCACAGAAGCCACCGACGTGTTCAGCAGCTCGGCCACCTCCGAGGCCTGCCAGTCGACGACGTCGCGAAGGATCAGGACCGCGCGTTGACGCGCGGGCAGGTGCTGCAGGGCGCGCACGAAGGCAAGGCGGATCGACTCGTTGGCGACGGCCACTTCGGCCGGGTCGCGCTCAGGGGCGATGAGGTGAAGCGGGATCGGCTCGAGCCAGGTGATCTCGCTCGGGATGTTGAGGTTCGACTCGACCGGCTCGCGCGCGGGGCCGAGGTCCATCGGGGTTGTGCGCTTCTTGCTCTTGAGCATGTCGAGGCAGACGTTGGTGGCGATGCGGTAGAGCCAGGACCGCATCGCGGCGCGGCCTTCGAAGCGGTCGCGGCTGCGCCACGCGCGGACGAAGGCGTCCTGGACCGCGTCCTCGGCGTCGAACGGCGAGCCGAGCATGCGGTAGCAGTAGGCGGTCAGCTCGGAGCGGTAGTTGTCGAGCTCGCCGAACGCGTGGGCACCAGAGATCGTCGCCTGCGCCATTCAGCCGATTTTAGAGAGATGAGCGAATCAGGCCGATTCGCTCACATGGTCGTCGTGGCGGGCGAGCCATTCATTGCCGCACCGGAGGGATTCCTCGACCGTCTGATGCGCGTGCGAGCACGTCCACACGCGCTCGCGGAAGCGGTCGCCTTCCTCGTATGCCTCCGCCTTGTAGACCAGTGGAGGCACGGCGTGCATTCCGGGCGGTCCGGGAAACGCGATCACCCGAGTCCTGTACCCCACCGCCGCAACGTAAGAGCCGCCCGATGGGTTTGTCGTCGTGCATTTGCGGTATTCGACCGAACGGATGCTCTAAGTGATGTGGCTTCCCAGCTCGGCCTCCGGATCCGGGATCAAGAGTCGAAGCGTTCCATCGGCGTGGGTTGCGGCCAGGACGAGGACTTCGGATTGCACGCCGGCCACCCGCCGCGGTGGGAGGTTGAAGACGCACACGACCTGGCGGTGCATCAGGTCCTCGGCCGCGTAGTCGGTCTTCGCCGCCGCGACCGACTCGCGCGTACCCAGCGAGCCGAAGTCGATCTTCAGCCGGAACGAAGGCTTACGCGCTTCGGGCAGGTCTCTTACGTCGACGATCCGTCCCACGCGCATGTCCAGGGCCTGGAAGTCCTCGATGGTCGCCATCTCGCGCGGTGAAGTATCGCTGCAGCGTCGGACCTAGCCAGGCGGCGAGCTCGTCGGGCGTCGCCGACACGATTGGCTCGACCTTGACGATGTAGCGAAGGATCGCCACCCCGACCAGCTGGCTCGCCGCCAGGCCCGCGCGCAGCTGCGGGTCCGGCACCTCGAGCGACTCCGCGACCCGCGCGAGCACCTCGCGGCGCACGAAGTCGCGCAGCAGCGAGGCCGCCTCGTCGCTCGCCACGATCGACCGGACGAGGGCATGCGCCCGCGCCCCGGCCGGCGAGTCCCAGACGTCGATGAAGAACCGCACCAGACGCTCGCCCAGGCCGTCGACCCCGGGCGCGAGAAGCTGGGGGATCGCCTCGGCGGGGTCGAAGGGAAACTCCATCGCCGCCTTGAAGACGCCGTCCTTCGACCCGAAGTAGTGGAGGACGAGCTTCGGGTCGACCCGCGCGGCGCGGGCGATGCCGCGGATCGTCGCCCGCTCGTAGCCGAGCTTGCCGAACTGGGCCCGGGCGGCGGCGAGGATCTTGTCCCGCGTGCCGCCCGGACCGGGCCTTCTACCGGTTCGCGGCATGCGCCGGCACAGCCGCCGTGCTCGGACGCGCCCTGTGCGCCAGCCGGCCGACGGCCAGGAGCACGACGCCGCCCGCGAGCCACGCGACCAGGACGAGCACCGGCTCCCCCACGCCCGCGCCGTCGAAGTAGAGCGCGCCGCGGATGGCGCTGTAGAGCTGGCCGGCAGGCATCCCGGGGGCGAGCCACCGGTAGGCGTCCGGGAGGAGCTGGCTGCCGATCGGTCCGCCGGAGCAGACGAGGTCGAGGAGCACGGCGACCAGCGCCGCGAGGGCCACGCCTGGCCGGCCGAGAAGCGCCGCCGCGCCCGCCACGACCGCTCCGATCGCTGCGGAGGCGAGGGCCACCAGGGCGGTCGCGGCCCAGAAGCCCGAGCCGTAGTCACCCGCGATCCACGTCGCCAGCCCCATCGCCACCGGGGCGGCGATCACCGCGTAGAGGATGACCACGAGCGCCTGGGTCGCAAAGCCCACGCCGCGCCTCAGGCCCACGAGCACCTGGGCGATGAGCGTCGAGACCACGACCGCGAGGACGACGAAAAACAATATGAGGCCGTGGGGGTCGCCGCTGGCGAAGGGATGCACCGTCTCCACCGTCAGCGCCTGGCCCTGCTTCTGGAAGACGTTGGTGAACGCGGCCGTGATCACGCCCGTGACCGCGTCGCCGGCGGCGGCGGCCACGATCAGGCGCGGGCCGCCCTGGCCGAGGACGAGCGCGCCGTCAACGGACCGCGAGTCGACCGCGGCGCGCGCGTCCGCCTCGGTGTCGTAGGTCGTGAAGGTGAAAACGCCGGGAGCGTTGGTGGCGAACGCGGACGAGATCTGGTCGACGGCCGGCGCGGGTCCGGCCAGGCCGACGGGGATGTCGTGCGGCGACGGGCTCTTGATCGCGGGGGCGATCAGCCCGATCAAGGTCACGAGGGCCAGCAGTCCGGCCACCACGGGGGCCACGTACGTCTCAGCCGCCTGCCTGCGTTCCATCTCCCACCTCACCGCTAAAATTCACCATGCGTAGAATTCTACGCGCGGGGAATTCTATGTCAATAACCCCGGCGCCGGCGTCGCGTTTCGTGGGGAAGACTAGGATCAGTCGATGGCGAGCCCCCCGCCGTCATCGCCACCTGGCCCACCCGCGAAGCGGCCCGACCTCTTCGCCCCCATGCGCACGGTGCGCTTCTGGGTCATCCTGGCGATCCTCTTCCTCGCCAACGTCATCGTCAGCAACCTTGCCTTCTCGGCCGGGCAGCCGCCGACCGTGACGATCTCCTACAACACCTTCCTCGACCAGGTGGACGCGGGCAACGTCGTGACCATCACGAGCACGGGCGACACGATCACCGGCACGACCAAGACGGCGGTGAAGGACTCCAGCGGCACCACGTCGACGAAGTTCCAGACCGAGCGTCCGACGTTCGCCAACGACGACCTCGAGACCGCCCTGCGCCAGCACAACGTCGTCATCAACGCCAAGGACCCCAACCCGCCGCCGCCTCTGTGGGTGACGCTGCTGTCGAGCTTCGGGCCGGCGCTCCTCTTCGTCCTCCTCTTCCTCTGGCTGTCGCGCCGGGCCGCGGGCGCCGGGGCGGGCGGGATCCTGGGCCAGTTCGGCCAGAGCCGGGCGAGGCTCTACAACGCCGAGCGTCCCTCGGTGACCTTCGACGACGTGGCCGGCATCGACGAGGTCAAGGCCGAGCTGCGCGAGGTGGTCGACTTCCTGCGCGAGCCGCAGAAGTACCAGCGCCTCGGCGGGACGGTGCCGAAGGGCGTGCTGCTGGTCGGCGCGCCGGGGACGGGCAAGACGCTGCTGGCGCGCGCGGTGGCGGGCGAGGCGAAGGTTCCGTTCTTCAGCATCGCCGCCTCGGAGTTCATCGAGGCGATCGTAGGTGTGGGAGCGTCGCGGGTGCGCGACCTGTTCGCCAAGGCGCGGGCCGCGGCGCCGGCGATCATCTTCATCGACGAGCTGGACGCCATCGGGCGCAGCCGCTCCGCGGCCCTGCGGGTCGGCGGCAACGACGAGCAGGAGCAGACGCTCAACCAGATCCTGACCGAGATGGACGGCTTCGACTCGCGCGAGGGGGTGATCGTGCTCGCCGCCACCAACCGCGCCGACGTGCTCGACCCCGCGCTCCTCCGACCCGGGCGCTTCGACCGCCGGGTGGCGGTGCAGCCGCCCGACCGCCGCGGCCGCGCCGCCATCCTGCGCATCCACACCCGCAACGTGCCGCTGGCGCCCGACGTCGACCTCGACCAGATCGCCCAGCAGACCCCGGGCCTGGTCGGCGCCGACCTGCGCAACCTCGTCAACGAGGCGGCGCTGGCCGCAGCACGCGAAGGTGAGGCCGCGGTCACGATGGCGGACTTCGGCGACGCGATCGAGAAGACGCTGCTCGGCAGCGAGCGGAAGATCCTCCTCACCGACCAGGACCGCGAGCGCATCGCCTACCACGAGTCGGGGCACGCGCTGCTGGGCCTGCTGGTGCCGGGCGCGGACCCGGTGAAGAAGGTGACCATCGTGCCCCGCGGCATGGCGCTGGGCGTGACCCTGCAGAGCCCGGTCGACGACCGCTTCAACTACGGCGAGGACTACCTGCGCGCGCGCATGATCGGCGCGCTCGGCGGCCGGGCGGCGGAGAAGATCGTCTACGGGGTCGTGACGACCGGGGCCGAGAACGACCTCCAGCAGGTGACGCGCATCGCCCACGAGATGGTGGTGCGGTGGGGCATGAGCCCGAAAGTCGGGCCGCTGAACTTCGCTGGCGCCGACGGCGACGGGGCGATATATCAGCAGCGGCCGTACGGCGAGGCGACGGCGAGCCTGATCGACGCCGAGATCCGGCGCATCGCCGAGGAGTGCCAGGCCGAGGCGGAGAAGCTTCTCGGCGAGCATCGCGCCCAGCTGGACGCGCTGGCAAAGGCGCTGCTGAAGGACGACTCGCTGGACGAGCAGGAGATCCTCGCCGTGACGGGGATCAAGCCGAAGGAGCAGCCGGCACCCGCGCTCGCGAGATAGCGCGCTTTGCGCAAAGCGCCCACCGGCGTGCGGCTTTGGCAAGTGTTTTGCGCAAAACGAACCGAAGCCGCCCCACTGCGCGCGTTTTGCGCAAAACGACGCTGACTAGCTGACCAGTGACAGCACCAGCAGGATCTGGCCGAGGTGGTACGGCACGAGGTTGACCACGCGGCCGTAGCGGATCGGTCTCACGAAGCGGTTCCAGGCCAGGATCGCGTCCGAGTAGAAGAAGAGCAGCGCGCCGGCGAGCGCCACCAGCGAGCCCGTGCCGCCGGCGCTCGCGACCATGACCACGAACACGGCGACGTACGCGTAGACGGGGGCCACGAGCGCGGGACGCCGGGCGCGCAGGGCGCGGTGGATCGGCGGCAGAAAGACCGCTACCGAGACCAGCGCGATAAGCAGCGCGATCGCCAGCCAGACGATCGCGAGCTCGCGGGCGCGGAAGCCCGCGATGTAGGCGAGGTGCTCGACCAGCGCCGCGACAAGGCCGGCCAGGAACAGATCGCGCGGCAGCATCAGGAAGACGTCGCTGATCAGGGCCAGCGCAAGGGCGACGGCGAAGAACCAGCGCTGGGTCTCGCTTGCCGGGTGGATGACGACCGCGAACCCGATCAGGGCCACCATCACCCCGACCTTGGTCGCGTACTCGAGGCGCCGGCGCGAGGTCGCGACCGCGGCCCAGTCGGCGACCGCGAGCACGATCGCGGCGACGAGCAGGGCGTAGGCCGGCGTGCTCACGACGCCAGGGCGCGCAGCAGGCTGCGCAGCTGCGCGCTCTGCCAGTCCTGGAAGGTCGCACTAGCGGGCGTCATCGTCTCGCTGATCTCGACCACCGGGATGCCGTTGGCCCTCGCCTTGTCGACCAGGGCCCTGACCTCGGGCGTCGAGTTCTGGGCGTTGAAGACCAGAACCTTGATCTGTCTGGTCGCGACCTGCCTCTCCACCGTCGCCTTGTCGGCGGCGGTCGGTTCGTCGCCCTCGCTGATGGCGTTCAGGTAGGTCGGAGGAGTGATGAGGTCGAGGAGGGTCGAGCCGGCGACGTAGGCGAAGATGCTCTCGGTCGCTCCGACCTTGGTGCCAGCGTACTTTGCCTTGATGGTGCCGACGGCGTCGAAGTAATCCTTCAGCCCGACCGTCTTGTAGATCTCTGCTCCATCCTGCGCGCCGAGGTCGGCGCCGAGACGGTCGACGACCCGGGTGATGTACTCGGCGGAGTACCAGAAGTGCGGGTTGTCGCCTTCCTTCTTGCCGAGCATCTCGCTGATGGTGAGGACCTTGCGCCCGCTGACAGGGTTGGCGGCCACGAGCTTCGACGCCCACGCGTCGTAACCCGCGCCGTTGACGATCACGTACTGCGCCGAGGCGATCGCGCGCGCGTCGCCGGGCGTCGGCTCATAGTCGTGGGGGTCGGTGTTGGGGTTGACGATGATGCTCCTCACCTGCGCCCTGTCGCCGGCCACCTGGGCGGCGATGCTGCCCCAGAAGCTCTCCGCGGCGACGACCTGCACCCTCCCCGACGATGAGGTGCTCGAGGCCGGCTGGCCGAAGATGCTGCATGCGTTCAGCAGGAGCAGCGCGGCGGCCGCGGCGGTGACGCGCGGCGCCCGGGAGGCCAGGTAGGCGGCAAACGCCAGGGCCGTGATGAAGAAGCTGGCGGGATACCCCACATAGAAGGAAAGGACGAGGCCGCCCCACACCACGGCCACGGCGACCAGTGCGGACAGAAGCATCGCGTGCCACGGGCGCGCGGAGAGGTTCTGGGCCACCGCCGCCGGCGTGACCAGGAGGGCGAAGATCAGAAGCGCGCCCACGGCCTGCACCGCCTCGGCGATGCTCACCGCCACGAGGACGAGAAAGAGCGCCGTCAGGGCCCGGGCGGGCACGCCCCTCGTGACCGCGACCTCGGGGTCGAGGCTGAGGAAAAGGAGCGGCCGGGCGACGATCACGACGACCGCGATGGTGGCCAGGGCCGCGGCGACAGTGACCACGACCTGCCGTGGCTGCAGGCTCAGGATGGAGCCGAACAGAACGGTGACGCCGACGTTGCCGGCGGCCGCGCTGCGCGAGGTCGTGTAGAGGCTGAGGAAGAGCACGCCGAGACCCAGCACCCAGGCGAACACGGTGCCGATCGCGATGTCGCGGCCGCGGCCCCGCCCGCCGAGGGTCCCGATCGCCAGGGCCACCGCGACGCAGCTCGCGAACGCGCCCACGAGGACGTTCAGGCCCGCGAGCAGCCCGCCCAGGCTGCCCGTGAACGCTGTATGGCCGATCGCGTCGGCGGTGAACACCTGGTTGCGAAGGACGACGAAGTAACCGACGAGCCCGGCCGCCACGGCGATGAACCCTCCCGCGAT
The DNA here is from genome assembly GCA_005889135.1 of Chloroflexota bacterium. GTDB lineage: Bacteria > Chloroflexota > Dormibacteria > Dormibacterales > Dormibacteraceae > 40CM-4-65-16. Next base: position 11,723 of record VBEK01000067.1, read on the forward strand.
GAAGGCGTTGCGCATGAACTCGAGGCCGAGCATCTGCGTCAGGCCCATGAGCGCACCGCCCGCGAGGCGCGAACCAGGGCGTACAGGCCGAAGGCCAGGCTCGTGATCAGAAAGCCGATGGGGTAGTCGCTGAAGTAGGCGAGCGCGAGCCCGAGCCAGGTGACCGCGAGCGCCAGGGCGACGCTCACCGCCAGGCCGAGGAGCGGCCGCGCGGTCAGCTGCAGGGCGGTGGCCCCGGGGGCGACGAGAAGCGCGAACACCAGCAGCGTGCCGACGATCTGGACCGTGACCGCCACGGCCAGCGCCAGCACGAGCAGGAAGCCGGCCGAGAGGGTGCGCACCGGCACGCCGCGCGCCTCGGCGACGTCGGGGTCGACCGAAGCGAAAACCAGCGGCCGGCCGGCCCACGCGAGAGCCGCGGCCGATGCGACCACAACCGCGAACGTCAGCGCCACGTCGCGGTCGCCGATGCCGAGGACCGAACCGAAGAGCAAGGCGAACATGCCGTGCGCGCTGCCCACGTAGAGGTGGTAGAAGAGAAGCCCGAGGCCCAGGGAGAAGGCGAGGATCGTGCCCACGGCGGCCGACTCGACGCGGCTGCCGGCCTCGACGTCGCGACCCATCCAGGCGATGGCCAGGGCGGCCGCGACGCAGAAGGCGACCAGGCCCAGGACCGGCGAGAAGCCGAGGAGGACGGCGGCGGCGGCGCCCGGAAAGCCGACCTGGGACAGCATGTGGGCGGCGAAGCTCTGGCCGCGCAGGACGACGAAGTAGCCGGCGCCGCCGGCAAGCAGCGCCACCAGCGTGCCCGCCAGGTAGGCGTTCTGCATGAAGTGGAAATCGAGCAGGCCGCCGAGCATCAGTGGCCGTCGGCGTGGTGGCTGACCGGCTCATACAGCCCGACGACGACGAGGCGACCATCGGTCGTGCGCAGGACCTCGACCGGCGCGCCGTAGAGCCGGGTCAGCGTGTCGGTGCGGATCACCTCCTCGGGATGGCCGCAGAGGACGTGACCGCCCGCGACGTAGACGACGCGGTCGATGAAGGGAAGGATCGGGTTGACGTCGTGGGCGACGAGCAGGACCGTGACGCCCTCGGCCCTGCAGACGCCGCGGATCAGCTCGGAGATCGCCTGCTGGTTGTTCAGGTCGAGGCTGTCGAGCGGCTCGTCGAGAAGCAGCATCCTGGCGCCGCCGACGAGAGCCTGGGCGATGAGGATCCGCTGCTGCTCGCCGCCTGACAGCTCGCCGATGGCGCGCTGCGCGTAGGCCGAGGCGCCGACGAGCGCGATCATGTCCGCCACCCGGCTTCGCTTCGCGACCGAGGGCGTCGGGACCCCCCAAGAGGCGCCGTCCAGGCCGAGGCGGACCAGGTCGGCCGCGCGGATGCGCAGGTCGGGGTCGAACCGCCGGCGCTGGGGCAGGTAGCCGATCTCGGGGTTGCCGCGGCGCACGGGGCGGCCGAACACCTCCGCTTTGCCGGCGCTGAGCGGGACCAGGCCGAGGAGCGCCTTCAGCAGCGTGGACTTGCCCGCCCCGTTGGGCCCGAGGACGGCGACGAACTCGCCCTGGCCGACCTGGAGGGTGGCGTCGCGCCAGACGTCGCGGCCGTCGAGGCGGACGGCGGCGCGGTCCAACGCGACCGCGGAGGAACCCGGAGACATGCGCAAGAGTATTGCACAAGCCACTTGCGCAAGTCGGATGCGCTAGGCTAGGGGCATGCCCCGACCGAGCCCTGTGACCGACGAGGTGCGCCGCCTGTTCGAGGCCCAGGAGCGGCACGCCTGGTCGATCGACGAGCTGCTGGAGTCGGTGCGCTCGTCGTTGGGGGGCGCCGACTACTCGTCTGTGTTCCGCGCGGTCAACCAGTTCGAGCGCGACGGGATGCTGGACAGGATCGACCTGGGCGACGGGCGGGCGCGGTTCGAGGTGCGCGAGGACCACCACGAGCACATCCGCTGCGAGCGGTGCGGGCGCGTCGAGGAGGTGCCGGTGTGCGTGCTCGACGACGCGGCGGCGCAGGTGCACAGCCTCACCGGCTTCAAGGTGACGAGCCACCGGGTGGTGTTCGGCGGGCTGTGCCGGGAGTGCACTTCGGCCTGACTCCCTACTGCAGGGGATAGGGGGACTGGAACCAGTACGGCACGTCGTCGACCTCGACGCTGACGACCCACTTCACCCACCAGAAGCCGCGCCGGTCGGGCGCGACCAGTCGGGCCGGAAACCCGTGCGCCGCGTCCAGGGTCTGGCCGCCAAACCGCGTCGCGAGCAGCAGCCGAGACGCCTCCTCGAGAGGGAATCGCCGGTCGTAGCCGGTGCGGGACACGACGCGGATGCTCTCCCCTGTCCGCCCCTCGAGCAACCGGTCTAGGCGGACCCCGGTCCAGTCCTGCGTCGAGTAGAAGCCGCCGGTGCAGTCGAGCGTGGCGGTGACCCGGTCGTCGAAGGCGAGCAGGTCGGCGTGCGTAATCTCCGTCCCGCCGACGCGCAACTTCCAGGCCGCGGCGTCGATCTGCGGAATCGCGTCGAACATCCACGAGCTGACCGGCATCGCCTCGGGCGAGAACGAGCCGGCCTCGTACGACCCGGTGAAGCGCCGCGTGTTTCCCGGCAGCCCGGCGGCGCGCACGACAAGCTCGCTTGACCTGTAGACGGCGACCGCACCGGCCATCACCGCCGCGCCCCGGAGGAAGCTGCGCCGGGAGAGGTCCGCCGGCCGGAGGCGGATGCGGCGGGCGAAGACGTGCCAAACCGCAAGCGGCACCGCGACCAGCGCAGCGCTGACGTGCACCTCCATCGCCGTCAACCACCCGGTCCAGAGCCACACGCCGGTCGAGTGGGCCAGCCCGGCCGCGAGCGAGATCAACACCAGGGCGCTGAACAGGATGGAGAGCGCGCGGCCGGAGCGTGGGCGGGCGACGCCGCGCCTGGCGATGATGGACTTCCAGGGCAGGAGCAGGAGGATCGCCACGCCGCTGGTGGCGTGCAGGATCAGGGACCAGCGCGCGGGCACCGTGCCGTAGGCGAACGCGAGCCACCCGGTGACGAACGCGGCCGCGAGCAGGATCAGGAGCGCCAGGTTGGTCCGGGCGCCGAGCCTCACCTCGCCCTCGGCTTGCCTCGGCCGACCGCGGCC
>VBEK01000068.1 GCA_005889135.1 Chloroflexota bacterium
TCATCAAGCCTCTCCGCGATGCCTGCTAGCGACAGGACCGGAGTGTGTGCCGCAGCCAGCTCGATGGCGAGTGGAATGCCGTCCAGCCGCTCACATATCGTCGCCGCCAGCGCCGAGTCGGCGTCGCTCCAATCGCTCGCGCCGAGGTCTCGAGACCGCTGCGCAAACAGCTCGACCGCGTCGGCCTTCTCGCCGCGGCCGTCCACCACAGGGAGCGGCTCAAGCGGCATCACGCGCTCACCCGAGATACCGAGGCGCTCTCGTGAGGTGGCCAGCACGCGGAGGCGCACGGCCCTGGAAAGGATCGCTTCCACCAGCTGGCCGCACGCCTCGACCAGGTGCTCGCAGTTGTCGAGCACGAGGAGCGCTTCGCGTTGCGACAGGTGGGCCGCCAGCTCCTCGTCTACGGTGCTGGCTCCAAACTGCGGAACTTGCAGCGCATGCGCGACGGCGCTAGGCACCGCCGCCGGCTCCGAGACGGAGTCCAGCTCGACAAACCAGCATCCATCGCGAAATCGGCTATCCGCCCTCGCCGCCGCTTCCGCCGCGAGCCTCGTCTTACCGATGCCGCCCGGCCCTGTGATGGTGACGAGGCGCGCGGTGCCAAGCACGCCAACCACGGTCTCCAGCTCTCGCGATCGGCCCACGAGAGAGCTGAGGAAGCGCGGAAGCGTGCCCCGGACGGGCTGGCCTCCGGGCGAAGGCTGCGTCAGCTGGGGCTGACCGCGCGCGAACCATGCTGCGATCTGCGTGCGTTTGTCGAAACCGAGCTTGTTCAGGATCTGCTCGACGTGCCCTTCGGCAGTGCGTTCGGAGATGAAGAGGCGCTCCGCGATTTGGCGGTTCGAGAGCCCCTCCGCCACGAGGCCGGCGACCTCGCGTTCCCGGCGGGACAGCTCGGTCGGCGCTGCCATACCCGAATCTTGCGCCCGGCGATCCGCGGCTGCAAAAACACGTCCGTCGTGAAGTCGCCGAGCAGGGTGATCATCCTTTCGGCGTCGCAGAACGTCACCGACAGCTGCTACACGGCGCGGCACAGCGTCTGCTGACCGATTCGCCTGGAAGTCGGCCGCGGCGCGCGGCCGACTTCACCCTTCTTACTTGACTCGAGCCACCGACAGGCCGTCCCGGATCGGGATCACCACGCTCTCCAACCGGGGGTGCTTGGACACGAAATCGTTGTAGAAAGCCACGTTCTTCGCCTGCTGGTTATTGGGCGCGACCACCTCACCCTGCCGGAGCGCGTTGTCGGCCATCAGCAAGCCCCCGGGATCCAGGCGCTCGAGGCACAGCTCGGTGACCCGGCGCGTGATCTCCTCCGACCGAAACGAGTTGAGCAGGTCGATGAAGCAGGCGTCGAACCTCGCCTCGAGCTTCTCGAGACCGTCCCTGGCGTTCTCCTCCAGGACCAGCGCCCGCTGACCGAACCCCGCCTCGGCGAAGCTGGCCCTCGCTCGCCGAGCGCGCTCGGCGTCCATCTCGTACGTGGTCAGGGTGCCGCCCTCGGTCCCGCGCAACAGCCAGATCCCGCTGTACCCCGTGGCCGTCCCCAGCTCCAGGATCCGCTTGGCGCCCGCGATCTTGACCAGCACGTAGAGCAGCTGGCCCTCGTGGGGGTCGACGATCGGGATGCCCTCACGATGCGCCTCCTCCTCCATCCGCGCCAGCACGCCGTCGCGTTTCGGCACCAGCCCGTCGAGGTAGTCCTGCAGGCTGTCGGTCACTTCAACTGTCCTCATCCCGCCTCCTCATGAACTCGTCGAGCAGCGGCTGGAGGGCGACGACGTAGGCCGCCATGCACTCCACCGCGTCATCCAGCACCACGTCGTCAAGTCGCGCCGCAGGCACCGTCTCGTAGAGGCGAGTCCAGCCCCGGTCCCACGGCTCGAGCTCCGCGCGCGCAAGCAGCGACTTGACCTCGACCATCCGCGCCCGGAAGAAGTCGAACGCCGCCTGGTTGTCCGCCGCCGACGACTCGAAGTGCAACCCGACCTCCAGCCTACCCGCACCGGTGTGGTGCCAGGCCTCGTAGTGGAAGGCGGGCTCGCCGAAGTAGACCTTCATGAGCCGGCCGCGGCCTCGGGTCGTGCGGAAGCCCCGCAGCTCGGACGGCAGACGCTGCTTGAGGCGCTTGCGGAGCTCGGTGAAGAAGTCGGCGGGAGCGAACACCATCAGTGGACGAGGTGGGGTCTAACACCGGATTCATTCCGGCCGTCACCAGACGCCTCCTTTCTATGACCTTGCCGAAGCCTGCCTCCCCCGCGAAAGTTTTTCGTAAGCTGCGTTGCACATTGGCGTACGTACCGACGGTCGTCGAGAACGAAGGCGGCAATCGCGAGCGCACCTTCGACATCTACTCGCGGCTGCTCAAGGACCGGATCATCATCATCGGCCGGCCGATCGACGACGTGGTCGCCAACCTCGTCGTCGCCCAGCTCATGTACCTGGCCGCCGACGACCCCGCGAAGGAGATCCAGATCTACGTCAACTCGCCGGGAGGCGCCGTCACGGCGGGCCTCGCCATCTACGACACCATGCAGTACGTCCAGGCGCCGATCTCGACCGTCTGCATCGGCCGCGCTGCCAGCTTCGGCACCGTCGTCCTGATGGCGGGGGCGAAAGGCAAGCGGTTCTCGCTCCCCAGCTCGACGATCCACATGCATCAGCCGCTCGTCGGCGGCAAGGGCCTGCAGGGCCAGGCCAGCGACCTCGACATCCACGCCAAGGAGATCATCCGCATCCGCTCCGTGCTCAACGGTCTGATCGCCAAGCACACCGGCCAGCCGCTGGAGCGCGTCGAGCGCGACACCGACCGCGACTACTTCCTGACGCCTCAAGAAGCGATCGAGTACGGGCTGATCGACGGCATCATCGCGGCGACGCGGCTGCCGGTGCTGGCGACGGCGAAATAAACCCACTCACGCGCGCGAGCACGTAACCGACCAGGACCACGCCGATCACGGCGGGTAGGGGCGCGATGGTCAGGGCGGCGACCAGCGCGGCGAGCGAGAGCGCGAGCCAGTCGAACCACTCCGCGCGGCCCCAGAGCACGAGGGCGAGGGCGACGAGGACGAGGTCCGCGGGCAGCGCGTGGGGCGCGGCGAGCACTCCGCCCGCGACGAGGATGGCCACCGCCGGCCGCATCTTCTCCGCGCGCATGCGACGAGCGAGGTAGAGCACCACCGCGATGGCGATCACCGTCAGCGCGGCCACGGCGATGGTCTGCACCGATTGAGGGAGGAGGACGCCGAAGTGAGGCAGGTCGATCTCCCGGCTGACCGGCGCCACGGTCGCACGGGTCTGACCCAGCCACTCCGATATCCACCGCGGGTTGAGGAGCAACGTCGGTAGGAGCAAGGCCACGCCGGCAGCCGCCCAACCGACCAGCACCTTCCACTGCCGTTCGAGGAGCACCGCCGCGCCCAGAGGGAGCATCAGCTGGGGTTTCATCAGCGTCAAGCCGAGCGCGAGCCCCGCGAGGTACGGCCTCTTCCACAACGCGACCGCGGCCCCGATGCCGAGGGCAACGACGCCGTCCAGCTGGGCGTTGAGCATCATGAGCGCGGTCGGCACCGCGGCGAAGGCGGGCAGGATCCTCGCCGGGGGCTGAGGGCGCGTCGCCAGGTACAGCCCCGCGCCGAGGCAGGCGAGCCCGAAAAGGATCCACAACCTGCCGCCGACGTCGGTGCCGAAAGCCTCGAACGGCGCCGCCAGCAGCGCGACCCAGGCCGGGGCGAGGAACGGAAGGATGCCTTCGATGCCTGGCGTCGTGAGCGTCCGACCTCCGGTGACGTCGCTCTCGATTCGCTTCTGCACCTCGAGGTCGTAGAGGTGCCCGGGATCGGAGACGATCAGCCTTGCGCCGGTCGCGAACGCCGGCCAGTCGGAGTTGATGACATCGTCATTGGGAAGCAGCGGGTAGAGGACGAAGGCCAGTGACACAGCCAGCAGCGCGACGCGGCCGCGCCAGCGCCACCGATCGCTCACTCAGACCTCGATCGTCATGCCGTCGCGCGCCGCGCGCACGTCGACTCCGGTCCGCTGCGACAGGGCGGCGGCGATCTCGTCAGGGTTTGCGCGCCAAACCGCCATGCCGTAGTGGGTCAGGAACGCGATCTTCGGCCTGGCCTCGCGGATGATGCGCTCTGCGTCGTCGACGCACAGGTGGGGGAGGTGCGGCATGCAGTGCAGCAGGATGGTATGGATCAGCATCACGTCCGCCCGGTGCTGCTCAGCGATGCCGTCGTAGTAGGCCGTATCGGTGATCCAGCCGAGACGGTCGCCGAACCGGAAGCCGTACGTCTCGACCTGGTGGACGTGGAGCGCGCTGGTGGTGAAGCTCAGGCCGTTGACCGAATAGGTGGTCTGGGGAGCGAGGCGCACGATCTCGCGCGGAAACCGGCGCAGGTACTTCAGCACCACAGGGTCCTCGTCGAGCGCATCCGACGGACAGAACAGCAGGCCGCGGTGCGCGAACCCTCCGTCGGTCATCGCCTCGACCATCACGTTCACGTCGCCGGCGTGGTCGAGGTGGCGGTGGCTGACCACGATCGCGTCCAGGGTCGTGAGGTCGACCCTGCGCGCCGCGTAGGCGACGACCGCACCCGGACCTGGGTCGAGGGCAAGCCGCGTGTCGCCCTCCTCGATGTACAGCCCAGCCGAGGCCGCCACCTGCTTGGCGACCATGAACCGCGCCCCCGCGGTGCCCATGAAGGTCAGCCTCACGTCTCGGCGACTTCTGACAAAGCGATCTCCGACTTCTCGCCGAAGTACCGGTCGTAGAGCTCGGCCACCCGCTCCAGGGTGTCGATCTCGCCGACCGGCTTGTCGTCGCGGATACGCACGATGCGCGGGAAGCGCAGCGCGTAGCCGCTGAGGTGCCGGGCCGAGTGCTGGATGGAGTCGAACGCGACCTCGAGCACCACCTCGGGCCGAACCATGCGCCGGTGGCCCTGGTCCTGGACCGTCATCTCCAGGAATCGCTTCGTGTACTCGGCGATCTCGGCGTCCGTGAGGCCGCTGTACGCCTTGCCCACGTTGACCAGCCGGCCTGACGCAGCGTCTTTGACCGCGAACGTGTAGTCGGAGAGCACCCCGCGCCGCTTGCCGTGGCCCCACTCGACCGCAGTCACGACCACGTCCAGTGTCGCCAGCGGCCGCTTGAGCTTCAGCCACGCCAGGCCCCGCCGGCCAGGCGTGTACGGGCTCAGCGGGTCTTTGACCATCAGTCCCTCGTTGCCGCGATCGCGCGTCTCCTTGAATATGCCGTCGAGGTGCTCGGGGCCGGTCGCCTCCTCGAGACGAGCGAGCAGGTACGGGTGCTCCAGGCCCAGGCCCTCGAGCAGCTTGCGGCGCGCGGTGAGCGGCTCGTCGAGCAAGGTCCGGCCATCGAGCCAGAGCAGGTCGAAGATGACAAGCACGACCGGCACGTCGCGGCGCAGATCCTCGTCCACCTTCTTACGGCCCAGCCGGCGCTGCAGCTCGAAGAAGCGCAGCACGCGGCCGTCACGATGCGCCAGCACCTCGCCGTCGAAGAGCACGTCGTGGCCGATGGCGCCGGCCGCCTCGACCAGCTCGGGGAACGCGCCGGTCGTCTCCTTCAGGTCGCGCGAGAAGAGCTCGATCCGATCGGCCTGGCGGTGGAGCTGGCAGCGCACGCCGTCGTACTTCTCCTCCGTCCACACGGTGTCCGCGCCCATGCGCGAGAAGGCTTCGTCGGGCGTCTCGACCGGGCTCGCGAGCATGAACCGGACGGGTTGAAACAGCGTGATCGAGCTGGCCTCGAAGTCGCCGCGCTTGCAGCGCACCGCGGTCTCGCCGATGTCGCCGGTGACGAGGTGCACGCGCTTGACCTGCGTGATCGAGACGCCGAACGCCTCCGCGATCGCTGCCTCGACGAGCCCTTCGCTGAGGCCGATGCGCATCTCGCCCGAGATGATCTTGACGAAGAAGCGCGCGGACTCGGCGTCCATGCGCCGCACCATGGCCTCGAGGGGTGCGGCCTTGGCGTTGCCGCGTGCACCGCGGATCGCTTCGAGGGTGTCCTCGACGTCCTTCAACGAGACCGGCCCGGGTTGTGTGCTCCCGGTCAGCGCCTCGCCGGCCCAGTCGCCGAGGTCGGAATGCTTGCGAAAGATGCCGCCCAGCTCGTCCTCGTCCTTGCTCGACACCGACGACACGACCTTGCTCAGGGTCGACCAGCCGAGGCCAAGCGTGCGCCGCTGCGATGGCGGGAAGGCGCGCCCGCTCATGTAGACGGCGGCGCGGCGCAGGTCCTCCTCGCTCAGCGTCCGGAAGTAAGCGCCGAGGATGCGGGTCTTCTCGAGGGTGGCCGGTGTGCCGCCCACGGCGGCCCCGGCCCGTGCGAAATCAAGCACCGGACGACCTATCGTAGTTCGCGATGCGAAGGTGCCCTTACCTCGAGGAACTGGTCAAGGACACCCGCGGTCCTCTGCGCATCTACAGGTTCGACTGCCACGTCGATCACCGCTCGAAGCGCAAATACGCGCTGAGCGACAGCCCGCCCATCTGCGTACGGAATTTCGAGGATTGTCCGTTATACCAGGCTGAAAAACGGCGCGAAGACCACACAATTACCCGCTACACGGACTAGAACGCCGCCCCACCACCCGCCACAAAAGTGAACTGCACAGTCTGCTCCGCCCCAGCCGTGCCTATTGACGACGCGTGCGTCTTCTGCCACGCGCCGCTCGTCGAGCGCGACCAGCCTGACGAGCTGCTCGACTATCTGGTCGAGCGCTTGCCCATCGCCCAGGCCAAGCGCGGTCACCTGAACCGCGGTCCCATCGTCGAGCTGGCGATCGACGTCGACGGCCGCAGCTTTCGCGCCCGGATCAAGAACGAGGTGCTGGAGCTCTTCCCCGCGGTGGAGCTCGCGGCGTGGGTCGACCTGCTCCTGGTCAAGCTCAGCGACGCGGCCGCGGGCGACCATGACCTGCGCCGGGCGGTGCTCCGATCCGGCTGGGCGCTGCGTTAGGGGCCGTTCTTCTGCTCGCGGGTTGTGGTGGGTCGCAACCCCCGGCGCCCAAGGTGCTCCTGAGCGATAGCGGCACTGGCAGCGCGACGGAGACCATTGATTCGCCCAGCGACAGGGGATGGGACCTGCACTGGAGCTACGACTGTGGGGGTGGCGGGGTGTTCACGGCCGACGTTTTCGACTTCGATCACACGCCCGACTTTCGTCATCCCGGCATCAACCAGGAGGGAGGTGGCAAAGACGCCGGCGTGTACCACGTGCCGGGAAAGGGACGCTTTTACCTCGAGATCACGAGCACTTGCAGCTGGAGTGTGAAGGTCGTGGCTGGGTAGTCGACACCCTCGATAGTCGCGACTAACGGGGCTTCTCCGGGACCAAAGTGCACGATAGTCGCGACTAACGTGGCTTCTCCGGGACCAAAGTGCACGATAGTCGCGACTATCCATGCATCTCGTGCCCCAAACCCCTGGTTGGTCGCGACTATCGCGGGTGCTGTTCGAGAAGAAGTGCGGCTAGTCGCGACTAACGTGGCTTCTCCGGGAACCAAGGGGGCGGATAGTCGCGACTATCCCCAATCGGTGGGCTCTTAGAGGGCTAGAGCCAGCTGCTCGTTGGCCTCCAGCGCCCAGGCGCGGACACCTTTCCGGCGCAGCGAGCGGGCGAAGTCCTCGGTGAAACCGTGCACTGTGTACACCTGGCTCGCGCCTGAGCGCGCGACCACCTCCATGAGCTCGTCGAAGTCGCAGTGATCGGAGAGGTCGAAAGTTGCATCCGCCCCAAAGAGCCGCGCGAACTCGGGATCTTTGGCCCAGCCCGAGATGAGCGCTGTGCGGTAGCGGCCCAGGCGCCGGACATCGTCCTTGCCCACGGGCGGGGCGATGACGACGCGGTCCATGACCGGCTCGCCGTCTAGCTCAATCCAGTCCGGCAGCGATCTCCCAGCCGCCGCGTACTGGCGCGCGCACGGCACGCAGCGCTTCTCGAGCGCAAAAGCAAACCCGTACTGCGCCAGCTGGAGCATCACCTCCTCCGTCTTGCCGAGCGCGTGGCACAGGAGCACCGGCGTCACCCGGCTGTCCAGGGCGCGGCGGCACCACCGGGCGATCAACTCCAGCGTCTCGTCGGGGTCGCCGAAGCGAAAGTGTGGGCGGCCATATGTTGTCTCGACGATGAGGACGTCGGCCCTCGGCACCAACGTCTCGATGCGTCCCGGCTGGCGCAGCTTGACGTCACCGGTGTAGAGGACCGACCAGCCGTCGTGCTCGAAATGGAGCATCGCCGAGCCGAGCATGTGGCCCGCGGGGTGGAGCATGACCGTACCGCCCCCCCGCCGCATCGGCTCGCCGAAGCCGAGCATCCGCCACCCCCGCGGCCGCCGCTCCTCGGGGATCAGGGCCAGGGTCTGGGGCGTGAGCAGCGCCTCTTTGTGCCGGCGCGCGTGGTCGGTGTGGGCGTGGGAGATGAAGGCGAAGCTGCGCACGGTGAGCGGGTCGAGCCAGAGCCTGTGCCCCGGCAGCGCCACCCCGTGGTCCCACACGACCTCGCGGGTCATCGCCGGATCTGGACCTTGGCGTCAGGGGGAAGCTCGATACCGATCGCCGCGTAGGCCTCGGCCGGGACGCCGATGTCGACCACCACGACCTCTCCCTGGAGGCCCGGCTTGGGCAGGCCCAAAGTCACCGTCACGTCGGCGTGCACAACTGGAGCGTAGGCGACGCCGGTCTCCGCGTCGAGGCCCGACGGCACGTCGACCGACAGGACGCGTCTCCCTGAGGCGTTGATGGCTTCGATCCACCTCGCGAACCTACCTTCCGGCGGACGCGAAAGGCCGGTCCCGAAGATGGCGTCGACGACCAGGCGTGCACCGTCCAGCCGCAGCTCGCCCGACGGTTCGATGCCATGCCTTCGCAGTGCTTCGAGCTCCTGCGCGGCGGGGCCGCGCAGCCTCTCGATGTCGACGCAACAGAGCGCGGTCAGCAGGCCCCAGCGATGGAGGTGCCTCGCTGCCGCGAGACCATCGCCGGCGTTGTTGCCCACACCGCACACGACCACTGCCGGTCGGTCGACAAGGCGCGCCACCTGCCAACCCGCGGCCTCCATGAGCCACTCGGTCGGGATGCCGAAACGCTCGGCACAGAGCGCGTCGACCTGCTTGACCTGGGAGCTCTTAAGGGTCGGTAGGTCGCTGGACGACAAAGGAGCAGTAGGGGTCGTGGCGATGGATGGAATCGGACTGGGAGACGGGTGCTCCGGTGAGCCGGGAGATGAGCTGCGGTGTGATGGTGCAGACCTGGGGGAACTTCAACGCGGTGTTGCGGAACGGACAGTTGTGGATCGTCACCTTCACGCCCTCAGGCGATTCGGACTGCTCGACCAGCGTGCCGGCGCGCCCGATCCAGGACACCACGCGGTTTAGCTTTTCGTCAAAGCCCAGGCCCGCGAAGTCCCTCTCGATCGCCGAGGCGTGCCGGGCCGCGACCCGGGCGAAGACTTCGTCGAGGGCCTCCGGGCCGCCCATCTCCTGGACCTCCTGGAGCACCATCGTCGCCAGCTGGCCGTAGCGCTTGGGGAAGACGGAGTCAGCGCGCTCGGTCAGCGCGAAGAGCAGCGCCGGGCGGCCGCGGCCGCTCCGCTCCGGCTGGCTCACGACCAGGC
>VBEK01000069.1 GCA_005889135.1 Chloroflexota bacterium
TGCACCTGCGCAACGTCTACAAGCTGATGGGCGCCCGCGCGCCTGCGCGCCTCTTCCAGCCGATCATCAAACGCGGCCCCACGCCCGAGCGCGGCGTGCCCTCGACGCTCATCAGCCCGCAGTCGAAGCACGACCCCGCCTGGGCGCAGGCCGGCTACTACCTCGTCGGCTCGGGCTTCGGCGCGCTGCACAGGCCGGCCGGCGTGGTCGAGCGCATCTACTACGGCACCGACGAGGAGAAGCTGTACTTCCGCATCGACTCGCCCCGCTCGGGACAGGAGCTCGAGTCGCAGAGGATCGAGTTCTGGCTGTACTGCGCGGGCCCGCCCGCGGTCGACGGCGCGGGCGACGTGGATCTCCCGCTTCCGAAGGGCTCGATGGGGGAGCTCGGGTTCGAGCCCGCGGAGGTGGTGCGCATCACGCCGCGCGCGCAGGGAGGCGCGGTCACGGTGCTCAAGGTCGTCGAGCCGCTGACGAAGGCGGACACAGAATCGAGCTGGGAGGTGGACGACCCATTCGCCATCTCGGTCCCGTTCTCGCAGCTGGGCAAGGACGCCGGCGACGCGTTCGAGCTGGCGCTGATCGTCAGCCGCGAGGGCAAGGACATCGAGGTGGTCCCGCCGTCGGGCGCGTTGGGCGTCCGCGTCCCGGGCGTGGCCGCGATCGTCGAAGCGGAGCGGGCGCAGCCGCTCAAGGTGCTGGTGGCGACGTCGGAGCTGGCGCCCTTCGCCAAGCTCGGCGGCGTCTCGGACGTGGCGGCCGCGCTTTCGAAGGAGCTGCACCGGCTGGGTCACGACGTGCGCGTGGTCCTGCCTCGGTACCGTCAGGTCGACATCGGACGGCACGGGCTGCGCCCGGTGGTCGAAAACCTGCGGGTGCCGCTTGGTGCCGAGACGATGCCGGCCACGATCTACGAGGGCCGCCTGGGCGAGCTGGTCGTGTATTTCGTCGACACCCCGCAGCTCTACGACCGCGACGGGATGTTCGGCTTCGGTGACGACGATGCGCGGTCCGTCTACTTCTGCCGCGCGGTGCTGGAGATGCTCCCCGCGCTCGAATTCTTCCCCGACGTCATCCACGTCCACGACTGGTGGGGAGCGCTGATCCCGAACCTCCTCGACCGCGTCTACGAGGGCGAGGCCTACGAGGACATCGCCACCACCCTCACCATCCACAACCTGTCAGCCCAGGGCGTATTCGGCTTCGGAGCGCTGATGCTCGCGGGCCTGCAGGAGTGGGGGTTGATCCAGCTGGGCATCCCGGGCCTGGACAACGTGGTCAACGTTTTGGGCCGGGGGATCCATTTCGCGGACGTCGTCAACACGGTGAGCGAGCGCTACGCGAAGGAGATCCAGACCCCCGAGTACGGGGAGGGGTTGGACGAGCTGCTCCGCCGCAACACGCACAAGCTGCACGGGATCCTGAATGGGATCGACTACGACATCTTCGACCCTCAGAAGGACCCGAACATCTCGCACCACTACTCCGCGGATGCCCCGCAGGGCAAGGCCCTGTGCCGGGCGACGCTGCGCGCCGAGCTCGGGCTCGAGGACTCCAACCGGCCCCTCTGCGCGATCGTCTCGCGCTTCTACGACGTCAAGGGCTTTGACCTGATAGAGCAGGCGCTGCCCGAGCTGATGATGCTCGGGCTGCAGGTGGTTGTCATCGGCACGGGGGACCGTCGCTACGAGGACATGTTCCGGCGCTACGCCGGGGAGTACCCGCGGCAGGTCGCGGTCGCCATCGGCTTCGACGCCGCGCTCGCGCAGCGAATCTACGCGGGCGCGGACATGCTGTGGATGCCGTCGCGGTTCGAGCCGGGCGGGCTCGCGCAGCTGATAGCTCTGCGCTACGGGACGATCCCCGTCGTGCGCGCGACCGGTGGCCTGGCGGACACGATCCGCGACTACGACCCGTTCGCGCAGCGCGGCAACGGCTTCAGGTTCGGGCCGTACGACCCGTGGCAGTTCTTCGCCGCGGTGGTGCGGGCGGCGGAGACGTTCCGGCACCAGGGCGTCTGGGCGTGGCTGGTCCAGCGCGCGATGAAGGAGGACGTGTCCTGGTCGCGCTCGGCGGTGAAGTACGTTCAGCTCTATCTGGCGGCGATCGCCGCGCACCGGGAGAAGCACGGCGTGGCGGCGGTGTCGGTGGATGGCGGAACCGCGGCGAAGGTGACTCCCGCCCCGGTCGGCGAGTAGGCCGCAACCAGCGGATAGTCGCGACTAACGCGGGTCTTGGCGCACGAGAAAGCTCGATAGTCGCGACTAACGCGGGTCTTGGAGCACGAGGTGCCTGGATAGTCGCGACTAACGCGAGTCTGGGGGCCGCGAGGTGGCTGGATAGTCGCGACTATCCACCCCAGTCGGGCAGGAGGCGCAGCTGCTCGACCCGGCGGGCGCCAGGTCCGTAAGCGGCGTTGAAGTAGTCGATGACCATCCTCCGCGCCGCGAACTGCGTCACGACGTTGCGGATCGAGGCTTTCATCATCTCCACCCAGCGGCGCGGGATGCCGTTCTCGTCGCGCTCGTAGTACGCCGGAACGACCTCGCGCTCGAGCAGGCGGAACAGTCCCTCCGCCTCGGCGACGTCGTCGATCTCCTGCCGGTCCAGGGTCGCGGCGGAGGGAATCGCCCATCCGAGCTCCGGCCGGTACGCCTCGTCCCACCAACCGTCGAGCACGCTGACGTTCAGGCCCCCGTTGGCGCCCGCCTTCATGCCGCTCGTTCCGCTGGCCTCGAGAAATCGGCGCGGGTTGTTGAGCCAGACGTCCGCGCCCTGGACGAGGTGTCGCGCGAGGGTGATGTCGTAATCCTTGAGGAAGACGACTCGCGGCTCCTCGCGCGCCAGGGCCACCACGCCGGCGACGATGTCCTTGCCCGGCTGGTCGGCCGGATGCGACTTGCCCGCAAAAAGGATCTGCACCGGCCGCCGCGAGTTGCGAAGCAGCTTGTTCAGTCTCGTCCGGTCGCGAAGCACGAGGTTCGCGCGCTTGTAAGGCGCGAACCTGCGCCCGAAGCCGATGGTCAAGGCGTTCAGGTCGAGCTCGTGCGGAGTCTCGGCCCGCTCCGTGGTCAGCTCGAGCAGCCGCCGCTTCAGCTCGCAGTGTGCGCTCCACAGCTCCGCGGCTGGGATCTCGTGCACCGCTTGCCACCTGCCGTCTGCAGGGTCGAGGTCCCACCAGTCCGGGCCGACAAACCGGCCGAGCAGCGCCGCGATCTCGGGCGCGACCCAGGTCGGCATGTGCACGCCGTTGGTGACCGCGCCGATCGGCACCTGCGCCTCGGGCAGCCCTCGCCACGCGTCCTTCCACAACCGGCGTGACACGGCGCCGTGGAGCCGGCTGACGCCGACGGACTGGTCCGCGAGCCGCAGCGCGGCGTAGGTCGTGCACAGTCTTTCGCGCGGGTCGCCCGGACGCTGACGGCCGAGGTCCATGAAGCGATCGAAGGAGATCCCGACCTGCGCCAGGTAGGGTCCGAGCTGGTCCCAGACGAGCCCGGCGTCGAAGTAGTCGCTGCCGGCGGCGATCGGCGTGTGGGTCGTGAACACGATGCCGGCCCTGGCGACCAGGCGCGCCTCCTCGAGCGTCATCTGCCGCGAGGCGCGCAGCTCGCGGATGCGCTCGATGGCGCACAGCCAGCTGTGTCCCTCGTTGAGGTGGAACACGCCCGAGTCGAGGCCGAGGGCGCGCAGCACGCGCACGCCGCCGATCCCGAGCACGATCTCCTGGCGGAGACGGCGGTCGGGCTCGGGGACGTAGAGCCGGTCGGTGATGTTGCGCAGGTCCTGCGGGTTCGACTCGAGGTCGGTGTCGAGGAGGAAGAGCGGCACCCGGCCCACCTGCGCGCGCCACACCGCGATGCGGACGTTCCGCTGGCCGATCGGCGCCTCGACCTCGACGCCTTCGACCTTGTTCACCGGCAGCTCCGAGCCCCGGTTCTCGGCGTAGACCTCGAACTGGCGTCCCCCCTGGTCGATGTCCTGGCGACCGAAACCCTGCCGGTAGAGAAGCCCTACGGCGACGAGCGGGAGGCCAAGGTCGCTAGTCGCCTTCAGGTGGTCGCCGGCGAGCACCCCGAGCCCGCCGGAGTAGATGGGCAGGCACTCCGACAGCCCGAACTCGAGCGAGAAGTACGCGATGCCCAGTGGGGCCTGCGCGTCCATGAACCGGGGATGGCGGTCGTAGTACTCGCGGTACGCGGCACGTGCGTCCTCGAGGGCCTGGCGGACCTCGTCGCGCTGCATCGCCTTCTCGACTCCTTCCTCGCCGAGCTGGGTGAGCAGGAGCACGGGGTTCTCGCGTGTCGACTTCCAGAGCTCGGCGTCGAGGGCTCGGAACAGGTTCTCGATTCGCGGCTGCCACGTCCAGAGCAGGTCGTGGGCGAATTGATTCAGTTCTTCCAGCACGCGCATAAGATCCTATTTGAGGAAGGGGAATGAAGGCGGTAGTCATGGCCGGCGGCGAGGGCTCGCGTCTTCGGCCCCTGACCAGCAACATGCCCAAGCCGCTGGTGCCGGTCGCGGGCCGGCCGATCATGGAGCACATCCTTCTCCACCTGCGCCGCCACCAGCTGCGCGACGTGGTGGCGACTGTCGAGTACATGGGCGCCTCCATCCGCAACTACTTCGGCGACGGCTCGGAGCAGGGTGTGGCGTTGAGCTACTCGGTTGAGGACTCGCCCCTGGGTACGGCGGGCTCGGTGATGCTGGCGCGGCCGCAGCTCAACGAGACGTTTGTAGTCATCTCTGGCGACTCGCTGACCGACATCGACCTCGGCGCCGCGGCCCGGTTCCACCGCGAGCGCAAGGCGCTCGCGACGATCGTCCTGAAGCCGGTGCCCAACCCGCTCGAGTACGGGGTGGTCGTTGTCGACGAGGGCGGCGCGGTGCAGCGCTTCATCGAGAAGCCGAGCTGGGGCGAGGTCATCTCCGACCTGGCCAACACCGGGATCTACATCCTCGACCCGGCGGTGTTCGACTTCTTCCGCCCGGGCGAGGTCACCGACTGGTCGGGCGACGTGTTTCCGAAGCTGCTGAAGGAGGGCGAGCGCGTATTCGGCTGGATCGCCGACGGCTACTGGGAGGACGTGGGCAGCCACGCGGCCTACGTGAAGGCGAGCTTCGACTGCCTCGAGGGCAAGGTCAAAGTCCAGATCCCGGGCGAAAGGGTTGGCGACTCGACGTGGATCCATGCGGACGCGGAGGTGTTTCCAGGGGCGCGCGTCGACGGCCCCGCGTTGATCGGCGCCGGCGCCAAGGTGCGCGCGGGCGCGTGGGTCAATGGCCCGGCGATCATCGGCGCGTACAGCACCATCGACTCGGGCGTCAAGCTCTCGAACTCGATCGTCTGGGACCACAGCTACGTCGGCCTCAACTCGCGCCTTCGGGGGTCGGTGGTGTGCCGCTCGGTGACCGTGAAGAACGGCTGCCTGCTCGAAGAGGGGACGGTCATCGGCAGCGACGTCACCATCGGCGCGGGTTCGACGGTCAACGCCAACGTGCGGATCTGGCCCAACAAGGAGGTCGAGCCGGGCGCGGTGGTCCACGAGTCGATCATCTGGGCGGGCTCGTGGAAGCGCGGGTTGTTCACCTCCTACGGGCTCAACGGCCTGATCAACATCGAGCTGACTCCGGAGTTCGCGTCCCGCCTGGGCGCGGCCATCGGAGCGCTGACCCCCAAGGGGACGGAGATCGCCTTCTCGCGCGACTACACGCGTTCCGCGCGCATGATCGGGCGGGCGCTGATGTCGGGGATCATCTCCGCGGGCAGCAACGTCATCGACCTGTCGGTGCTGCCGGCGCCGGTCTGCCGCTACTGGGCGCGGCACAACCACGTGTCGGCGATACACGTCCAGACTTCGCCGGTCGACCCGCGCTCAGGCGACATCCGAATCTTCGACGACCTCGGCCTCGACATCGACAAGCGCAGCGAGCGCAAGCTCGAGGGGCTCTTCTTCCGCGAGGACATCCGCCGCGTGTCGCACTACGAGATGGGACGCATCACGCGACGCGACCAGCAGACCGACCGCTACATGGAGGACATGCTGGCCAAGATCGACCTGGAGGCGGTGCGCGGCGCGGCGTTCAAGGTGGTGATCGACTTCAACAACGGCGCCGCGGCCATGGTGTTGCCGCAGATCTTGCGCGAGCTGAACTGCAACGTGATCCCGCTCAACGCCGCGCCTGCGGAGATCGTGATGGAGCAGGACGACGCGACGTTCCAGGCTCACCTGCAGGAGATGGGCGTGATCACCTCCGCGGTCAAGGCCAAGCTCGGCGTCTTCATCGACACGCCGGGGGAGAGGTGCTTCGTAATCGACGAGGCGGGGACCGTGCTGGACCACACGATGGCCTTTGCGGTCCTGGCGCGGCTGGCGCTGGCTTCGAAACGAGGAATGGTGCTGGGACCGGCCTCGTCATCGCTGGCGTTCTCAACCATCGCCGACGAGCTGGAGGGCCGTTTCGTGCCGACGAAGATCACACCGGGCGCGGTGCTGCGGGCGGCGCAGCACGCCGAGGCGGTGCTGGCGTCGGACGGAGGCGGCGGATACTGCTGGCCGGACTTCGCGATCTCGTTCGACGCCATCTTCACGATCGCGCGGGTGCTCGAGATGCTGGCCCACTCGGGCAGCTCGTTGGGCTCGGTGCGGTCGCGGATTCCTTCGGTGACGCACCGCGAGGCGGTTGTGTTCTGCCCCTGGGAGGTCAAGGGGCGCGTGATGCGGACGATGATGGAGCGGCACCTGAAGGACAGGGTCGACCTGACGGATGGGGTGAAGGTGTTCGTCGACGACGGGTGGGTGCTGGTCGCACCGGACCCTGACCGGCCGGAGTACTACGTGATCGCGTCGACGACCGACGCGGCCCACGCGGGGAGATTGGTGGATGAGTACTCGGCGCTGGTTAGGGGCGTGGTGTCAGAGGCGGCGCCGCAGGCGGAGGCGGTGGTAGAAACCTAAGACTCTCGCCGTTTTGCGCAAAACGCTTGCATCAGATGCCAGGGAAATACCTTTTTGCGCAAAACGCGTCCTATCGCGAGAGCCACGCGCTAGCGGCGGGCCGATGTCGAACACGTGCCGCGGACTACCGACGCCAAGTCGCCGGGAAAGAAAATGACCCCAACGGATCGCCTCTCCGGCTTCGGAACCAGCCTTGCGACCAACTCCGACTCCGGTGAACGTGTCCCTCGGGGCCACCACTGACAGTACTCCACTCCCAACGGTTCTGCCCGCGCATCTTTTTTCCGTAGCCTGGCTACTCGGGAGCCCTGGGTTGGTGATCGCGACATTCGGTTGACGTGGTCACGAGCCCGGCCGGCGCTACTCGCTGGCATTCCGCGGCCGCATTCCATCGCCCTGGGAAAGAATTCTTGGGTGCTCCGCACACCGACCAATTCAGGCGTATGGTGGCGATAGCGGACCGCTCCCCAGCCCGTTACATCTTTGAGCTGAAATTGGCGGAAGTGCCGAGCGGCCCGCTTAACTCCAAGCTCACGATGTTTCGCCCGCGACCAGGTCACGTATCGAGGGCGATCGCGCCGACGGCGGTTTCGGTGTCCTACGACTACCGTCGTGGCTTTCTGAGGAGTCGATTGGTCCCGGCGCGCTTGCGCTCCCGGACCACGCGGATGGCCGAGGCCCGGTCATTGGCACTCACCACGAGCTTGCGCGGCCGGCCAGGAGGACGACGCGTGCGCCGAAAGGCTTCCAGGTCGTCCGGGAGAATTGCCCACACGATCCCCACTTTGATTCCGTAAAGCCGCTGCCTCAGCAGCATCCGCCGTACGTAAGCCTCCGATGCGTTGAGCTCGGCGGCAGCCTCGGCGACGGATAGCAGTCGTGGGCGGTCGATCCGCGGAATATTAGCACGCAGCCGCAACCATTTTCTGCTATAGTCGGACCTGTTCTGGACTGAGTCGGGGGCTGGTAACGGTCCTCGCGGTTGCCGGCCTCGGATGGCAGTAGCCTTCTTGGCCCTCCGCCTCGCGGTACTCCTGAGGAGGAGACACAATGACCGAATCCAAAGACACGGCCGCCCGCTTCGTAGCCGCGTTCAACGCCCACGATGAGAAGGCGCTGAATGAGCTGCACTCCGACGACATCAAGTTCAGCGCGCCGGGGGGCTTCAAGGCCACGAACGCCAAGGACGCCACTGCCTACGCCACAACCTGGCTGAAGGCGTTCCCGGACGGCAAGATGAAGGTCCGGAGCGAGATCACCAGCGGCCCCTGGGTCGTGCAGGAGATCTTGATGGAAGGTACGCACACCGCTCCGCTCGAGAGCCCGACTGGCACAATTGCGCCGACCTACAAGAAGGTCGTCGGCTACGGCGTCCAGCTCCTTCGGTTCGAGAACGGAAAGATTGTGGAGGCACGCATCTACTTCGACCAGCTCGACCAGATGATCCAGCTCGGTCTCATTCCTGCGCCGACCGCGGTCTAACGACCGATGCTTTTGACCCGGCCCGTCGCGGGCCGGGTCCTTTTTTGTCCCTTTTCGGCTACCGAGCCTTGCTTACTTCATGTCGGGAGACACGACGCTGCGCATTCCGTTGCCGTTCTTCTCCGGAATCTCGGTGATTACCGCTTGCGTCGTTAAGACCATGGCGGCGATCGAGGCGGCGTTCTGAAGCGCTGAGCGGGTGACCTTGGCGGGGTCGACGATGCCGGCCGTGAACATATCGGCATACTTGTTGTTCAAGGCGTCGCAGCCTTGGAGGTCGTCTCCTCGATCTGGGCTTTGAGCGGCTTGATCCGGCCCTGGATGGCCTCCGAGCTGCCCGCACTGTAGCCCCGGCGGAATTCGAGGCCTCAGCCCCGAAACCGCTGACGCTTTTGAGCTGACGTGCATTCGCGCTGGAGAAATGCTGTCCAGGCGCGACTACTTCGCACACGCTCGTCGCCGACACGCAAGCCTAGACTCGAGCAAGCTGGTGAGCGAGCACAAAGGGGAGCTTGGCGCGGCGCTGACCCATTTGGTAGCCGCCCTGGAGAGGGTCAGCCTGGATGGCCTTCAACCCGGAGATCGTGACGTCGTAGAGCAAGCGCTGCTTGCAGCAAGGGACGCCCTCGACAGAGCTACGTCCCGCGATGAACCATTTCCCCAGGAGGACTGAGGAGGGCTGCGGTTGCGGCCCCGCGCGGTCCAACAAGGCGTAGCCGTCTCCCGCTCGACCGAAGACGAGCGTTAGCGAGTCTGAGGGAGAGCGGGAGACGGGCTTCGACGCCCGGAGTACCAAGCACTCAGTCCAGTTCACCTATCGTCTGGGTTAGCCGTCCTGGTGCAGCCAGGATGGCCGCACGTGATGTATCGCGACTCTCTGACCGAGGTAGCGAGCGAAGCCGTGGGCGTTTTGGTCCTGCTCGCACTTGTCGTTGTCGAGGGTTCTTGTACTTCTTGCCGACTATATGGAAGCGCTTGCCTCAGTAGCGGCTTAACTCTCAGGCC
>VBEK01000205.1 GCA_005889135.1 Chloroflexota bacterium
ACCTGCGCTCGGCGTCGAGCATCGCGATCTTGTGCTCGAGCTCGATCAGCGCCAGCCTGCTCACACCTTCGGCGCGAACCTCGGCGAGGATCGAAACGAGCTTCTCGCTCGTTTCCTTCAGCGCCGCCGCGCGTGCTTTCAGGTGCTCCATCGCCTCTTTCCGACGGAGGCGGTGCATGAACATGAGCCCGGCCGCGAAGTGCGGGTACTCCCGGCGCGGGCGGGCGAGGATGTCGCCAAGGGTGCGCGCCAGCACATCGCGTCCGGACTCGGTGATTCGGTAGATCGTCCGCTCCGGCCGCCGCCCCTCCTTCTCCCGCTCGGCCGGTACGATCCACCCGCTTCGCTCCAGGGCGTCGACGGTGTGGTAGAGGGAGCCGAAGTTCAGGCGGATGAACTCGTCCTGGTGGCGGTGACGCATCGTCGCCGCGAGCTCGTAGGGATGCATGGGCCGCTCGTCCAGGAGCGAAAGGATCGACAGGCCAAGGCCAGAGATCTCCGTCACAGACTCGCTCATATCCCTTACGGAGTATACCCAACCGGATATACCGGCCCGACTATTCCCCCGGCTCCCGGACGGCCGAACCCTCCTTCACGATCACCTCCGCCGCCTGCGATGTGAAGGTGATATTTGGCAACAACGTGCAGGTCGTGAAGACCATCGCGGGTTCGACTTCTGACCTCAAGGACACAATCACCATCACCGTAATCGGCACCCGCCAGGCGGATGGGAGCATCAAGGCGGCGACGATTCAGATCGGCTCGGCCGCGCCCTCCAACGGCTTCTCGAACCAGGCGACGTCCCAGTAGCGGCCGAACTTCCGTCCCTGCTCGGTGAAGTGGGCCACCCGCTTGAAGCCGAACTTCTCGTGCAGCGCGATCGAGGCGGGATTGGGTAGCGCGATGCCGGCGTACGCGCGGTGCACGTCCTCGCCCTCGAGCGATTTGAACAGCGACTCGTAGAGTCGAGAGCCGGCGCCTCTGCCGGTCGCGTCCGGCTCCAGGTAGACGCTCGTCTCGACCGAGGTCAGGTATCCAGGCTTGGGCCGGAAGCGGCTGCTGCTCGCGAAGCCGACGACACGCCCGCCATCCTCGGCCACGAACAGGCGGTGGCGCCCGGCCGGGGCGTAGTGGGTGAACCACTCGCGCCGCTGCTCCATGCTCACCGGCTCGACGTCGAACGTGATGTGGGACTCGGCCACGTAGTGGTTGTAGATGTCGTTGACGGCCTCGAGGTCGTCCCCGGTCGCCGGGCGCACCTGGAGGCGGGCGTGGATCACGCGGATCAGTGTATTTCCGACAATTGGCGTGATGGACCGGATCGAGCTGCGCGGAATGTCCTTCCAGGGCCGCCACGGAGTGCGCGACGCCGAGCGCGAGAGCGCCCAGGAGTTCCGGGTCGACGTCGTCGTCAACGCCGACCTTGCGGAGGCGGGCGGCAGTGACCGCCTGGCCGACACCGTCGACTACACCAGAGTCCGAAGCGCGGTCAAAGAGGTGATCGAGGGACCCCCGGTGCGGCTGCTCGAATCGCTGGCTGGGGAGATCGCGCGCCGGGTCCTGGAGCTGCCGCGCGTCGAGGGGGTGACGGTGCGCGTGGCCAAGCGCCCCCCGAGCATGCAGCCCATCGACGCGGCGGCCGTCCACATTAAGAGGACGCGCGCATGACCGTCGCGTACTTCGACTGCTTTTCCGGCATCTCCGGCGACATGACGCTGGGCGCCCTGATCGACGCCGGCGCCGAGCGCGCGGTGCTCGACGCGACAGTCGAGGCGCTCAGGCTGGGCAACGAGGTCCACGTCGAAGTGCGTCGTGAGCAGCGCGGTCACGCGGGCGGCACGCGCGTCACCATCGACGTGTCCGGGCGCGTCGAGCGGACGGTGCCCGCGCTGCGCGGGATGATCGAGGACTCGGACGCTCCCGACCGGGTGAAGGCCCACGCGCTCGACGCCGTCCGCCTCATCGCCCGTGCCGAATCGACGATTCATGGCGTACCGGAGGCAGAGCTTCATCTGCACGAGCTGGGCGGCGCCGACACGCTGGTCGATCTCGTCGGCGCCTTCTGGCTGATGCACTCTCTCGAGGTGGAAGGTGTCTATGCCTCGTCGCTGCCCATGTCGCGTCCCGGGCCTGCGACTCTCGCCATCCTCGAAGGCACGGGCGCGACTCTGCTGGCGGGAGACGAAGGCCGCGAGCTGGTGACGCCGACCGGCGCCGCGATCCTCGCCGCCGTCGCCAGCTTCAAACGGCCGGCGATGACGCTGGACCGCGTCGGGTACGGCGTGGGGGCGCACCCAGCGCCGGGGAACATGCTCGCCGTCTGGATCGGACAGGAGGCCGAGGCTCGCGTTGGGGTCACGCTCATAGAGACGAACCTCGACGATATGGCGCCGAACCTGATCGCTGGGCTCGTCGAGGACCTGATGGCCGCGGGCGCGCTGGACGTGACCGTCGTGCCCGCGCTGATGAAGAAGGGGCGTCCTGGGCACATCCTCACCGTGATGTCACCGCCAGAGCTCGTGGCCAGGTTGAGCGACGACGTGCTGCGCCAGAGCACGACCCTCGGCGTCCGGCTCACCAAGACCGACCGCGTCCTCGCCGCGCGCCGAGTGATCGAGGTAGGGACACGGCTGGGGACTGCGCGCGTCAAAGTGAAGGAGCTCGCCGGCCGCGCCGTCGAGGTCGCCCCCGAGTACGAAGACTGCCGCCGCATCGCGCACGAGAAGGACGTCGACCTCCGCGAGGTCATGCGCGTGGTCGCCGCCGCCGCGCGCGCCGAGCTGGGGCTCGAGTGACGG
>VBEK01000070.1 GCA_005889135.1 Chloroflexota bacterium
CGGCGCCTCGACGATCTGATAGCCGTCGGCGGTCTGGCGGTGAATCTTGACGGTCGCGCCATCGACCTCGACCTTCTTGGCGAAGGTCAGCTGCGGGAAGCCGAGGAGCTCGGCGAGCATCGGCGGAACCATCCCGGTGCTGCCGTCGTATGACTCGGTGGCGCAGATGACCAGGTCAGGCTGCTCCTGCTTGATCGCCGCGGCCAGGACGCGCGCGGTGAGCAGCGCGTCGGCGCCTGCGAGCCCCGCGTCCGAGACGAGCACGCCACGGTCGGCGCCCATGGAGAGTCCCTTGCGGATCGCGTCCTTCGCTCGCTCAGGGCCCATCGAGACCAGCACGACCTCGCCGCCGTGCGCCTCCTTGAGCTGGAGGCCCTCTTCGACGCCGCATTCGTCGCCTGGGTCGAGGACGGCCTCCTTCTCGCGGGAGATGGTGTTGTCACCCTCGAGCGAGAGAGTCGCGTTGGGATCTGGTACCTGCTTGACGGTGACGACGATCTTCAATGCGTTTTCGGTCAATTATCGCCGCGTCGAAAATCTGGCACGGAACCGCTCGACGTCGGCGGGGGTGTTGAGGCTTTCGAACTGGGCAACGTCGAGGCCCTCGAGCCACGTGACGTCGAGGTCCATCACGACGTCGTGCGCGACGTAGTTGCCGGCGTCCAGGGCGCCCACGATCGCGGGCAGCGCGGACTTCCGATAGGCACCGCAGACCGGCTCGAACAGGCCGTCGTGGCGGGGGATGGCGGCGTCGGCGCTCCGGGCCGCGGCGACGGCCAGCTCCGCCGTCTGGGGCGCCACATACGGCATGTCGCACGCGACGGCGAAGACGACGTCGCTGCGCGCCGACAGCAGGCCGGCCTCGAGCCCGGCCAGAGGGCCCGCGGAACGCTTGCGGTCGAACACGACGCGGTACGGCACGAGCTGCTCCATCTGCTCCGGCTCGGCGAAGGAAACCACCACCTCCGAGAACGCAGGAGCCAGCCTTTCCACCACGTAGCGGAGCAGGTAGGTGTCCCCCTCGGGTCGAGGCACCTCGATCCACGCCTTGTGCCTGCCCATGCGCCGGCTTTCACCGCCGGCGAGCACCAGGAGCGTGGCTTGCATCACGATTAGTTTCGCCGTTGAGAGCAATCGACTTTCACGTCCACCTGCCGACCCCGGACTGGCTGGACGTGTCGATGAGAGGCTACGTCGAGGCCGCCGAGTCTTACTTCCGCTCCAAGATCGCGCGCAAGACGCTCGAGGAGCTGGCGCGCGAGTACGACTCGCTGGACATGATGGCGGTCCTCCTGGCCTGGGACGCGGAGACCGCGACCGGGCGGCCGCGTGTCCCCAACGACCTCGTCGCCGAGGCGTGCAAGGAATTTCCGAAGACGTTCATCGGCTTCGGCAGCGTCGACCCGCTCAAGGGCGGGCGGGCTGTGGACGAGCTCGAGCGGATCGCCGAGCTGGGCCTGAAGGGAGTGAAGCTGCATCCCTCCCTACAGGCGTTCGCGCCGAACGAGGAGCAGCACTGGCCGCTCTACGAGAAGTGCCAGGACCTCGGGTTGATCACCCTGTTCCACACCGGGACGAGCGGCATCGGCGCGGGCCAGCCGGGCGGCCAGGGCATCCGACTCGACTACGCCCGCCCGATCTGGCTCGACGCGCCGGCGGCGGCCTTTCCCGACATGAAGATCATCGCCGCGCACTTCGGCTACCCCTGGCACCTCGAGCTGCTGGCGATGGCGCTCCACAAGACCAACATCTACATCGACATCTCGGGCTGGAGCCCGCGCTACATCCCGACCGAGGTGCTGCGCGACATGAAGGGCAGGTTGAAGGACCAGTTTCTCTTCGGCAGCGACTATCCCTTCCTCCAGCCAGAGCGCTGCCTCGAGGAGCTGCAAGGCCTCGACATCCCGGAGCCGGTGCTGCAGAAGATCCTGGTCGAGAACGGCAGGCGGCTACTCGCGATTGCCTGACGTGTAAATCCCTACTTGACACCGCCACGCCGTGGCGGCGATCGTCGTCTGCGTGCCCGCCTCGGTCGAATCCCACCGCCGTCTGCTCATGGCCGAGTCAGATGCCCTGCTCGACGAGGTTGAGAACCTTCGCCTGAGCAACGAATCGGACCCCCCGGTGCGGCTGCGCGAGGCGATCCGGGCCCTGCAGATCCGCCTCGGCCGGCGGCAGCCCCCGGTGGCGCCGGCCACGCTCGAGGCGGCGCACGAGCTGGTGTTCGCCGTCCAGCAGCGACTGATGGCGGCCAACCCGAAGAACCCGCGGCCCAGCCGCCACACCGGCCGCGCACCTGGGCAGCCGCTGATGACGCTGGTACGCGAGGACCGGAAGTGGAAGGTGCTGACGCTGCCTCCACCGACTCTCACCGGCGAGGACGTGGACTGGATGGAGCTCGTCGACTCGACCGTCGAGCGCGCGTGGGACCGCTGGTGCTACGCGCAGCAGCAGGCGGTGCGCGCGGCCCGTGTCCGCATCAGGCCCAACATCGCGTTCGCCGTCGCGCAGGCTGCGTGGAACAACTACTGGATGCTGCTTCAGGACGCCGAGCGAATCAGAGAGCGGCTTGCTGGAGGAAGCTTCGCAGCTCGTCGGCCCTGACCGGTGAGCTGGAGGCGCGTACGCGCGCGGCGAAGAGGCGCAGGAAGCGGCGAAGCCCGACGTCGTCGAGCATGGTCGCCGCCTCGATGATCTCGGCGGCGGCGTCGCGGTGCGCGGGCTCGATCACGCGGGCGAGCGTGTCGGCGAAGCCGTCCGGCAGGCCATCCATCGACTGAGACAATAAACACTCACATGCAGCCTGTAGTGATCGGAGATGTGATCTGGGAGCCCAGCTCCGAGGTGATCGAGCGCAGCCGCCTCAAGCGGTTCATGGACCGCCACGGCATCGAGACCTTCGACGAGCTGCTGAGGCGTGCCGACGACGACATCGAGTGGTTCTGGGACGCGGCGGTCAAAGACCTCGACGTCGCCTTCTATCGCGACTACGAGAAGGTCGTCGACCTCTCCCAGGGCAAACCGTGGGCGAGATGGTGGATCGGCGCACGCATGAACATCGTCCACAGCTGCCTCGACCGCCACCGCGACGGCGAGTTTCGCGACAAGACCGCGATCATCTGGGAGGGCGAGCCGGGCGAGGTGCGCAAGCTGACGTACGGCGAGCTGGACAGGCACGTTTCCCGCCTGGCCGGCGCGCTCCGGCGGCTTGGCGTGACGCCCGGTGACCGCGTCGGCATCTTCATGCCGATGAGCCCCGAGGTCGCGGTGTCGGTGCTGGCCGTGGCCAAGATCGGCGCCGTGATCATTCCCCTGTTCTCTGGCTACGGACCGGAAGCGATCGCGACGCGGCTCCGCGACGGCCAGGCCAAGGTTCTGATCTGCGCCGACGGTTTCTACCGCCGCGGTCAGGTGGTGGCAATGAAAGAGACGGCCGATCGCGCGCTCGTCAGCTGCCCGAGCGTGAAGAAGGTCATCGTGCACCGCCGGGTCGTGCGCGAGATCCCGTGGACCCATGGCCGCGACGAGAACTGGGAGGTGCTGCTCGAGGACGACCCCGACCGCGCGCGCACGCAGGAGCTCGACCCCGAGGATCCGCTGATGATCATCTACACGTCGGGCACGACCGGCAAGCCGAAGGGCACGCTCCACGTCCACGGCGGCTTCCCGGTGAAAGCCGCGCAGGACATGGCCCACTGCTTCGACGTCGGGCCCGAGGACACGGTCTTCTGGTACACCGACCTCGGCTGGATGATGGGCCCCTGGCTCATCTTCGGCACGCTGGTGCTGGGCGGGACGATGGTGCTGTACGAAGGCACGCCCGACTACCCGGCCGCCGACCGCCTGTGGCGCATGGTCGAGCGACACAAGGTGACGGTGCTCGGCGTCTCGCCGACACTCGTGCGTGGCCTGATGACGCACGGCGACGAGATGCCCGCGCACCACGACCTGTCGAGCCTGCGCGTCCTTGGCGGCACCGGCGAGCCCTGGAACCCCGAGCCGTTCAATTGGTACTTCCGCCACATCGGCGGCGGCCGGATCCCGGTGATCAACTACACCGGCGGGACGGAGATCTCCGGCGGAATCCTGTGTGGCAACGTCATCACCCACCTGCGCG
Source organism: Chloroflexota bacterium (assembly GCA_005889135.1). Taxonomy (GTDB): domain Bacteria; phylum Chloroflexota; class Dormibacteria; order Dormibacterales; family Dormibacteraceae; genus 40CM-4-65-16. The sequence goes on from VBEK01000070.1 coordinate 4,118, forward strand.
CCTGCTCGTTCGCCGGCCCGGTGCCCGGAATGGCGGCCGACGTCGTCGACGCGGAGGGAGCGCCCGTGCGTGGCGAGGTCGGCGAGCTTGTCATTCGCAACCCGTGGCCGGGCATGACACGCGGATTCTGGGGCGACCGGGACCGCTACCTCGAGACCTACTGGAACCGATTCGAAAACCTGTGGGTGCACGGCGACTGGGCCTACGTCGACCCGGAGGATGGCCTGTGGTACGTGCTGGGTCGCTCCGACGACACGATCAAGATCGCGGGCAAGCGCCTGGGGCCGGCGGAGGTGGAGTCGGTGCTGGTAGGACACGCGGCGGTGGCCGAGGCGGCGGCGATCGGCGTCCCCGACGAGCTGAAGGGCGAGGCGCTGGTGTGCTTCGTAATCCTGCGCCCCAGCCAGGTCGCGAGCGAGGAGCTAGCGCAAGAGCTGCGTGAGCTGGTGGCGACCGCGCTGGGCAAGCCGCTCCGGCCGCAGGCCGTCCACTTCGTCGGCGACCTTCCGCGGACGCGCAACGCCAAGATCCTCCGCCGGGTGGTGAAGTCGGTCTACACGGGCAAAGACCCGGGAGATCTGTCGTCGCTGGAGAACCCCTCAGCGCTCGCCGCCATCGGTGCGACTAGAGGGTGACGGCGCCGGGTTCCGACGCAGATTCGTGGCATCCGGCGGCCGGAGCCGAGGAGACGACGAGCACGCGAGGGAGCGCATCGCGTCAGATGCGTGACCGAGCGCGCGCAGGAGTCGACAAAGGCTTCAGCGGCGTAGGCGCCCGGCCGCCGGGGCCGCGAAGATGCGAGGAACATCGGCGCCGGCACCCTCAGAAGCTGAGGACTTTGTCGGCCTCCATCGTCAGCCTCACCAGGTCAGGCGGACCGATGTACCTGGCGTTCGGTGTGAGCATCTCCTGCAGGACCCCACGGGCCTCGGCGCAGCCTTTTCAAACGTAGACCGCGACGTTTTGCTCGATGCACTTGTCGACCAGGTCGCGCAGCGGCGGCACCCCGAGGCCGACGACGTTGGCGATCACGTCGGGCTTGACCAGCTCCGCCGCGTCGCCCGCGAGCGCGATCGCGACCTCCGTGCCCGCGGGTCGGGCGCCGTTGACCGCTATGTGGAACGGCACGCTGGCGCGCGTGGGATCTGACGCACCCGCCGCGGTGACGATCAGGAGCCCGGCCATCGCGAAGAGTATGGGGTCTCGGTGAGGCTTACGCGCGCCGACGGCGTGCGCCTGCTGCTGCTGTGGCTGGGCGGCATCGACATCCGGCTGACGATGCTCGGCATCCCGCCGCTGGTGCCGCTTATCCACCGCGAGCTGCACCTCGACGAGAAGGGCGTCGGCGCACTGGTGTCAGGACCGGTTCTGCTCCTGGCGATCGCGGCGGTCCCGGGCTCGCTTCTGATCGCCAAGCTCGGCGTCCGCGGCGCGCTTCTCACCGGCCTCGGCTCGGTCGCCGTCTTCGGCGCCCTGCGCGGCCTGGGGCCGAGCGCGCCGGTGCTGTTCACGGCCACGTTCCTGATGGGCGTCGGCGTCGCGGTCAGCCAGCCCGCCTTCCCGGCGCTCGTGCGGGAGTGGTTCCCGCGCCGGATCGCGATCGCGACCGCCGTCTACAGCAACGGCATCCTGATCGGCGAGACGCTGCCGACCGCCTTTACCGCGCCGGTAGCGCTGCCTCTCGCCCACGGGGACTGGCGCTGGGCCCTCGCGTCGTGGTCCGTGATCGTGGTCGCGAGCGCGGTCGCGATCGCGGTGTACGCGCCGGCCCGCGCCGCGGGCGTGTCCCTCGGCGGGCGGTGGTGGCCGCAGTGGCGCAAGCACCAGGCCGTGCGCATCGGCCTGGTCATGGGCATGGCCTCGGCCACCTACTTCGGCGCCAACGCCTACATCCCCGACTTCCTCGACCAGACCGGACGCCACGAGCTCATCTCTCCCGCGCTCGCGGTGCTGAACGCGTCACAGCTTCTCACCGCGCCGGCCGTGGCTCTGTGGCCGAGGCTGCTGACCGGCCGCGGCGGATTCATCGGCTCGGCGACGCTGATGGCGATCGCGCAGGCCGGCATCGTCTTCACCCCCGGCGTCGGCGTGGTGGCGTGGGCCTTCGTGCTCGGCTTCTCCACGGCCCTCGCGTTCATCGTCGTCCTGAGCCTTCCTCCCCGCGTCGCGCCGCCCGGCGACGTCGCCTCGATGAGCGCGGCCATCTTCACGATCCAGTACGCGACGGCCTTCGTGGTCCCGCTCATCGCGGGCGCGCTCTGGGACGCGACCGGTCAGGCCGCCCTGGCGTTCGTGCCCGGAGTCGCGGCGGGGGTGGCGATGGCCTGGGGCGCGATGTCCCTCCGGATACCAGGCAGGGTCACCGCCGCTTAGCGATTAAGGAAATATCCCCGCCTTGTAATCGCTGAGGATCTCGTTGGCGGCGCGGGCGCCTTCTGCCGCGCCGCCCTCCATGTAACCCTGGAAGTCCTGCGAGCAGTGTTCGCCGGCGAAGTGGATCTTGCCCTTCACCGGGTCTGGCTGACGGATCTTCTCGTAGCCCGAGAACTGCGTGTACTGCCCGACCTTCCAGTACGAGTAGGAGCCGAGCAGGAAGGGATTGGTGAGCGGGACGTCGAGCGTCGCACGGCCGTTCCAGTGCTGCGCGATGCCTGGGAAGAGCGGCTCGATCTGACTGAGGAAGGTCTTCGCGAACCTGGCCGCGACCTTGGGGTCGGTGGCATCGCCCTTGAACGAGGCCAGCGGCACGCCGCCGCCCGTGTAGTCGACGAGGATGCCGGTCGCGCCGTCCTGGGCCCTCGTCACGTCCCACGTGTTCTGGTAGCCCGTGTCCGAGTACGTGCTGCCGTTGCCGATTCCCCACGGCCCCTGCGTGTTCCAGTACCGAGAGTCGAACTGCAGGTGCAGCTTGGCGTTCTTGCCGTAGCCGAGCTGCGTGATCGCGGTCTGCTTGAGGAGGTCGAAACCCGCCGCGCTGTAGTCGAGTGTCCGCAGGACGGAGAACGGGATCGCCAGGATGACCCGGTCGAAGTTGCTGGTGATGCTGGTGTTGCCGGTCTTCAATGTCAGGTCGAACGTTCCGTCCGATTTGCCGGCGATGGCCGTGAGCGTGTGGTTCAGGCGCACATCTTTGAGTGCCGCGGCGATGGCTTTGGGCAGGCTCTCGTTGCCGCCGACGATGTGGTACCGCTCGTCTGAGGCCCCGAAGATCTGGAAGTTGCCCGGGTTGGAGGAGAAGCCCAGCAGGTAGATCAGGTTGAGCGAGCTCTGCTCTTGAGTGACGTTGCCGTACTCGATGTTGTAGGCGACGTCGAGCAGCTGGCCCATCGAGCTCGAGTGGCCGCCGGGCACGCGGCTCTCGATCCAGTCGTAGATGCTCATGTGGTCGAGCACGCGGCCGGCGTCGGTGAAGTTGTTGTACAGCGTCGGATAGCTCGCGGCGTTGACGTCCTTCTTCACCTTGTTCCAGACCGGGTTGAAGTCGGCCTGCGCTTGCGCGTCGGTGTAGTAGTGGCCGAAGAAGAAGTCCGTGTCGGTGGAGTGGATCGGCTCGGCCCCCAGCAGGTCCACGGTCTGCAGCTTGAACCGGCTCGCGAGACCGAGGATCGTCTTGTGCCCGCTGTCGATCAGCTCGCCGCAGTGCTCGCTGGTCTGGGCGTTGAGCCACGAGGTGGTGTCGGAGTGCATGCGGCCCCCGACTCGGTCCGACGCCTCGAACACCGTGGACGTGATGCCGGCGTCCTGCAACGTGAGGGCGGCGTTCAAGCCCGCGATGCCGCCGCCTACGATCGCGATCCGCCCCTGGCTCGGGGACAGCTTGATGGTGGCGGCGAAGACGGGGCTCGGCACGAGCGCGGCGCCCGCGGCGACACCGGCCGCCTTCAGGAAGTCGCGGCGCGTGAGCCCGGCGCGGCGCTCGGCGCGAACGGACTCGATCGAGCGGCCTGAGCGGCCGGCTTGCTCGAAGTCTTCGGCGAGCGCTTGAAAACGTCGCAGCAGCGGGCTACGGGCCATTGGCACACTCCTCATTGGCGGGGTGACTCCGGCCCCAAAGTTTATGGGTCGACGGGAAGAAAAATGAAGGTTTGCGCCCGGTGCTACATATCCAGGCCCGGTCGGCCGTGCATGCCCAGGACGATCGAGATCTCGCCGCCGTGGTGGATGTCGTGCTCGGCGACGTGCCAGATGATGTAGCGCCGGTCGCGCCAGGGACGCTCGCCCGCGGCGTTGGGTTTGGGGCGCTGGAACTTCGCGTCGAGGTCGTCCTCTGTCCACCTCTCCAGGCAGGCGCGGACGTCCTTCCAGGACTTGTCCAGGGCGGCGCAGATGGCTGCGGCGTCCGGCCTGGTCTCGTCCGATTCGTCGTCCATCGGGATCAGGCGGCGGAGGTCGTCGTCGCCTTCGGTCATCCAGCCCTGGAACCACCACGCGCGGGCGGCGACGATGTGGCAGGCGAGCATGCGCACGGACCAGAGGCCCTGGCCGGGGGAAAGCAGCAGGTCGTCCCCCGTCAGCGGAGCGACCATCTTGACGAGGAGCCGGTTGTGGTTCTCCCAACCGGCGAAGAAGTCGATGACGCGGGGTTTCTGCGTGGTGCTCATTTTTTCTTAAGGTGATACCAGCGTCCGGGGAGGCGGTCGGGCTGCGCACCGCCCCAGGCGCGCACCAGCTCCCAGCTTGCGCCAAACCGCTGCTCGACCTCTTCCCGGCTGATCCGGGCGTTGGTGACCGGGTTGAGCTTGGCGTAGAAGCCCCAGATGAGATAGTCGGCGCCGGGGAGCGTGCGCTTGTTCACGCCGGCGACGTAGTCGTCGCGGCGGGACTGGGGGATGGCGTGGAGGCAGCCGAGGTCGAAGACGAGGCTGTATCCGTCGCCGACGTTGAGCTCGTCGAGCCTGGTGACGTCGCCGAGGATCAGGCGGGGCGAGACTTTCGCAGCGGCCGCTTTGGCCTTGGCCAGGTTGATGGCGCGCGGGACGAAGTCGATCGCGGTGACGTCCCAGCCGTGCTGGGTCATGTAGATGGCGTTCGTGCCGGTGCCGCAGCCGAGGTCCAGTGCCTTGCCGGGAGTGCGGGCCTCCGTGCCTTCGATGAGCTCGCGGAGCTCGGGGGGCGGGACGCCGGAGTCCCAGGGCGTGAAGCCGAGCCGGTACATGGCGCGGAAGAGAAAGCTCACCTGCGGACCGAGCTTAGCCCGATGCTGAGATCGCCGCGTGAACGGCGAGCGTGCCAGTCGGGGGTGCTCGGCTTGCCTACAATCGGTTCTCGGCCGAGCGGGAGTAGCTCACCTGGCAGAGCGCGACCTTCCCAAGGTTGAGGTAGCGGGTTCGAGTCCCGTCTCCCGCTCCATTACATCCCTCTAGCGATCTCTTGGTCCGCGCCCCTGCATCACCTGTCCGGCTGGCCGGTCTTCATTTGGGCTGAGGTCAGAAATCGTTTAGCGGCGGATGGAAGGCTTTGGCGCAGAAAGTTGGCCCAAATCTGCACATCCTCGAGACTGCTGTAGCGGAGCCAAACATCCTCCCATGGCCAGTAGCGGGGCGGAGCAAATCGGGCTCCGTAGAAATTCCTTCGGATCAGCTCCGGCGGATCTGGCAGAGAGGAGACCACCCTTCTTTGGATCTCCAGCGCACTCGTGCGTTGCGTGCGATCAAGAAGCTTCCACAAGTGCGCGCTGTGCCTGGATGTTATTGGCACTGGTCGCGACGACAGCTCGAAATCCAAGGTGAACCGACCGCCCCA
>VBEK01000200.1 GCA_005889135.1 Chloroflexota bacterium
AGCGCAACGCGTCCGCGATTCGGGGCAGGTTCCCCAGCTGCTCGCCCACGCAAAGCCGGTCGGAAGCGGAAGTCTTGGAGATCTGGCATAGGACCGCGACCCAGGTGCACGGGCTCTGGCCGGCGAGGAGGTGGTCACCACGCCTGGTGGCCGCGGCGACTACACGACTGAGTTTCGCCTGGAGACGATCCACGCAGGAGGAAAGCTGCGCGGGATCGATGAACGAATCGTCCTGAGCCTCAACTCGAGCGACCGCCGCGCGCAGATCGTGCACGCAAAAATTGTATCAAACGAAAATTCGCATGTCAAGCACTAATATGACTCCAGGCAATTCCAAAAGCCTCCAGGCCCCACACTTACACCCCCTTCACCGTAACTCCACTTACGTACTCACTCGCCGGACTCGTGATGCCTTGAACTCCGTCTTGGGGAGCGTCCCCGGAGCTACCACCCGGCACTCCAATCTCACCCCCAACGCCTGCCGCAAGTCCGCCTCCAACCGCTCCGTCGCAAACGACCCCCGCGACGACTCGAGCACCAGCGTGACCTCGTCCATCCGCCGCTCCCGGCGGTGCTCGATCACGAACTCCGTCACCTCCGGGAACCTCCGCACGATGTCCTCCACCTGCGAGGGGTAGAGGTTCACCCCGCGCACCGTGAACATGTCGTCCACGCGCCCCCGGATCCCGCCCACCACCTTCAGGAACGGCGAACCGCACGCGCACGGCTCGCGCGTGACCTCGACCCTGTCTCCCGTGCGATAGCGGAACAGCGGCATCCCCCAGCGCCCGAGGTTTGTGGCGATCAGCTCCCCGTCGTCGGCCACCTCGAAGATGAACTCCGACTCGATCAGGTGCACGCCGTCGCGAGCCGAGCAGCTGTACCCCGTCGGTCCGAGCTCCGTCATCCCCGTGTGGTCGAACGAAACCGCCGAGTAGGCGGCCTCGATCGCGGCGCGCGTCGCGGGGATCGACGCCCCCGGCTCGCCGGCGTGGATGGTGGTGCGGATCGACGCCGCCGAGACGTTGACCCCGATCTCCCGCGCCACGTCCGCCAGGCGCAGCGCGTACGTCGGCGTGCACAGCAGCACCGTCGCACCGAGGTCGAGCATGTTCCGCACACGCTGCTCGCTCGTCATCGCCCCGCCGGAGATGCACAGCGCGCCCAGACGCTCCGCGCCGCCGAACGCGGACCAGAACCCGATGAACGGCCCGAACGAGAAGGCGAAGAAGACGCGGTCCGCGTCGGTGACGCCGGCCGCGCCGTACACGTGCTCCGCCCAGATCCGCGTCCACCACTCCCACGAATCCGCGGTGTCGAGCCAGCGCAAGGGTTGGTCGCCCGACGAGCCCGACGTCTGATGCAGCCGCGTGTAGCGATCGACCGGGAATGTGAGATTCGTCCCGAACGGCGGATGAGCGGCCTGGTCCGCCAGCAGCTCCGGCTTCGAGGTCAGCGGCAGGCGCTCGAAATCGTCCCAGCCGCTGACGCCGTGGAGACGATCGCGCCAGAAAGCGTTGGTGGCGAGGACATGCGTAAGGCCGGCGCGCAGCTTGGCGAGCTGCAGGGCGCGCAGCTCGTCGACCGAGGGGCTAGTCGCGGACGGCTCTGTCTCCGATCTCAAGGACCGAGTCCAGAATCTCGAAGCCCTCCTCCAGCTCGGCCTCGGTGATGCACAGCGGGGGGTTGGTCATGATCGTGTTCCAGCGCACGAAGGTGAACATGCCACCGTCGATCAGCGCCTGGCCGATCGCCTTCATCTCCGGCGACGTGCCGTTGAACGGCGCCAGCGGCTCCAGCGTCTGCGGGTCGCGCACCAGCTCGAGACAGCCGAACAGCCCGATCGAGCGCGCGGCGCCGACGCACGGGTGCCTCTCGCGCAGGCGGCGGTGGATCCGCGCCAGCACCTCGCCCATGCGCCGCGAGTTGCCGACCATGTCGTCCTCCTCGTATGCCTGCAGCGCGCCGAGCGCCGCAGCGCAGCCAAGGGGATGCGAGTTGTAGGTGAGCCCCCCATAGAAGGGGTGCTCGTCGAAGTACGCGGCGACGTGCGGCCGCATGCCCACCGCCCCGAGCGGCACATAAGAAGAGGTAAGGCCCTTGGCCAGCGTGATCAGGTCCGGGACGACCCCCCAGTGATCCACCGCGAACCAGCGCCCGGTGCGCCCGAATCCCGTCATGACCTCGTCGCACACCATCAGGATCCCGTAGCGGTCGCACAGCGCCCGCACGCCCTGGAGGTATCCGTCGGGCGGGATCAGGACGCCGTTGGTGCCGGTGATGGGCT
>VBEK01000071.1 GCA_005889135.1 Chloroflexota bacterium
TCCCACCCCGGCCGCCATCCTCGACGACCACTACGGCTTCATCGTCGGCAATTCGGTGCGCCTGGAGAGCGACGCCAAGCCCCTGTTCGTTCTGAATATTCCAGGCGACACCGCGGGCGTGATCTCGCCCGACGGCCGCCACCTGGCCTATCTTGCGAACAACGAACTGCGCGTCATCGACGTCGCCTCTGGTGCGCAGCCGCGGACGCTCTTCGCCCTATCGGCCCAGGAGGGCGCCATGTACCTCTCATGGTCAAGCGACAGCACCGGCCTCGTCGTCGGTGTGAACGGTCCGCTCGCACCCGTCAACGAAGGGCTGCCCGCGTACACCAAGCTGCGCGTCGTCGACGCGGCGGGCGGCACGCCGCGCGATGTCATCAGCATCCCCGGCGCCGCCGTGGTGCCCCTCGCCTGGGATCGCCAGGCGCATCTCATCTCGGCTTACGAGTCAACCCAGAGTGGTGCCGGCCCGTACGACGTCGTGTCGGAAGGCGGCACGCTCAAGCGCACGAATTCGAGGGATGGGCTATTCGTTTTGCAGTCCAACCACGATGCCAAGCACGTGTTCGGTCACGGAGACCCCAACAACGCTGTGCGCGTCTGGCCCCTGGATTCGTACGAGCGTGGAGTCGAACTCCGCGCGACCAGCGATGAGCACGTCGCCACAGTCGCCTGGCGCCCTGGGACGGCGGAGGTAGGCGTCCTCTTCCACGGTGACCGGCTGGAGCTCTGGGACGCGAACGGCGCACGCCGCACCATCGCGCTCCCGGCCGCTCCGCCCTCTTCGGACAGGTTCGCCACACTTGCCTTTCGCGTGGACGGGAAGGGCGTCGTGATCAGCCGGCAATCAGGGGTCGAGGAGAGCTCCGACACGTACGCGGTCGCGGTCGATCTCGCGAGCGGTCGCAGCGTTGTCATCCCGATGGTCGGCAATGGGCCCCTTGCCGGCACGTCGGTCCGCGTCGGCCCGTAGCCACATGCCAGATGCACGTCGCGGATGGTTGGTCATCGGTGCAGCCTGCGCACTACTGACCACGCTGAACGCCTGCGGGCAGGCCCCCCGTGGCACAGGTTCAGTAACTACTCCGACGGGCGTCGGTGTCACGCCGTCATCCACGGTGTCTTCGGCCCCGACGCAGGTGACGGCCAGCCCGTCTGGTTCGGCCCGGCCGCAGCACGGCCCGCCATTTGCCGTCCTGGTCCACCAACCAGCGTGGACCACCTCCGGCTTCGCCGATGGGACGAGTTACACCATCGCGCTAGTCGCCGGCGACGGTTCAATCGCCGCCAGCGCCAGTCCGCACCCTCCCTCGGCAGTGACTCTGACCTTCAAGAACTGTCCGCTAATCGGAGGGAGCCCGATGCCAACATGCCAGATCCCCTTTCGGCCGCGAGCGCCCCTCGTTACGTCGTCGAACACTCGCGCTTACTACCTTGATGGCGACAGCGACGTCGGCTTCCTGGCTCCGGACGGGCGATCAGGAACGGCCGTGCATCTTCCGGTGGACCCCCGTGTTAGATATGCGGTCGCTGTCTCTCCCGACGACTCCCGCATAGCGGTTGCAGCCTTCAACTATCTGGGGTCAACCGCCTATGGCAACCCGGGAGTGAGGCTGAACATATTCGTTCAGGATCTCGCGGGTGGCAACCGAGTCGACCTCTTCAGCTCAACCACGGTGACCGAGTGGCCGATCGGATGGAACAATGGACACCTGATCATCGCGGTTGGACCTGGCGGACTCGTTCAGTACACGTCGAATAACCCGTACTACGCTGACGAATACCACGTTGTGAACGCCACAACGGGCGCCCGTTTGGCAACAGTAGGTGGCTGTGTCGAGGGGCCCGTTGTCCGTGGCGGCGCCGCCTGCATATTTAATGAACCCACACAGAACGTTCTGGGCTATCGGAGCTGGGACGCGATCCGACATTCGTTCGTCCCGCAGCCGTACTCAAACCTGCAACCCCTCGCGCTCACCCCGGACGGCAATCGGTTGGCGGGCAGCACCCTGGGCCAGCTCGCGGACCGGCACCTCGATTTGGTCTCAGCCTCTGGGGTCACCGAACTCGAGGTGCGGGGAATTGTCCAGGGTTGGCTAGACAACGAGCACCTGGTCTATTTCACGGTCGAGACGAACAAGTCATTCATTCTTGACGTAGTCACTGGCGTGTCGGCGGCCGTGCCGCAGGCAGCTCCAAAGCCGCTGCCTGACAGTCCGGACCCGTACTTGCACTTCCTTGGCACGGTGCCCCAGCAGATGAGCTGACAAGGCAATGACACAGGGCACATTCACCAGCCCCACGAAACGCGCCCGTCGCCGCCCAAGCAGCGTCGCCACCGCCTGATGCGGCGCACCTACGACGACCCGCTGGAGAAGCGGACGGATTTCTGGATCGGGTTCGCAGGATGGTTCGCGATCAACATCGCGGCCGCCGTACTGATTCAAGTCGTGTCGAATTTGAGAGGCCCTGACCTGAGTGGCACTTTGATGGGCGTGCTCACAGCGACTTTGATCGTCGTGAACCTGACGGCCACGATTGTGCTGGCCGTGAGACGAGGGTTTGCGGCTCTGGGCGTTGTCACCGCCATCGCGACAAGCCTTTGGGTGGCTCTGATTGAGGGCGCCTTCTACGTGATCAGCCTATTCGCCGGCGGCTATACGTACTACTTTCGGGGCAACCCTCCGAGGGGAAGCGTCGAGCTGACCTATGCCTTTCTCATCACTGCTTTGATCGTGGGTGCCATCGGCGCCTTTCCGATTGTCCGGGCCATCACCAAACGGATTCACTGATGCTGGCCCGGCTTGCGGATCCTGCCTGAGAGGCACTGAGACGCAGTGGACCAGTTGGCTGACGAAGCGCGCCGATGGCGCCAAGGACTTTGACAGCTTGTTTGACAGCTTACCCGTGAGACTCCATGACGCTCGGTGAGACGTCCTGAGACGATTGCGTCAAAGCTTCGAACCCTGCTGAGACGTCCTGATCCTCCCTGATCCTCCCTGAGACGCTCTGTCGGAAGACTCTTAATCCCAAGGTTCAGGGTTCGACTCCCTGCGCGAGCACCATCGGATGTGACGCCGGGTCCCCACCAAGACCCTCAGATCGCACGAATTGCGTACCTGGTGGGGAAAGCGCGCGAACGGCTGGACCCTTCACCTTAACTGACACCTTCGGCCGGAGAATTGGAATCTCCAGGTTCCTACGCAGCGATCGCACGTCACTGCGGCTGAGGAACGTTGACCATCTTCCAGTGTTCGCCGCCATCGGAAGTCATCGCCAGCGCGCTATTGGTTGATTTAGCACTCGAGACCAATGACCACCAGGCATGCTGTTTGTCGAGGACTCGTGCGCCTTCGAACCTCCAGCCGTCGGGTAGGTCCACCGGGGCGACCTGCATCCAATTGAGCCCGCCGTTTGGTGTTGTCCAAATATGTCCGGACAGAAGGAGCCACCAATTTGTCGCGTCAACCAACACCAAATCGTCGGACGTCGATACGGCCGTTGGGAAAGCGACCTGGCGCCAAGACACTCCGCGATTACCAGAGAGAAACGCACCGAGGACGTGAGCTGAGTCGTCACTGACCAGGACGAGCACCGCGCCCCCTGGTACAAGCCTCGCGCTGGTCAGGTAGCCCGCGCCGGATGACGCAGCGCCAGGAGAAGGGATTGGAATCATCTGCCAACTCCCTCCTGCATTGACCGTCACATACACAATCGGAGAGGGCACATAGCCCGCTCCAAGCCATCCTTCGCCACTCTCACGAAAGGCTGACGACTGGATCTCAAAGATTGGTTCCAGAACAGCTGCCCCCGGCAAGTCTGTTGGTAGCCGCTTCCACGTGCTACCGCCGTCGGTGGTCATGTATAGGCGTTGCGAATGCGAAAGAGCGTCAAAGTCCTCCGCCCAGCCGACCGTCGGGCTCGCAAACGTGATGTATGGCATGGGCCCTGGAGTCTCGATGCTCTGCCAATGAGCGCCGCCGTCTACCGTGCGATACGAAATTCCGGCGTAAGCAAGACCATGCTGCTCATCGAAGAAGTGGATGTAGGTCTGACCGCCCTCGGCCGAGCCTTGGTAGAGCTGCTTCCAGTGACGTGCCCCATCGGTTGTCTTGAAGATCCAGAAACGCGTTGAGAGAGTAGTTGAGAACTTGCCGTAGTCCAAGACAAGCGCCCAGCCCGACGATGGGGTGATGAAGTCGTAGGTGGCTGAGTACGGCCCTGACATCATGGGTATGGCTGTCGGTGTTGGCACACCCGTAGATGCCGGCCCAACGGCGCGGAGGTAAAGCACCCCGGCGAGCACGATCGCCGTCAGGGCTGCTGCGATCAAGAGAACAGCCCGCTGAGCCCTCTTGTCAGGCCCTGGATCGTCGCTCATGGTTCGGTGCGAGAGCATTCTGAATCGAGCCGTCGAAATTGGCTCCATGGCGAGGGCCACTCGTCAGTCCGTCAAGGACCCGCCGGACACCCTAATTGACACCTTCACGTAGACACTCGCTGACACTGGCTGACACTCTTTGACACTCCTGCGTCATAAACCGAGGCTCGTTTGGCACTCCGTGACACTCGCTGACACTCCCTGGCACTGCATGCCCGCAGCCTCTTAATCCCAAGGTTCAGGGTTCGACTCCCTGCGCGAGCACCACCACGTTGTGCCGATTCGGCTGAAGCACGACAAAGCGTCCCGGTTGATGCCTTGTCGGTGTTTCGGCTGATGCCTCACGGGTGTTCCGGCTGATGCTTGACACTTCCGCGCAGGAGGCACACGAGCGTGGCTGGACGACGTCCCGGCAGTAGTATCCGCGCTGTCAAATGGCTCAAACAAGTGGTGGGCACTGACCGAATGGATAACCACGGTGCATATCGCGTGGTCGGCGCTTGGACGGCTGGAGTCTTTGGCATCACTGCACTGGGGATGCTGCCGCTCTTCGTCTATCACCTCGATCTGAGCAAGCTGACATTTTCGAGTTCGGTTCCGCTCGTCGCAGGTTTGGGCATTGAGCTGACTGCGTATGCGCCCGCCTTGGCCGCGATCATAGTTGTCGCCCTGTTCCGCGAGCGGCACGGCATCCGCCGGCTGCTTCGCCCCGTCTTGAAATGGCGAGTCGGCATTACATGGTTCTTGGTCGCGGCCTTCGGATCGACGCTTGTGTTTATCGCGGCTGACGCAACGCGGGCGCTGCTGCACACCTCGGTTCCGAATCCCTGGTTTAGATTTCCGGGCCTTGCATCGATGGGATTCCTTGTCGGAGCGCTTTTGGCTGGAGCATTCGGTGAGGAGGTCGGGTGGCGCGGACTGGGCCAGGCACGGCTTCAAACTCGCGTCGGGGCCTTATTCGCTGCAACGATTGTGGGCGTCGTATGGACGGTGTGGCACCTTTGGCCTGTCGTCGCGCCAGGTGGTCTTGATGAGACTACCTGGACAGATGCCGGCCTGACTTTGGTGCGCCTGGCCGCGCTGTCAATTCTCTTCGCGTGGCTCTACAACAGCACCGGGGGCAGCTTACTCATCGTCATGATCGCCCACGCCGGGTACGACATGGGCGTGAACCTCGTACCGGGTGCGAATGGGAACCACGCAGATCCAGTCCTTGTGGTCCTGCTTGCTGTCGCCGCACTTGTCGTGGCTGCGATCATGCGCCCGAGTCTCGGCTACGCTCCGGCGCCGGGGGGACGCTCAGCCAGCTAATTTGCGGTCGCGAGGTTGGCGTATCGCGTTGACACCCTGACTGACACCTTCACGCAGACACTCTCTGACACTCCCTGACACTCTGTGACACTGCTGCGTCAATAAATCCAAGTGGGTGGCACTCTCCGACACTCGCTGACACTCCCTGACACTGCATGCCAGCAGCCTCTTAATCCCAAGGTTCAGGGTTCGACTCCCTGCGCGAGCACCATCACGTTTGTGCAACTTCGGCTGCTAGGCGACAAAACGCCTTCGGCTGATGCGTCACAACTACTTCGGCTGATCTGTCACCCTCCCGCGCATGAGGGAGGGTGACAGGGTTCGGCCGGGGCCTGCGCATCGCTACTGTCTAGCCAGTGAGCGACCTGGTCACGTGCATGGTCAGCGCGAATTCAGGCCGGTGGGAGGTGACCTATATCTCCGACTCGCGTGCGCCGCGCGATTTCAAAAGCCCCGGGTTGAGCGACTGTGTCAAGAGAGCGTCCGATGAGATCGCCGCGCTCTACGCGGGCACTGTCGCTGGCACGCACGCCGAATTGCAGTTCGCGATCTATCCGTTCAGCGAAGGGGCATCGGTCATCCTCGATGTGACCGTGACTTCGGACGGTTACTCGGCCTCTGACCTAAAGGGGGAGGGCTTGAGGTTCGAAGGTAAGACGCTTGAGGTGCTCATCGATCGGGTTCGCGCTTCTTTCGCCGGCCACAATAACGCGATGTTTCGCTGGGTAATACCAGTGAGCCAACTACCACTCAAGTAAGCGCAGAGTCCCCTTCCTTCTTGACATCGGAGATCTCCGTGGGATCGCCTCGATGCGTTGGGCGTGGTGGGCGTGTCGGCTCACAAGTAGCCTTCAGGCACGGGCCCGATGACTTCCATGGAGGAACGCTCAGCAATTGTGCCGAGGAGCTCGTCGTCGGCAGTTCCACTCTTGATCGCCTCGCTCAAGTCATCGAAATACCCAACCATCGCCGCCGGCGCGTAGAGATTCAACTTTCGACTCTCCACCTTGCCTACCCTGAATCCGTGGGGAATTCCCGCCGGAATGAAAATGAACGACCCAGCTGGGCAGGCGTACTCCCGCCCGTCCAGGAAGATGATGTACTCACCCTCGAGAACGTAGAAGGCTTCCGCAGCATCATTGTGGATGTGGAGTGGAGGACCAAAATCAGCGGGCTCAGCGGCCTCCAGCAGCGAGAACGCTGAATCGGTTTCCTGCCCCGTGGCTTTGAGTGACATCTGAAAGTTGCCCAGATCGATAGCGCGCCCCTCTCCAGGTCGAAGTACAAAGCCCCGTCCTTCTGCCATATATCCTCCGCGAGACTTACCAAGCAACCATTCCCGGACCCCGCCGTCCTTGGGCAAGCTCGGCTGGGGTGACAGCTGTTTGACAGCTTACCCAGAGCACTCCGTGACACATCGGGACTCGTCCCTCGGTAGGTCTTGAGATGAAGTGCAGAATGCCCGCCGAAGGTCTCGAAGGTTTCGCGGCCAGGGCGTGCAGGTGCTCGCGCAGGGAGTCGAACCCTGAACCTTGGGATTAAGAGGAGATCGAACTTCCTTGCGAGGAAGCGTCACGAGTTGTCAGCAGAGGTACAAGGCAATCCTGGCGGTCATCGAGATCGAGATTCCGAATGGACGACATGCGACCGTCGAGCCATCTTGACCGATTCGCAAGCGAGATGAGTCGGCTGCACGCGCAGGCTACGATTCCCGCCGCTACCGGGAAGAGACCATGAGATGCTCGTCTCAACGGAGCGGTCCTTAGCTAACAGGTCAAGCCACGCCGGGTAGATGTTGGGCGCGGGATGCGTCTTGAGTCAGAGTAACAAACGCAAGCCGTGGGATTGGTCAAGCTCAAGATTCCGGCCGGCGACTTCGGGCTGACCTGGCGCGCCGGACCCGAGCTTCCGATCGTGAGCAGCCATCGCCACGCGGAACTCGAACTGAACCTCGTTCTCCGTGGGACTGCAACTTATCTCTTCGCCGGCCGCCGAGATCGCCTCGTCCGGCGTTCGCTCGTTTGGCTTTGGCCGACGCAGGACCATATCCTCACCGATCGTTCGCCCGACTTCGACTCCTGGGTGGCGGTCTTCCATCCTCTGCTGTCGCGCAAGCACCGGCAACTGACGGCACGAACATCTTTGTACAGCCGCCGTCTCTCGGAACGCGATGCGGGTTGGCTGCATCGGCTGTTGGGAGCAGTAGCCCGCGCGCAAACGCCCGCTGAAAACAATGCCGGCCTTGAGTTCGCCTTGCTGCAGGCCTGGCACCTCTACGTCGATGCTGAGACATCGCTTCTTCAAGAAGTGCATCCCGCCGTAGAGCGCGCGGCTATGCAACTGCGTGACGATCTGACCCTAGATTCCTTCGAGCAGCTGGCCGCCGCCTGCGGCCTTAGTCCATCTCGATTAGGAAGGGTCTTCAAGGCCCAGATGGGGGTTTCGCTCCAGGAGTATCGCGGCCAGTTGCGATTGGAGCGATTCCTTCAAATCCATGAAAGCGGCGCTCGCCGCAGCGTGACGCAGTCGCTGCAAGATGCGGGGTTTGGCAGCCATGCCCAGTTCTACCGCGCCTTCCGCGCCGCTTTCGGAACCAGCCCCAACCGGTACCTGCGAGGCGAAGCAACGCCGGGCGAGAGAATTCCGCCGCCTCATGAGAGGCGCGACCCAAGCGCCGAACGCTAGGGTCGGGCTATCCGTTCCCAATTAGGAGGAAGCGTTGGCACTTGCGATCACCGCCCGGCAGCGACAGCAGTTTCAAAAAGAGGGATATTTCATCCTCGAGCGCGTAATCGGCGAGGCCGATTTGGCGGTGCTTCGCGAAGAGCTTGATCGATTCATCGCCAAGACGGAGGCGGCCATGGATGCCTCCCGCACCGACGAATTCGGCCTGAACCGCCGCGGCAAACGCTACTTCATCGGCAATCGCCACGCCGAGGCTGAGGGCCGCCTCGACCCGTTTCTGTTCGGTGACACTGTGGCCGATATCTGCAAGGCCACGCTTGGCGACGACGCTTACCTCTTTGTTGAGCAGTTTGTTGTGAAGATGGCCGAGGTCGGACTGAAATTCGCCTGGCATCAGGACTCGGGCTATGTCAAATACAACATGCCGAGTTACACGCGGACCTACGTGACCCTCTGGTGCGCGTTAGACGACATGTCGGACGAGAACGGAACCATCTCGGTGCTGCCTTTCTCTCGCGCGGGCACGCGCGAGGTGATCGATCATGTCAAGGATCCGGAGCTGAACGATCTCGTGGGATATTTCGGCGACGACCCAGGCGATCTGGTGATCGTGCCCGCAGGCAGCATTGCTGTGTTTTCGTCGGCGCTGCTGCACCGGAGCGGCCCCAACGGCACTTCGCGCCCGCGGCGCAGCTACGTCGTCCAGTACTCGCCTGAGCCGATCCTCAAGCCGGACGGAACTCCTTTCGAATTGGCCGAGCCGCTTCTACTCGACGGTCAGAGGGTTCGGCGGACAGCTGCGGTCAGGCGGGCCTGAGTTTCGTCGTCTCGGCAATGGTTCTTGGGTCCGGCTCGAATTTGCAGTCCTTCGGCTGATTCGCATCGCTTTGGCGGCAGACAAGCTTTCCGTTACGCCGGTCGTGGTTCCAGTCGCTCACGTCTCCTGCGCCACTCGTACGCGGCCATCGCCAAAAAAATCACGGGGCGTGCCCATGCTGGTGTCGCTGGGCTAAGCCAAAAGAACGAACCGGCGTTAGCCTAGTTCTGGCCCGCGCATGAGCAGCACGAGGTTCGTGGGACGGCGAGTCGAACTCGGTCTGCTCGAGAGTGTCTGCTCAAAAGCCAAAGCGGACGAGATGCCCGCCGCCGCTGTTGTTTCAGGTCCTCCGGGATCGGGGAAATCACGGCTACTGTCCGAGCTCGGCCGCCGGAACCCCTCCGCCCGCCAGCTGCGCGTAACCGGGTTCGAAGCCGGCATGCAGGTTCCGCTGGCGGCCGCGGGCGGCATGCTGCGCGATCTTGGCAGGGTCTTGGGGGCGGGCGCGATGTTGAACGAGCTCCTCTTCGAGCCAAGGGCTGCTTCCAAAGATCGTTCGCTTGAACCTCTGCGAGTCTTTGAGGCCGCTCGACAGGCTCTCCTTGGCATTGCAGACCCGGTGCTGCTCGCGATCGACGACGTGCAGTGGATCGATGAGCTCTCGACGGCTCTCTGTTTCTACCTCGTTCGCTCAGCTGTCGCCGAGCAGAAGGCCATTACCGTGATCGCAGCGAGCCGCCCGTCGACCGAAGCGATGGTGTTCCGTGAATCCTTGGCCAGAGAGCTCGGCGGCGACCGCGTGACGACCGTGGAGCTCAATCCACTAGACAAGGAAGACGGCCTTCAGC
>VBEK01000129.1 GCA_005889135.1 Chloroflexota bacterium
CGCGTTCGAGTCCTACCAGGCCCGGTACGGGGGCGGCGTCACCGAAGACAGCGTGATCGAGTGCCTGATGCTCGACGGCGCGCTGCCGCGCTCGGCCAGGTTTGCCGCCTCGAGCGCGCTCGAGGCGGTAGCGCGTATTGAGGGCAAGTCGCGGCGGTCGAAACCTTTACGGCTGCTGATTCGCCTCAGCGGCATGTACCAGCAGGCGAACACGCAGTCGATCGCCGAGACGCCGCTCGACTTCGAGGGCGAGGTCCGGAGCATCCTGCGCACGCTCGAGGTCGCGCTGCGCGAGACGTACTTCCACCCGAGCAAGGTGCCGGCCACAGTGGCGGGCGAGGAAGGGCGAGGGATGCCGCAGCAGCAACAGCAGCGGCAGGTGCGGTCGTGAGACTCGAGATCGTGCACAGCACGCGCTACCGCTACACCGCCCCCATCGCCGAGACGGTGATGGAGGTGCGCCTGCGGCCGATGGACGGCAACGGCCAGCGCTGCGCCGACTTCAGCCTCGAGCTCAGCCACGGGGTGAAGGCGCGCTCGTACGTGGACGGCTTCGGCAACAACGTCCACTACTTCAACCTCGTGCGTCCGCACTCCGGGCTGAGCGTGATCAGTCGCTCCACCGTCGAGACCGGGCTAAACCCGGACGAGGACCCAGGCGAGGAGCTGGTGCAAGACTTCCTGCGCTTCCGCCCGCCGGTCAAGGACGTCGAAGGCGTGCGCGAGCTCGCGCGACGCCACGCCATCCCGGAGGGTGCGCCGGCGGCTCAGGCCGAGGCCGCGCTCGACGAGCTGACGAGGACCATCAGCCGCGAGTTCACGTACGACACGACCGTGACGAACGTTTACAGCGCGGTCGACGACGTGCTCGCCCTGAAGGCGGGAGTCTGCCAGGACTTCGCCCACCTCTTTATCGCCGTCGCGCGCGCGATGGGTGTGCCGGCGCGGTACGTCAGCGGATACATCCACCTGCCCAATTGGGGCAAAAGGGCGACGACCGCGTCCCACGCGTGGGCGGAGGCGTGGGTCGCCGGCCGGGGATGGATCGGCTTCGACGCCACGCACCCGGTCAGGACGACGCCGCACTACGTGCGCCTGGCGGTCGGTCGCGACTACACGGACGCGGCGCCGACGCGCGGGATCTACGTCGGCTCGGCGGGGAGCACGATGACGATCAGCGTGAAGACCCGCGAGCTCTAGCTAGAACCGTTCGCCCGGGCGCGGATACTCGCGATAGTCGCGACTATCCGTGAGTTTCAGCTCCCGATGTGCGTGTTAGTCGCGACTATCGATGAGTTTCAGCCCTCCATGCGCGCGTTAGTCGCGACTATCGAGAGATCGCGCTCCCTAGAAGCGCTTGCCGCGGACGTGCTCGATCGAGAACTTCGCCGTGTCGGCGATGAGCATCACCGCCATCACGCCGGCCTCCACCGGGTCGCTGACCACGACGTCCGCGGCGTCCGGCACCGAGCCGGCCATGTTCGTGCAGAGGACCAGGATCCCCGCCTCCCGGATCTCCCGCACGGCCTGCGAGATCTCGCCGCCCATCAGCGCCCCGGCTAGCACAAGGACGCGTGCACGATGCAGCCGCGCCACCGCGCGCACAGCGTCGGCGAGCTGCTCCTCTCCCACCAGGGGGATGGTGTCGACCGAGATCCGCTCGCCGCGGATGTTGTGGCGGTCGGCCTCGCTGATCGCGCCCTGGGCGACCATGCCCACCTGCGCCCCGCCCCCGATCACGATCACGCGCTTGCCGTAGATCGTCTGAAACGTCGGCACGACGTCGACATGCATCACGCCTGCCACGGCCTCCACGTCGGCGATGAGCGCACGCTCGTCTTCCGCGCCGGAGACCTCGAGCTGGAGGTCGGCCACCGTCTCCCGCCGGGCGCCGCCGGCGACGTACGAGATGTTGGCGCCGTGGCGAAGGATGACCTCGGTGATCCGGTGCAGGACACCGGGCTCGTCGCGGCACTCGACGAGAAGGCCGGTCGTTGGTGTCTGCGCCATCGCGCAGAAGATAACCCGGGACTATGCTTCGGCCGCGTACGGCCAGCGCGGCGCGCCCAACTCGCGCGAGATCCCGCGCGCGGCCTCCCCCACCGCGGCGGCGATTCCCCGGGCCAGGCCTCGGGGGAAGATGCGGTCGGTCGCGTCGACGATGCCGATCGCTCCGACGGCATGGCCTCCGTGATCGAAGATCGGCGCCGCGGCGCTCGATTCGCCGAGCACGGCTTCGTCGCGCTCGGTCGCGATGCCGGAGTCGCGAATGACCTGGAGCTCCTGGCGGAGGTTGGCCTCGCCCAGGGTTTGCTTGGTGAGCCGGGGCAGCGGCTCGGCGAGCAGGTCCTCGACGATCTGGGCCGGCGAGAAGGCAAGCACCGCCTTGCCCAGCGCGCTGGCGTGCAGAGGCAGCTGGAGCCCGACCTCGAGGATTCCGAACGCCGCGTCCGGGCGGAACACGTGATGCACCACGACGACGCTCGACCCGTGCATGACTCCCACGCGCACGGCGGCATCGGTCCTTGTCGCCAGGTGGTCCGCGTGCCCGATCGCCCGCGCGCGCAGCTCGTTGAGGTCGAGGTATGAGTAGCCGAGCTGCAGCAGGCCAGGCCCGAGCTGGTACTTCTCGGAGTACGAGTCCTGCTCGACGAAACCGTGCGCCTGCAGCGTCTGCAGCAGCCCATGGACCGTGGGACGGGCCAGGCCGAGCCGCTCCGCCAGCTCGCTCACCCCCAGCCGGCGCGGGCCGCTCGCCAGGGCCTTCAGGATCGCCGTCGCCCGGTCGATCGACTGGATCGAGCTCCGCCGCCTCGCGCTCTCTTTCGGGCCTTCTCTAGTATTCGGCATTGCTGAATTGTTGTCGATAGTGTAGACTACGGCCGTCGTCCGGAATTTGCGCAAGCATCACGGGAGTGGCTTGATTTGGTCGGGATTGTACTGGTCTCCCACAGCTTTGAGCTGGCCCACGGGCTGGCCGCGCTGACCTCCCAGCTGGCGGGAGACGAGGTCAGGGTGGAGCCCGCCGGCGGCGGTCCAAACGGCACTCTGGGCACGACCGACGACACCGTTCGGGCGGCCATCGCCCGCGCCGACCGCGGCCAGGGCGTCGTGGTCCTCGCCGACCTCGGCAGCTCCGTCCTCACGGTCCGCCACCTGCTCGAGGAGGGGCACGGCAACGGTCACGTGAGACTGGTCGACGCCCCGTTCGTCGAGGGCGCGATCGCGGCGGCCGTGACGTCCTCGGCGGGTCAGGACCTCGAGGATGTCGTCCACGCGGCGGAGGAGGCGCGCGGTGCCCGCAAGTTCTGAGGTGGCGGTGACGCTGCCGGCGGCGGTGGCGCTGCACGCGCGCCCGGCGGCGATGTTCGTCAAGACGGCGATGCGCTTTCGCTGCCGCGTGACGGTCGGCGTCAACGGCAGGGTGGCCGACGCCAAGAGCATCCTCGCGGTCCTGGCGCTAGGCGCCACGGGCGGCACCCGCCTGGTGCTCGGCGCCGAGGGCGAGGACGCGCCCGCCGCCCTAGACGCGCTCGCCGCGTGCGTGAGCGGCCTCGTCGAGTAGCTGCCTCGCGGCGTTGCGGCACGTCGCGTAGTCGAGCTCCCGCACCCACTGGCGGACCTCGCCGACCCGCGCCGCGGCAACGCTGAGCTCGTCGACGCCAAGCCCAACGAGGACAGGCAGCACGGTCGGGTCGGATCCGGCTTCACCGCAGACGTCGACTGTGAGTCCCGCGGCATGCGCCGCCCGCACGGTGACGTCGATAAGCCGCAGCACCCGAGGGTCGGTTGCCGGCGCCGTTCGGGAACGCTCGCGGTCGAGCCCGAGGGCCGCCTGGGTGAGGTCGTTGGTCCCGATCGAGAAGAAGTCTGAGACGTCCGCGATGGCAGCTGCGGACATCGCCGCCTCGCGCGTCTCGATCATCGCGCCCAGCTGCGGTCGCCGCTGCCCGACGCCGGGGACCTCGTCGAGCACCTTTCTGATCGCCCGCAGCTGATCGGAATGCACCACCATCGGGACCAGGATGCGCAGCTCGGCGTCGCCGGCCGCTTCGACGATGGCGGCGAGCTGGGCGCGCAGCACGTCTGGTGATTCGAGGAGCAAATCGATGCCGCGCTTGGCCGTCCCCCGCAAGAACGGTGGCGTCTTGTCCGCGCCGAAGTCGAAAAGGCGCACTGTCGCCGGACGGTTGGCCAGGCGCGCCAGGATGGGTCGGAGGAACTCAACCTGGGTCTCGACCGACGGCCACGCCTGCGCGTCGAGGAACGGCAGCTCGGTGCGCAGCAGGCCGATGCCTTCGGCGCCCAGCTCGAAACCTTCGACCGCCTCCGCCATGGTCGCAGCGTTGACGAGCACCGTGACGCGATGGCCGTCGGTGGTCAGCGCGGGCTCATTCCGCCTCGCGCGCGCCGTCTCTCGCGCCTGTTGCCTGCGCTCTCGGTCCTGGTTGGCGGCCTCGATGCGCGAACGTGTGGGCCGGCGGACGACCACCCCTTCGTCGGCGTCGAGGACCACGACCTCACCGGACTTCAATTCCAGAACTTCGGGGCCGAGTCCGACCACCATCGGGATGCCTAGCGATCGGGCCACGATCGCGGCATGCGCCGTGACTCCGCCGTCGGCGAGCGCCGCGCCGGTCGCGGCGAGACCGAGGTCGGCGACGTCGGCGGGTCCGAGGTCGGTCGCGATGAGCACGCCGCCGCTTCCCAGGCTGGCGCCCACGGCGCGAGCTGCCGCACGCCGGCCGAGGCTCCGGATGTCCGCTGCACGCTCGGCCAGGGTGGCGTCTTCGAGACCGTCCAGCACATGGGCGATAGCGTCGGCGGCCCTGGAGATCGCCGTCGGCGCGGACTGACCGGACATGATGTGCTGCTCGATCCGGTCGAGCAGCACCGGGTCCTTCGCCATCAGGATCCCGGTCTCGACGATCTCGGCGTCGCCGGCCCGTCCCATCGCTCGCAGCCGTTCGACGATATCCTCGAGCGCCGAGATCTCGGCGTCGAGCGCTTCGCGTGCGCGTTCCATCTCGGCGGGTCGACGCTCCAGCGCGACGGTTTCGCCGCTCACGTATGTGCCGAGAACGACGGCCCTTCCGGCCACCACGCCAGGGGCCGCGCCGACCCCTCGCAGGGTGAGCTCGCCCACCTACGTGCTCCCGGTGACTGCCCTTTGCAGCGCCCGGATCATGAGCGCGGTCGAGGTCGCGCCAGGGTCCTGGTGTCCCACGGACCGCTCGCCGAGATAAGACGCGCGACCTTTGCGCGCCTGCATCGGGACGGTCGCCCGCATCCCCGTCTCGGCCGCGACGGCCGCGGCTTCGAGCGCATCGTCGATCGAGGCCCCCGCGGTCAAGCGGGTTCGCAGGGCATCCACGGCTGGTTCCAGCGCGTCGACCATCGTCTTGTCACCGACCGCGGCGGTGCCCAGGTCCTTGACCGAGGCCAGCGCGGCGGCGAGCACCTGGACGAGCTCCTGGCCCTCGAACGTCGGTTGCTCGCCCAGCACCCGGCCGCCGCTGCGCAGCGCCGAGCCCCACAGCGGGCCGCTGGCGCCGCCGACGGTCGACACCAGCGTGCGACCGGCGAGGATCAGGAGCTTGCCGGGCGGAGATCCCGGATCGCCGTCAAGAGCCTGGACGACGGCTTCGAATCCCCTCGTCATGTTGGTGCCGTGGTCGCCGTCGCCGATCGCCGCGTCGAGCTGGACCAGGTGGTCCCTCTCTCGGCGGACCGCGGCGTCGATCTCGCGCATCCAGGAGGTGATGGTGGCCGCGTCCATGGCCCTTGCGGTGATCAAGGTAATCGCTAGGCTCCCCAGCGCAGCGCCGGGGTGTGAACGGGGGCGTCCCAGAGCTTGGTGAGCTCCTCGTCGAGCTCGAGCACGGTCAGCGAAGCGCCGGCCATCTCGAGCGAGGTGATGTAGCTGCCGACGAGGTTGCGCACGGGCTCGACTCCGGCCGCGCGCAGCTTTCTGTCGACCTCGCCGTAGAGAAGGTAGAGCTCGAGCAGGGGCGTGCCGCCCATGCCGTTGACGAATGCCAGGACCTTCGCGCCGCGCTTCGGCTTGAGGTCGGAGACCACGGCCTCCACGATCACGTCGACGACCTCGCTCGCCGAGCTTAGGGTCGCACGCTTGCGCCCGGGCTCGCCGTGGATCCCGATGCCGAGCTCGATCTGGCCTTCGGGCAGCTCGAAGATCGGTTTGCCTGACGCCGGCGGCACGCACGACGACAGCGCTACGCCGAACGACCGCGACCGGTCGTTGACGCGCTTGACGGCGTCGGTCACCTTCGTCAGGTCGGCCCCTGCCTCTGCCGCCGCGCCCGCGATCTTCTCCGCGAGCACGGTCGCGCCGACGCCGCGACGGCCGGCGGTGTAGAGCGAGTCCTGGACGGCCACGTCGTCGTCGATCACCACCGAGGTGACCTTGATCCCCTCGTCCGCCGCGTCCTCGGCGGCGAGCTTGAAGTTGAGCACGTCGCCCGTGTAGTTCTTGACGATGTGGACCACGCCCGCCCCGCCGTCGACCGCCTTGGTCGCGGCGAGCATCTGCGCGGGGACAGGCGACGTGAAGACCTCGCCGGGGCACGCCGCGTCGAGCATCCCGAGCCCGACGAACCCTCCGTGCAGCGGCTCGTGACCTGAGCCTCCGCCCGAGATGAGCGCGACCTTGCCTTTCTTCGGCGCGTCCTTGCGGACGATGATCTGCGCCGCCGCGTCGTAGCGGAGCAGGTCGTGGTGCGCCGCGGCGAGCCCCGCCAGCGACTCCTTGACGACCTGGGCCGGCTCGTTGAGAAACTTCCGCATCTGGTTGGTTTCAATCGCCATCTTCGACTCCTTAGTGCGCCGCGGCGACCTGCGCCGGGGACTCTTCGTGGGTAACGGCTTCTTCGATCGGCTGCTCGACGTGGCGAGGGTTGGCCAGATAGTCGTAGGCGAAGGAGGCCAGGGCCGCTCCAACCAGGCCGGGGATGAGGTAGACCGGGATGTACTGCGCCCAGAACGTGCTGCCGCCGGCGATCGCTGCGACAAGCTCAGGTCCGAACGCGCGCGCCGGGTTGAGGGACGCGCCGGTGACCGGGCCAAAGATCAGGATGATCCCGACGACCGCGCCGCCGATCACAAGACCGGCCAGCTGCTGCGGCGAGCGCCCGTCCACGATCCCGAGGATGGCGAACAGCAGCAGCCCTGTCCCGACCGCCTCGGCGAGTGCGGCCTGCAGGTAGTAGGTCGTGGAGGCGTCGGCCGCGAAGTGCGTCTGGCCCATGCCGAACGTCACCGCGTTCTGGCCGAACACTCCCCAGATGGCGAAGGCGCCGATGATCGCGCCGACGTACTGGGCCGCCCAGTACGTGGGGACCTCGCGCCATGGGAACCGCTTGGTCGCCGCGAGGGCGAAAGTCACGGCCGGGTTGATGTGGCAGCCCGAGACCTTGCCGATCGCGTACACGAGCGCGGTGATGATGAAGCCGAACGCGAAGCTGATCCCCAGCAGGTCGGCTTCGGTCACGGCCGGCACGGCCTTGCCCGCGAGCGTGAGCGTGGCGATGACCGAACCCGGCCCGACCAGGACCAGGGCGGCCGTACCCAGAACCTCGGCCAGAAAACGCTGTCGAATCGAATACATGGCGGTTGAACCCCCTCGGTAATTCTGACTGTCGTTCGACATTGTCGAATCGATTTCGCAAAACGTACGCTCGGCCGGGGCTTTTGTCAAGAAGAATTTTCCTCCCGTCGCGGCCGCGGCGCCGGAGTCGCGTTCTGTCGCCGCCGCACCAAACGTCGAAAGCGGGATTGGGGCCCGAAACCATGCGCCTGGCCGGATCGATGGATTAGGCTTGCCGCCACATGCGCATGGTCCGCGCGATCGCCATCGAGATTACCCGGGGAGGTCCCCCGACTTAGCGCGCGGCGCCGAAGTCGGTTGGACCTCCCGGCCAGAAAGGGTCGGGAGGTTTTTTTATGTCCGCCAACAGAAAGGTCGTGTTGTACGACACCACCCTGCGCGACGGCGCGCAGGGGCCTGACGTCTCGTTCTCGGCCGCCGACAAGGAGCGCATCGCCCGGCTGCTCGACGGTCTCGGCTTCGATTACGTGGAAGGGGGTTTCCCCGGCTCCAACCCCAAGGACGAGGAGCTCTTCGCGCGCCTCGCGGCGCAGCCCCTCGAACACGCGCGCCTCGCGGCGTTCGGCGCCACCCGGCGCGCGGGCGGCAGCTGCGAGGACGACGCCAACCTCGACGCTCTCATCGCGAGCGGCGCGCCGGTGTGGACGCTCGTCGGCAAGAGCGACACCTGGCAGGTCAAGAACGTCCTCGGCACCACCAACAACGAGAACCTGGCCATGGTCGAGGAATCGGTCGGGTACGGCGTCGGCAAAGGGAGGGAGGTCATCTTCGACGCCGAGCACTTCTTCGACGGCTTCGCGCGCGACGCCGAGTACGCGGTCGAGGTCTGCCTCTCCGCGGCGCGTGCAGGTGCGACATGGGTGGTGCTGTGCGACACCAACGGCGGCTCCCAGCCCCAGGCCATACGCGAGGGCGTGCGCGCGGTGCGCTCGGCGCTGGCCGCGGCCAACAGCCCGGCGCGCGTCGGCATCCACACCCACAACGATTGCGAGCTCGCGGTCGCCAACTCGCTCGAGGGCCTGACGGCGGGCGCGGACATGGTCCAGGGGACGATCAACGGCTACGGCGAGCGCTGCGGCAACGCCAACCTCGTCTCGGTCGTCTCCAACCTGGTGCTGAAGCTGGGCTACGACGCCTTGCCCGAGGGATCGTTGCGGCGCTTGAGCGAGCTGTCGCGCACCGTGGCCGAGATCGCCAACCTCGCGCTTCCGGTGCAGCAGCCCTTCGTCGGCCACGGCGCCTTCGCGCACAAGGGGGGCCAGCACGTGGCCGCCGTGCTCAAGCACAGGGATGCGTACCAGCACGTCGACCCGGCGCTGGTCGGCAACGAGGCGCGCGTCCTCGTGTCCGAGCTCTCGGGCCGGGGCAACGTGCTCGCCAAGGCGCGCGAGTTCGGGCTCGAGCTCGACAAGGACGACCCGCAGACGCGATGGCTCGTGAACCACCTGAAGCAGCTCGAGCACCAGGGCTACGCGTACGAGGCTGCGGACGCGTCCTTCGAGATGCTGCTCCGCCGGCTGCAGCCCGGCTACGTCGCGCCCTGGACGGTCGCCGACTTCACGACCCAGGTGCGCAAGAACGGCGCGTCGGTGCACGCCGAGGCGACGGTTAGGGTCGAGGTCGGGGACGCCGTCTATCACACCGCAGCCTCCGGGAACGGC
Organism: Chloroflexota bacterium; assembly: GCA_005889135.1. Classification (GTDB taxonomy): domain Bacteria; phylum Chloroflexota; class Dormibacteria; order Dormibacterales; family Dormibacteraceae; genus 40CM-4-65-16. Next base: position 9,289 of record VBEK01000129.1, read on the forward strand.
CCGGTCAACGCGCTCGACGCGGCGCTGCGCAAGGCCTTGAGCCCGACGTTCCCGGCGCTGGAGGGTGTGAGCCTGCACGATTACAAGGTGCGCATTCTGAACGGCGACGCCGGCACCGGCGCGACCACACGCGTGCTCATCGAGTCCGGTAAGGCAACCGCGCGGTGGACGACAGTCGGCTGCTCGACCAACATCATCGAGGCCTCGCTGCTGGCGCTTCTCGACTCGCTCGAGTACGCGGTTGGCCGAACCGAGTCCAGCTAGACAGACCGCCCGCCAGGAGATTCCTTCCGAGCTGAGGCGCGACGTACGCCTGCTCGGCGACACGCTCGGCAGGGTCATCGCGGACTACGGCGGCCCGAATCTCCTGCGCGACGTCGAGCGCTTGCGCTCGCTGGTCATCCGCGGCCGCGAGGACGGACGCTTCGAGCGCCAGGCCGAAAGGCTCGTCGCTTCCTGGAAGCTCGAGCGTGCGGAGCTCGTCGCGCGCGCCTTCTCCGTCTACTTCCACCTCGCCAACCTCGCCGAGGAGCACCAGCGCGCGCGCGTCATCCGTGAGCGCGACCGCGGTCCTGAGCCGCTTCCCGAGTCCATCGCCGCGACGGTCGATGAGCTGCGCCCGCGCCTGGGGCGAAAGCGTCTGCGCGATCTCGTCGCCGGCCTCGAGGTCCATCCTGTCTTCACCGCCCACCCCACCGAGTCGCGCAGGCGCGCGGTCGTGACCGCGATCCGCCGCGTCGGCGACCAGCTCGAGCGGCTGGATGACCCCATGACCTCGGGCTCCGAGCGGGCCGACGCGACCCGGAGGCTGGCCGAGGAGATCGACACCCTGTGGCGGACCTCGCAGGTTCGGGTCGCGCACGTGCAGCCGCTGGACGAGGTGCGGTCGTTCATGGCCGTCTTCGACGAGACGCTGTTCCGCCTGGCGCCCGAGGTCGTGCGCGCCCTGGACGACGGCCTCGGCGGGAACGCGCCGGCCTTTCTGCGTTTCGGGAGCTGGATCGGCGGCGACCGCGACGGCAACCCGTCGATCACCGCCCAGGTCACCGACGAAACGATGTCGATCCACGCCGAGCACGCGCTGCTCGCCCTCGAGGCGGTCGCGACGCGGGTCGGCCGGTCCCTGACCGTTGACGCGCAGACCACTCCTCCTTCGCGCGCCCTCCTGCGCCGGCTGAAGCAGCCTGCGGCCGAGCCGCATCGCCAGTTTCTTCTCGACGTCGCCGCCCGACTCCGACACACGCGGATGTCGACGCCGACGCAGGGTTATCGCACGGCTCGGGAGCTCATCGACGACCTGCTCACGCTGCAGTCATCGCTCGCGGCGGCCGGCGCCTCGCGCCTCGCCGGCGGCGAGGTCCAGCACCTCATCTGGCAGGCCGAGACGTTTGGTTTTCACCTCGCCGAGCTGGAGATCCGGCAGCACAGCCAGGTGTTGCGGCGCGCGCTGGACGAGGTCCGCGCCGGGCGAGCCCGCTCCGAGCTCACACGCGACACCCTCGACCTCCTTGGTGTGATGGACGCGCTGCAGCGGCGATTCGGCGTCGAGAGCTGCCGCCGGTTCGTGGTCAGCTTCACGCGAAGCGCGGCCGACGTGGCGGCGGTGTATGAGCTGGCGCATGAGGCAACCGGCGGCAAAGGCCCGACCATCGACGCGGTCCCGCTGTTCGAGACACTGGAGGACCTGGGTCGAGCGACCGTGGTCATGGACGAGGTGATTCAGCTGCCTGCGGTGCGCGGACGCCTGGCGGCCAACGGTCGGGCGATCGAGGTGATGCTCGGCTACTCGGACTCCGCCAAGGAGATCGGCCCGCTCTCGGCGACCCTGGCCCTGCACGACGCGCAGGCGGCGCTGACCGCCTGGGCGAGGAAGCGGCGGCTTCGTCTCACCCTCTTCCATGGCCGGGGCGGCGCCCTGGGAAGGGGCGGCGGTCCGGCCAACAGGGCCGTGCGGGCGCAGGCGCCGGGCTCGGTCGCCGGTCGATTCAAGGTCACCGAGCAGGGCGAGGTGATCTTCGCCCGCTACGGCAACCGCGCCATCGCGCGGCGCCACATCGAGCAGGTCACTTCGGCGGTCCTGGAGGCTTCCGCGCCGCTCGCGTCGCGGCGCGACCCCGCGCACTCGTTTGGCGAGCTGGCCGCCGCTATCGACGCCCCTTCGCGCTCCGCGTACCGGAGGCTGGTCGAGGCGCCCGGTTTCGAGCGCTGGTTTGGGCAGGTCAGCCCGGTCGAAGAGCTCGGGCGGCTGCGCATCGCGTCGCGGCCGCAGCGCAGGACGCGCGGCCGGCGGCTGGAGGACCTGCGCGCGATCCCATGGGTGTTCGCCTGGTCGCAGATGCGCCTCAACCTGGCCGGCTGGTACGGCATCGGCAGCGGGCTGGCGGCGGCGCCGCTGCCGGAGCTGCGCCGCGCCTACGCGGAGTGGCCGCTGTTCAACGTGATGCTCGACAACGCGGAGATGAGCCTGGCCAAGACCGACCGCCGCATCGCCCAGCGCTACCTTGCGCTCGGCGACCGGCCCGACCTGGTGCGGATGGTGCTCGAGGAGTACGACCTGACGCTGGACCGGGTGCTGGCCGTGACCGGGCACCGGCGGCTGCTCGAAGACCGCCGCGTGCTGTCATGGGCGATCGAGCTGCGCAACCCTTACGTCGACGCGCTGTCGCACCTGCAGCTGCGCGCGCTGCGGGCCATGCGCGACCCGAGGACATCGCGGAGCGACCGGGCGCGGGCCGAGCGCGTGTTTCAGCTCAGCGTCAACGGGGTCGCGGCGGGACTTCAAAACACCGGATAAGCAAAGCGGACGAAGTGGAGCCGTAGGCCGGATTCATTCCGGCCGTCCCCAGCGTCGCGGACCAAGCGCCTCCAGGCGTCAGCAGTGGAAGGAGGGGGTTCCGCGGGGGAGGCCTGCCTCCCCCGCGCCTTACGCCGCGCCCAGGTGGTGCAGGGCCGGCAGCTCCGTCGCCAGTAGGTCCACGGTCTCCGGGTCCCACTGCGTGCCCGCGCCGGCGCGGAGCACGGCCAGCGCCTCCTGCGTCGATCGGCGTACGCGGTATGGCCGGTCGTTGACCAGGGCGTCGAAGGCGTCGCAGACGGAGACGATGCGTGCCACCCGCGGGATCTCCCGCGCCCGCAGCCCGTCGGGATAGCCGGAGCCGTCGAAGCGCTCGTGGTGGTGGCGGATGATCGGCAGCAGGCCCGAGGTGGACTGCAGCGGCCGCACGATGTTCTCCCCGATCGCCACGTGGGCCTGCATCTGCGGCACCTCCCTGGCGTCGAGCGGTCCTGGCTTGTGCAGGATCGAGTCCGCGACTCCGATCTTGCCGATGTCGTGGATGATCCCGCCGCGATAAAGGGTGTCGAGCGTCGGCTCGGAAAGCCCCATCTTCTCGCCGAGCAGCCGCGCCGATTCGCCGACCCTTTGCGTGTGCTGCTCGGTGAACGAGTCCTTGGCCTCGACCGCCGTGGCGAGCGAGAAGATCACATGCTCGGCGCTGTCGAGCGTGTTGTAGAGCTCCTTCAGGCGCAGCGCGGAGCGGACCCGCGCTATGAGCTCCGCGCCCTCCACCGGCTTGGCCATGAAGTCGTCGGCGCCGGCCTCGAGAGCCATGACCCGGTGAGTCGTCTGGCTCAGGCCGGTGATCATCACCACCGGGAGCAGGCGCCCGCGCGGCATGGCCTTGATGCGCCGGCACACCTCGTAGCCGTCCATGCGCGGCATGCGCACGTCAAGCAGCACGAGGTCCGGCTGCCGGGACTCGATCATCTCGAGCGCCCTGACGCCGTCGGCTGCCTGCGCGACGTCGACGTCGATCGTCGAGAGAAACAGACGAATGATCTCGCGGTTCGCCGCGCTGTCGTCGACGACCAGCACGACAGGCTTCAAAGCATCACCCCCAGAGCCACCAGGTCCGGCTCCTATTCTTAACCGACCGCAGCGGGAACCCGCAACTAGGAACGCAGGGCGTCAGGCTCCCAACCGAAGGCTACGCCATGGCGATGCGTACGTCCTGGACCGGCGCCTCCCGCACTCCGGCGGCGGCGATGGCCAGGCGCAGGTGCCGGTTGGCGGTCCTGAGGTCGCCGCGCGCCTCCAGCAGCTCGGCGTAGGACGCGTGCGCGCGGGTCTGCCACTCAGTGGCCTGCCCCACCTCGAACCTCTCGAAGGCGGCCGCGAACTCGGCATCGACCGCCGCCTCATCGCCCTGGGCCGCGGCGATCCGGCCGAGCCAGACGTGGGCCTCGCCCATGTTTGTGGTCTCGCCCGTGCGCTCCGCGATCTCCAGCGCGGCCGTCGCGTACGCGGTCGCGGCCGCGTGGTCGCTGCGCGCCAGCTCGAGCTCGGCCATCGTCATCAGCACGTGGGCCCTGCCGGCCTCGACTCCGAGCTCCTCGATCGTGCCCAGCGCGCTCTGCGCGTGCCGGAGAGCGCCGGCGAGGTCGCCTTGCTTGAACACAAGCAAGGCCAGGTTGTTCTCCGCCCACGCGATGTTGAGGCGGTCGCGAAGCGTCTCGTAGAGCGCCATCGCGCGCCGTGAGTAATGGGCCGCCTGCGCGTAGCGCCCGCTCTCCTGGTAAGCGAGGCTGAGGGCACCGTAGACGTACGACAGGCGTCGCAAGTCCGCGAACGCAGCGCCGACGCTGATCGCCTGCTCGTAGGCCTGGATCGCCTTGGCGTACTCGTGGCGCGACACGCGGACGTGACCGAGGATGGCGAGGAGCCTCGCCTCGGTGACGACCGGCACAGGGTTGATCGAGCGGCATCGCGCGAGCGCGTCTTCGATCAGGCCGAGCGCCGCCGGATCCTGCATCAGCTGCGCCGCGCCGGCCTCCCAGCCAAGACACTCCGCCACCATCAGGCCGTCGCCCGCCTGCTCGAAGAACGCCCTTGCGGCGGAGGCGGCACCCCGGCCGCGGCCAGGCTGCCCCATGCGGACCAGGGCGTTGGCCATGAAGAACCTGGCCTGGGCCGCCGTCTTTGCCTCTTTGTTGCGTGCCAGCAGCGCTTCTGCGGCGGTCACCGCCCTTGCGTTGTCGCCCACGGCGACGAGTCGCTCGATCTCGGCGAGAGCGGCCACGCCATTGATGCCCTCGTCTTCGCCGAGGAAGAACTCCATGGGCTTGCTGGTGCGGGTCGCGATCAGCTGCAGCGTCTCCATCGAGGGCTTGGACTTGCCCGTCTCGACGAAGTAGATCGCGGTGCGGCTGATGTCGCCCTGCGCCACCTGGCCGAGGCTCAGGCCGGCCTCCAGGCGGGCCTGCTTGACAGAGCCTGGGCGGATCTCCACGCCGCGCCGCCGGCCACGACGGCGACTCGAGGGGGCACTCCCTTGCCCTCTCGAGCCGTCAGTCTCGCTTGCCGCGTAGGCGCGAACGCGTGGCACGGGGCCAGCTTAACGCAGCCGGATTTGACTTGACGCGAATTACGAGCTCAGCAGCAGCCTCCGCCGTGACCGTCCGCCAAGACGGTCATGGCCAAGCTCATCATCGCCGAGACCGCCAGGATGGCGGCAAACAGCAGCTTGCGCATAAATCTCACCTCCTTTGCCTGCTGGCGCGGACTGGAAGGACGGAAACCCGGGTTGACTTGACTAGGCGCGAGAGGCCGCGGCGACGACGGCGGCCGCCAACTTGCCGCCGCCCAGGCCCACTGCCAGTACCGCCGTGCAGGCGGCGAGCGAGGTCGCGCCCTCGGGCAGGAAGCCGGCAGCGGCGGCAACGGGAAGCGCAGGCAGAACCAGGGCAAGGCACAAGACGGCGAGCGCCGCCGCGCCGCGACCGCTGCCGACCGGGGCCACACCCTCCTCTTCGTCGGTGACCCTGTCCCGCACGGAGTACTTCCCCTCTACTTCTCCGAATTCGCAGCTCGTGCGCTTAAGACGGCCTTGCGCGCACCTGGCTGTGCTACAAGTAACTGCCCCGCCATGTTAAATCAAATCGGACGTCACTTAACGTGACGTGGCGATTTTTCGCATCGAAGGCGCGAGTGTGAGCGCACCGGCATACGCTCGTTTCGTGCAGCCCAGCGCCGCCCTCGCGATGCGCCAGCGACGCCCCGTGGTGGTCACAGGCCTCGGCATCGAAGGGTGGGGGCCGTTTGCCGCCTCCGCCGCTTTCGCCGCGATCGTGTCCATCGTCTTCATCGGCTGGACGGTGAACCGCTGGGTCAGCGAGGACTTCACCGTCGGCGTCGACGACATCGGCGAGGGGCTGGCGGCGTTGATCGCGGCGGCGAGCTGCGTCTACGCCGGGGTGCGGAACTCAGGCCGGGTCCGGATCGCCTGGTTGCTCTTCGGCCTGTCCGCCCTGAGCTGGAGCGTCGGCGAGTTCATCTGGTCGTGGTACGAGGTCGTCCAGGGCCAGGCCGTCCCCTTCCCCTCGATCGCCGACGTGGGCTACCTGCTCGCCATCCCGCTGGCGATCATGGGTGTGTTCGCGTTCACGTCGGCGCCGACGCGACTCACCACCCGAGGCGAAACGGTGCTCGCCGGATCCATCGTCGCCCTCTCGCTGCTGTTCATCGCCTGGGCTTTGGGGATCGCCAAGGTCTACGAGCAGTCCAACGCCAGCCCTTTCGCCCAGGCCATAGGGCTTGCCTATCCGATCGGAGACCTCGTCATCCTCACCGTGCTGGTCGTGGCGCTGCGGCGCGCGCGCGCGCCGGAGGTCGGGTACATGCTGCTGCTGATCGGAGGACTGGCCTGCAACGCGCTCGCGGACAGCGCCTTCGCCTACCTCACCGTCAACGGCACGTACGGCGAGGGCGGCAGCGTGCTCGACGCCGGCTGGGTGGTGGGCTACCTGCTGATCGCGCTCGCCCCGCTCTGGCCGGCCCGCTCCACCGGCCGAGTGCGTGAGGAGGGCCCGATCGAGCTCTGGCAGCTCGCCCTGCCCTGGCTCGCCGTGTTCACCTCCGCCCTGACCGCCGCCTGGCTCGCCATCAACGGCCGCAGCCTGGACCAGTTCGAGACGGTGCTGGCGGCCGGCATCGGGGTTCTTCTGGTCGCCAACCAGGTGCTCACCCACCGCGACTCGCTGGACCTGCTCGACAAGAGGCAGCGCGCGGAGTCACAGCTGGAGCGCCGCAACACCCTGCTGGACCAGATCGTGAGCCACGCGCCGCTCGGGATCGCACGCGTCGGCGTCGACATGAACATCATCGACGTCAATCCGCGGATGGCCGCCATCTTGAGGATGGGCACGCAGGAGATGGTCGGCACGCCGGTGCCCAAGTACCTCCACCCCGACGAGTTCGCGCGCGTCTTCGAAGTGTTCCAGCCGTTGTGGAAGGGCGCGGTGGACACGATCGAGTCGGAGAGCCGCGCCGTCCGGTCCGACGGAACGGAGGTCTGGCTGCACTGGAGCGCCACCACGGTGCGCAACGCAGCCGGACGAATCGACTACTTCCTTGTCATGTACGAGGACGTCGACGCCGAGCACGCCGCCAACGAGGCCGCGGCCGCGCACCTCGCCGGACTGGAGCGCCTGAACAGGCTGAAGAGCGAGTTCGTTTCGCTCGTGAGCCACGAGTTCCGCACCGCCCTGGTCGGCATCTCCGGCTTCAGCGAGATGATCCGCGACGAGGAGGTCACGCTCGACGAGGCCAAGAGCTACGCCGGCGACATCAACAAGGACGCTGACCGCCTCAACCGCATGATCAACGACATGCTCGACCTCGACCGCATCGAAGCCGGGCGACTGACCCTGCATGTACAGGAGGTCGACCTGGCGTCGCTGCTGGAGGACGCGGCGGACAGGGCGCGCGCGTCGAGCGCCTCTCACTTCATCGTCTGCAAATTCGACGAACGGCCGGTGGTGCAGTGCGACCCCGACCGCATAGCCCAGGTGATCGCCAACCTCCTCAGCAACGCCATCAAGTACTCGCCCGACGGCGGCGAGATCGCCATCACGAGCGCTGTACGCGATGGCCTGGTCGAGGTCGGCGTCCGCGACCACGGCGTCGGCATCGCCCCGGAGTTCATCCAGCGCCTCTTCAGCCGCTACGAGCGCTACGAGAAGACGGCGGGCAAGATCCTCGGCACCGGCCTCGGCCTGGCCATCACCCGCCAGATCGTCGAGATGCATGGCGGCAAGGTCTGGGTCGACAGTCAGGTAGGCAACGGCTCCGACTTCCACTTCACCCTGCCCCTCACCGCGGTGCCGCACCAGGCCGCACCGGCCGAGGCCAGGACCGCCTAGACCGTCAGCTCTTCTCCAGGAACTCCGTCACCAACGACTGGAAGTGGTGCACGCCGTTCTCGCGCAGCGCGGAGAACCGGCCGCGGGTGTAGGAGCGCGACCGCAATCCTCGCTGCACCTGCTGACAGACCGCGATGTCCTCCTGCTGGATCTCGTCGGAGAATGCGATCGTCTGCTGCATCGACTCCCAGCCCGCGCCGGTGCCCGGTTCGGCGAAGTACCACTCGAAGATTGTCAGCGTCCGTTCGGGGCCGTTGGGGAGGATGACGTTGGTGCTCAGGTTGTCCTGGTAGATATTCAGCATCGTGTTCGGAAAGATCCAGTAGTAGAGGGCGTCCTCCTCCGCGCCCGGCATGCGGAAGTAGCGGCGGTCGCGGCCGGGCACCTCGCCGGGCTTCAACTCCCGGATCGGCGCGTGCTGCTTGCAGTAGTAGCGAAACGTCTCCACCCGGTAGTTGTCGTACTCGAGCTCCTTGAAGAGACCGGGGTGCGCGATCGGAAGGTGGTAGCCCTCGAGGTAGTTGTCGACGTACACCTTCCAGTTGCACGCGATGTCGTAGTCGCGGCGCTCGATCAAACGCATCGAGTCGAGGTCGTAGCCGGCCCTGGTGATCTCCGAGGGGATGGCGCCAATCCAGTCGGCGAGCGGCGCGGCGTCGGGGTCGAGGTTGGCGAAGACGAAGGGGCCGAGAGTGTCCACGCGGATCGGCACGAGGCCGAAGTCGGCCTTGTCGAAGTCCTCTGTTCCCTCCATCTCGCGCGCGGTCTGCAACGTGCCGTCGAGGCCGTACACCCAGCCGTGGTAGCCGCACTGGAGCGACTTGCGGTTGCCGCGCATGGTCACGACCTGGGCCGCGCGGTGCCGGCACACGTTGTAGAAGCCGCGCAGGTTTCCATCAGCCGCGTGCGTGAGCAGGATCGGCTCGTCGAGGATGGTCGCGGGCTTGAAGTCGCCGGGCCGCGCGAGCTCGCCGCGGTGGGCGACGAGCTGCCACGTGCGAGAGAAGATGCGGTCCTTCTCGCGCTCGAGGACGGCCGGGTCGACGTACATCTGCGAAGGCAGCGTCGAGGCCCGCGCGACATCCGTCTCGAGCGTCATCGGCGAACATTGTCGCGCGGTGCGTGTATCGCGCTGCTCGAGGGGAGGGTCAGTCCTTCACGTAGGGACGGATCAGAGTCCCGAGCTCGTCGAGCTTCTTCAGCGCCGCGTCGCGGCCGTCCGCGGGCACGTACCAGATGAGCCGTTCGATGCCGGCTCTGGCGCAGCGTTCGATCTCCTCCGCGTTCGCCTTCGGGTAATACGTCACCGGGATGGGCTGTCGCCCTGCCGCGTCTGCCATCCGCTGCAGCTCGGGGATGCGCTCTATGACGGCGCCACGGTTGGGCATCCAGCCGTCGGCGTAGCGGACCACGCGCTCGAGGATCCGCGGCCCGCTGCCACCGAGGATGACCGGCGGGTGAGGCTTCTGCACCGGCTTGGGGTAGGACCACATCGGGCCGAAGTCGACCATCTCCCCGTGGTACTCCGCGGGGTCGCTGGTCCAGATCGCCTTGATCGCCTCGGTGCGCTCGCGCAGGAGCTGCCAGCGCTTGGTGAAGTCAGTCCCGTGGTCGGCCATCTCCTCGCGGTTCCAGCCGCCGCCGATGCCGAAGATGAAACGGCCGCCGGAGATGACGTCGAGGCTCGCCGCCTCCTTGGCGGTGTGGATGGGGTCGCGCTCGATGAGAAGGCAGATACCGGTGGCGACGCGGATGGTCTTGCTCGCGAGGGCCGCTGCGGTCAGGGCGAGGAACGGGTCCATGGTGTGCCAGTAGTGCTTCGGCAGCTCGGCGCCGCCCGGCCAGGGCGACTGCCGGCTGGTCGGGATGTGGGTGTGCTCGGCGACCCACAACGACTCGAAGCCCAGCTGCTCGACGGCGGGCGCGAGCTCGGTCATCGAGATCGCGTACTCGGTCGGGAATATCGCTATCCCGAACTTCACATCTCGAATCGTAGAGGCACCACCCTCTCGCCTCTGAGGAGGGGGGATGGACGGTGAGGGGCGTCAGGCTATTGCGAGGCGGATCCTTGGTGACAGGTCGAACGCGCCGAACAGCGCGCTCACCGCTCTGGGGTCGAGCCGCGACCCCGCCTCGGCGATCAGGACGCGGCGCGCCTCGGCCTCGCTGCAGGCCTTGCGGTAGGGCCGGTCGGATGTGAGCGCGTCGTACGTGTCCGCGACCGCGACGATCCGCGCCTCTATGGGAATCGCCTCACCGCTCAGCCCGTACGGATAGCCGCTGCCGTCGAGCCGCTCGTGGTGGTACAGCACGGCCAGGACCTCTCGCGATGATTGGCCAGTGCGGTCGAGCAGCGTGAGCCCCAGCTCGGGATGCGTCCGCATCAGGTTCCACTCGGCGTCATCGAGCGCCGAGTGCTTGCCCAGCACCGTATCGGGGATGCCCAGCTTGCCGATGTCGTGCATGAGCCCGGCGCGCGCGAGCACTCGCAGCTCGTGCCGGCTCATCGACAGCTGGCGGCCGATGTGAACGCACAGCCTCGCGACGCGCAAATTGTGCGCGTGCGCCTCGCGGTCCTTGACCCTCAGGCCCAGGGCCACCACGGCGTCGAACCAGCCCCGCAGCTGGTGCTGCACCGACGGATGTACAGACAAGAGACCTTCCCCCTCTCGGGAATGCTTTCTTACAAACGTCCAACCTCTCAACGGTCGGAAGGCCGTCGCCGGTCCCTCAAGCAACCTTTCGTAGCCGCATGCCGGAGCGATACTCTAGCGCCCCGTTGAGCGAGCAGCAAACTGCGGCCGTCGGCCAGGTCTCGGCGGACGGCCAGTTCCGTTGGGACGGCGCCCAGTGGGTGCCCATCCCCAAAGGCCAGCGCGAGCCGACCGCCTGGACGAGGCCGATGCAGCTGGGCGCGGCGGTTTTGTTCGTGGTGGCGGCCGTCTACTCCGTGGTCACGACCCTGGTGTTCGTGAACCACGACACCATGCTCAAGGCCATGCAGGCGCAGGGCACGCAGCTCCCAAGCGGCAGCGATGTGGACACCATCGTCAACGTGACGATCGGGGTCACGATCGGGTTCGCGGCCTTCTTTGCGATCCTGCAGCTGGTGGCCGCGGCCGGCAGCTACCTCGGCTGGCGCTGGATGTTCTGGTGCGCGCTGGTGCTGTTCGGTCTCGGCGGGCTGGGAGTTCTCGGCGACCTCGGCACGATCGCCAGGCCCGCGACCTCTCCCGTCCCGATCGGCGTCATCTGGGTGAGCACGCTGCTCGCGCTGGCAAGCCTCGGCATGTTCGTCTGGATGCTGATCGGCGTGATCAGGTTCGGCCCGTGGGCCATGAAGAAGCCCGGCTAGACCTCAGGCTCCGCAAGCTCCAGGCAACGCACGCCCGTCAGGTCCACCCAGTAGCGGCCCTTGCCGCGCACCACGCGCATCAACACCTGCTCGCAGTCCGGGCAGCGGACGACCGTGCCAGGGGCGTGAATGTAGACCGCGACCCTCCCCACCTCGTTCACGGCACCGCAGTGAGCGCACGTCCCCACCGCGGTCGTCATCTCCATGGCGAAGATCTCCCGCAGCAGACCGCCGATGGCGTTGCCGTCGAGCTTCATGTCTTGCATCGATTCATCCTCCTGTCGCCCCGAACCTCTCCGTCTTGATCGAGCGCGCGTCGTGGCCCATGCCCACCAGGAGCGTAGCCACGGCTTCGACGAAAGGCGTCGGGCCGCATACGAAGACGTCCGGCGCATCCTGCCTGGGCCACGCGACCTCCTGCAGCATCGCCTCGTCGACGCGCCGGGTGTAGCCCGTCCAGCCGGCCGGCTTCTCCCTGGTCAGAGTGTGCAGCACCTGGAGGCCGTGCGCACTCGCGGCCAGTCGCTCCAGCTCCTCGCGGTAGATGACGTCGGCCAGCGTGCGCGAGGAGAAAAGGAGGCGAGCCGGCGCGCGGTTCCCGACGTGCGCGCGGTGGCGAAGCATCGACATCAACGGCACGACTCCCGAACCGCCGCCGATCAGAAGCAGCGGCCTTTGCTCGTCGCCGCGCCAGACGAAGTAGCCGCCGATGGGACCGCGCAGCTCGAGCCTGTCCCCGGTGCGCAGCTCCCCGACCAGATACGGCGAGACCTCGCCGTCTTCGAGGCGTTCGACCGTCAGCGCGAGGCGGCGGTCCTCCGGCGCCGAGGCGATGGAGTAGCTGCGCTCGGCCTGGTAGCCATCGTCGGCGGTCAGCCGGACGTCGACGTGCTGACCCGCGAGGTGCCCCTGCCAGTCAGGGACGTCGAGGTAGAGGCTGGACACCCTGGGCGTCTCCGGGACGACCTCGGCCAGGGTGGCGAACTGCCACCTGATCAAATCGGGGCCCCACGGATTCTCGGCGAAGCCTCCGATTTCGTGGCGATCTTAGTCGCCCCAGTAGCGCTGCTCTCGCCAAGGGTCCCCGCGGACGTGGTAGCCGTTCGACTCCCAGAATCCCGGATGCTCGTCCTTCTGGAGCCGGATGCCGCGGACCCACTTCGCGCTCTTCCAGAAGTAGAGGTGCGGGACGAGAAAGCGCACCGGGCCGCCGTGCTCGGGATGAAGCGGCTGGCCGTCGAACTCATAGACGACCCACGCCTTGCCGCCGGTGATGTCATCGAGGGCGAGGTTGGTCGTGTAGCCGCCGTCGGAAAAGACCGTCGTGAAGTCGGCCGCCGTCTCCACGCCCTCCATCAGCGCGTCCACCGAGACGCCCTTCCACGTGGTGTCGAGCTTCGACCACTTGGTGACGCAGTGGATGTCCTTGGTCACCGTCTCGGCCGGCAGGGCCTGGAACTCTTTCCACGTCCATCGCCTGGGCTCGTCGATCTCGCCCTCGATGGTGAAGGTCCACTGGTCGAGATTGACCCGCGGTGTGGGGCCGGCCGACAGGACCGGGAAATCCGTGACCACGTACTGGCCGGGCGGGACACGCGAGCTCGACGCTGTGTCGCGGCGACGGCCCTTGAACCCTCTGGAGACGAACCCCATCCGGGGAAATGCTATCTGGCTCGCATCCTGCTGTTTTTGGGGTTGTGCTCGACCTCGGCAAGGCCCAAAGCCTCGAGCAGCGGCTAGATCGTCACCCTCGTGAGCCGCCAGAACCGTCCAGGCGGATAGAGCGGGCTCGCGGTCGCGATCGCGACGTCGACCTTGTAGTCCCCGAGCATCAGCTGCACCGACCCCGCTCTCGTGTTTGGCGGCAGGGGATGGTCGATCACGATCGACCTGGCGATGACGCGCTGGCGGAGCACCATCCCCGGCCACTCGACCAGGTCGACGTCGAAGAGGGAGACCAGGTCCGACTGCTCGCCCCACGCCGTGGTGTAGGTGGCGACGGTCTCGTTGCGCTCGATGACCCGCTGCACGTGCAGCGCCGCCGACATGGCCTTGATCAGGGTCTGGGCGGCCGCGAAGGCGGCGTCGAGGGTCGGCTGGCCCATCACGCAGCCGTAGACGACGATGGTGCGGCTGTCGATGCTCGCGTTGGCGGCGAACAGAAAGTTCGCGCCCGCGTCCAGGCCCGAGCCGGTCTTGATGCCCAGGATGCCGCCCTTCGCCAGGGCGGCGTTGACGTTGTAGACCGTGCCCACGACCGGGAGCTCGACCTGGCCCATGGCCACGACGTCCGCGAAAACCTGGTCCTGCATCGCGACCATGCCCAGGCTCATGAGGTCGCTCGGGGTGCTGACGCTGGCGGGCGAGGCGCCGCTTGGCTCGGCGAACTTCGTGTGCGTCAGGCGAAGGGCGGCCACGCGGTCGTTCATCCTGGCCACGAAGGCGGTGATCGAGCCCGCGTCCCAGCGGGCGGCGGTCTCGGCGAAGTTGTTCGCCGACGGGATCAGCATCCCCTGCAGGAGCTGCAGCTCCGTCAGCTGTTCCCCGGCCTCGACTTTGACCACCGACTGCTTGGCCTGGAAGTCCGTCTCGTAGGCCTGGACGTCCGTGTCCGTCAACGTGATGGTCGGGCCGTCCTCGCCACGCTTGAGCGGCTTGTCCGTGAGCAGGACGAGCGCGGTCATGACCTTGGTCACGCTCGCGGCCGGGATCGCCTGCTCGTTGCCCGAGCTGGCGATCAGGCCGAGCCCGGATACGCCTACGGCCGCCGCGCCGCGCTCCGGCCAGGGCATCGAAGGAGGCGTTCCCTTCACCACCTGTGTCGCCGGCAGGGCCGAGCTCGCCGTGACCGCAGGGATCGGGCGTAGGTAGTTGACCGCGGCCGCGGCGGCAAGCAGCAGCACCAGCGCGATCCCCACGCGCACCCGCATCGCGGAAAACCTTAGTCGGGGCGGTTGCGCAGGTGCAGCAGGTCGGCGGCCGGCAGCAGCAATCCGCCCTGCACGACCAGCGACAGCAGGACCATCCCGTAGGCGAGCACCGAGACGTTGGGATCTACGCCGGGGTACGCCACGACCGAGAGCGCAAGCGCAACCGACAGCGCGCCGCGCAGGCCGCCCCACATGGTCATGTGCCGCCAGCGCCACGGGATGGACCGCGCGCCCGGATCGGCGATCGCCAGCAAGCCGTAGACCGGCAAGAGCCGGGCGGCAAGCATGATCACGTACGCGCCGAGGACCAGCCCCGCCACGGCCGCGAGACGCTGCGCCGGCAGGGCGATCCCGACGACCAGGAACAGGACTGCGTTGAGGATGAACGCGAGCAGGTTCCAGAAGCCGTGCAGCTGCGTCCCCTGCAGGCGCCCTGCGCGGCTGCCGTATCGCGCGACGACGAGCCCGGCGGTGACGACCGCGACCACGCCCGACGCATGGACCAGGTCGGCGGCCAGGTATGAGCCGTAGGCGAGGACGAGCGTGACCAGGATCTCGAGCTCGGCCTCCCCCACCGTGCGCACCAGGAGCACGGCGGCGGCGCCCGCGATGACACCGACCGCCAGGCCGCCGGCGCTGACGTAGACGAAGCGCACGCCCGCGTCCAGCACCGAAGGGTGGCCGGTCACGATCGTGCCGAGCACGGCCGAGAAGAGCGCCACGCCCGTGCCGTCGTTGAACAGGCTCTCTCCGTCCAGGATCGCCTCGAGCCCGCGTGGGGCTCGGAGCTGGCGCAGCAAGGTGACGACCGCGATCGGGTCGGTCGCCGCCACGATCGCGCCCAGGAGAAAGCCGCTCGGCCAGTCGAGGCCCAGGCCGAAGTGGGCCAGCCCGCCGATGAGAACGACGGTGAGAAATACGCCCACCGTTGCAAGCAGGCTCACCGGCACGACGCGCCGCCGGAGCTCGGGGAGGTCGAGCGACAGCGCGGCCTCGAACACGAGACCTGGCACGAAGGCGAGGAGGATCAGGTCCGGCCCGATCGGCGGCAGGCGGAGACCGGGCACCAGCCCGATCAGGATTCCGCCGACTGCCAGCAGCACCGGGTAGGGCACGGTCGGGGTCGTGCGCGAGAGCAGGCGCAGCGCGGTCGCGGCCGCGCCGAGCAGGATCAGGAAGAAGAGAAAGCTCTGGGCGGTGCTCACTGGACGGCCGGCGACCTCCTGCCGACCAGACTTCCCGGCACACCACTGGCTCACGGCGCATGCCGTGGCGGCGGGAATCTTATTCTCAATCCCACATTGAAGGCGCTCGTCAAAGCGAAAGCCGAGCCGGGGCTGTGGCTGCAGGACGTCCCCGAGCCGAAGCCTGGGCCCGGCGAGGTCCTGATCCGCGTCCTCCGCACCGGGATCTGCGGCACCGACCTCCACATCGACGCCTGGAACGAGTGGGCGCAGCACACGATCAAGCCCGGCCTGGTCGTCGGCCACGAGTTCGTAGGCGAGGTGGTGGAGCTGGGCGAGGACGTCGTCAACGTCTATCCCGGCGAGCTTGTCGGCGCCGAAGGGCACATCACGTGCGGCAAGTGTCGAAACTGCCTCGCAGGCCGGCGCGCGCTGTGCGCCAACACGGTCGGTATCGGGGTTCAGCGCGACGGCGCGTTCGCCGAGTACATCGTCATGCCCGCCGGCAACCTGTGGCCGCACCTGACCCAGATCGACCTCGATGTCGCGTCAATCTTCGATCCCTTCGGCAACGCCGTCCACACCGCCACCCAGTACCGCCTCGTCGCCGAGGACGTGCTCATCACCGGCGCCGGGCCGATCGGGCTGATGGCCGCGATCGTCGCCCGCCACAACGGCGCCCGCTTCGTGGTCATGACCGACGTCAGCGACTACCGCCTGGACCTGGCGCGCAGGATCGGCGTCACCTGCGCGGTGGACGTGCGCAAGCAGAGGCTCCACGACGCGCAGATCGAGCTCGGCATGAAGGAGGGCTTCGACGTCGGCTTCGAGATGTCAGGCGTGCCCAGCGCGATGCGCGAGATGATCGACAACATGGCGCACGGCGGACGGATCGCCGTCCTCGGCCTGCCCGAGCACGAGTTTCCCATCGACTGGTCGCAGGTCGTGTTCAAGATGCTGACCGTGCGGGGCGTCTACGGCCGCCAGATCTTCGAGACCTGGTACCAGATGTCGGTCTTCGTCCAGAGCGGGCTTGACATCTCCCCCGTGATCACGCACCGCTTTCCCTACCAGGAATTCATAGAGGCCTTCGCCGTCGGCCACTCGGGCCAGTGCGGAAAGATCGTCCTCGACTGGAGCGTGTGATGTTCGAACGCATGCGAGAGCACCTGACGCAGCAGCTGCAGGAGATCCGCGAGGCGGGCCTGGAGAAGCCGGAGCGGGTGATCGACTCACCGCAGGGCTCGACCGTCGCTGTGATGGAGCGCGACGTTCTGAACCTGTGCGCCAACAACTACCTCGGTCTCGCCGACCACCCCGAGGTCGTCCGGGCCGCCAAGGAGGCGCTCGACCGATGGGGCTACGGAATGGCCTCCGTGCGCTTCATCTGCGGCACGCAGGAGGTGCACAAGGAGTTGGAGGCGGGGCTGACCGAATTCCTCGGCACCGAGGACACCATCCTCTACTCGTCGTGCTTCGACGCCAACGGCGGCATCTTCGAGGCGCTGCTCGACGAGCGCGACGCCGTGATCTCCGACGCGCTCAACCACGCCAGCATCATCGACGGCGTCCGGCTGTGCAAGGCCAGGCGCTTCCGCTACGCCAACCGCGACATGGCGGACCTCGAAAAGCAGCTGCGGGACAGCGCGGACGCCCGCTTCCGGATGGTCGTGACCGACGGCGTCTTCTCCATGGACGGCTACCTCGCGCCGCTGCGCGAGATCTGCGACCTCGCGGAGCGCCACGACGCCATGGTCATGGTCGACGACTCCCACGCAGTGGGCTTCATCGGCAAGAACGGGCGGGGCACGCACGAGCACCACGGAGTGATGGGAAGGATCGACGCCATCACGGGGACGTTGGGCAAGGCGCTCGGTGGAGCGAGCGGGGGCTACGTGTCAGGGCGCAGGGAGCTCGTGGCCATGCTGCGTCAGCGCTCGCGGCCTTACCTCTTCTCCAACTCGGTCGCCCCAGCGATCGTCGCCGCGAGCCTGAAGGTGCTCGAGCTGCTGGCGAGCGCGGCGGAGCTGCGGGACCGCCTGTTGGAGAACACCCAGCTATTTCGCAAGCGCATGGCCGAGGAGGGCTTCGACATCCTTCCCGGCGACCACCCCATCGTGCCGGTGATGATCGGCGACGCCGCCCTTGCCGGCCGGATGGCGGCGCGCATGCTCGAGAAGGGCGTGTACGTCGTCGGTTTCTCCTACCCGGTCGTGCCCCAGGGCAAGGCCAGGATCCGGTGCCAGGTGTCGGCGGCCCACTCGCGCGACGAGCTCGAGCGAGCGGTTCGCGCCTTCGTTGAGACCCGAGCGGAGCTGGCCCAGTAGCGTCCGGTCGAGAAGCGTTTTTTCGGATACATGAGCGAGCGCGACCGCCTCTTGATCCAGTTGGGGGAGATGCTTTCCAGGATCGCGCGGCCTTACCCGGCGGACGCTGAGCTGCCCATGGACGTCCGCTCGGGGCTCTGCCAGCTCGGCTTCCCGTGCAACGAGATGACGACTCGCGAGGAGCTGATCGCCAGGTTGTGGGCGCGCAAGCGCAGCCTGCTCGAGTGGGGCGGTCCCGGGGTGACGCCACCCTCCGCAGCCTGAACCGGCGGCCCCATGACCCGGCCGTCGAGGCCGGGCTCGTCTATGCGTCGGCCGAGGAACCTGGGATCCGGCGCGTCCGGAGGGGCAGGGGGTTCGCCTACCTGGATCCCGAAGGCGAGCCCGTTCGCGATCGCTCGACGCTGGAGAGGATCCGCGCTCTTGTGATCCCGCCGGCCTGGGAGCACGTATGGATCACCACCCGCCAGCGCGGTCACCTGCAGGCGACAGGCCGGGACTCTCGGGGGCGCAAGCAGCACCTCTACCACCCGCGCTGGCGCCGGCACCGTGACGCCGACAAGTTCGACCGCATGGTCGAGTTCGCGAAGGCGCTGCCGGCGATCCGCCGCCGCGTGGCCTACGACCTCCGCCGCGAGGGGCTCCCGAGAGAGAAGGTCGTGGCCACCATCGTCCGCCTTCTCGAGACCACCTACGCGCGCGTCGGCAACGAGGAGTACGCCCGCCAGAACCGCTCCTTCGGCCTGACCACGCTGCGCAACCGCCATGTCGACGTCACAGGATCGACGGTGCGCTTCTTCTTCCAGGGCAAGAGCGGGGTCGAGGTCTCGGTGGACGTCACCGACAACAGGGTCGCGCGCGTGATCCGGCGCTGCGAGGACCTGCCAGGCCAGCACCTCTTCCAGTACGTCGACGCGGACGGTGAGCGCCGCCAGGTCACCTCGGACGACGTCAACGACTACCTCCGCGAGGTCACAGGCCAGGCCTTCACGGCTAAGGACTTCCGCACCTGGGCGGGGACGGTGCTCGCGGCCTGCGCGCTGCGCGAGGTCGCCGGCTTCGAGTCCGAGACGGACGCGAAGCGCAAGGTCGCGGCCGCCATCGACCAGGTCGCGCGCAAGCTCGGGCACACGCGCGCCGTGTGCCGGCGCGCTTACGTCCATCCGGCGGTCGTCGCCGCGTACATGGCGGGTCGTCCCGTGGAGGGCAGCGACCGCGCGGTCGTGGCGCTGATCAAGCGCCGGCGTCTGGCGCGGGCCGCGTGAGCGGGGCGCTCCTGCTCCTGGGGCTGCGGGTCGTCGCGGGCGGGGCGCTCGTGGTTGCGTTCGCGATGCTCGCGGACAGGCTGAAGCCGAAGATGTTCGCGGGCCTTTTCGGCGCGGCACCCTCGGTCGCGACCGCCGGCCTGATCGTCAACGGGCTCGCCATGGGCGCGGCCAGGGACTCGAAATACGCCACCGGCATGATCGCGGGGACGGTGGGGCTGTTGTTCTTCAGCATCGCGGCCGCGCTGCTCGTCAAGCACCTGGGCGCGGTCGCGGGCAGCGGCGTGGCGTGGCTGGCCTGGGCGGTGCCTGCCTTCGCCGTCTACTGGTTGGGGATGCGGTGAGCAAGTACGCCGTCAGGTTTGCGTTCGGGGCGGGGATCTCGCTCGTCGCAGCGCTCATCGGCATGAAGTTCGGTCCCGTGGTCGGCGGCATCTTCCTGGGCTTTCCTGCCGTGCTGCCTGCGTCGCTGACGCTGATCGAGAAGAGGGAGGGCAAGGAGGAGGCTTCGATCGACTCGCTCGGCGCTGTCCTCGGCTCGGTGGCGATGGTCGCGTTCGCCGCCATCGTCGTGCTCACGGTCGCGAGGTGGGGCGTCGTGCTCAGCCTGTCCGCCGCCCTGCTCGCGTGGCTGGCGATCGCAGCCGGCCTGTACTTCGCTGTGGCGCGAGTCTATCGGCGGGAGCCTTCGCCGCCCTAGCTCAATCCGTTCGCACTTCCTCGCCGTCCTGCGCCCAGCGCGTGTGGTAGGCGCCCTCGCGGTCGACGCGGTGGTAGGTGTGGGCGCCGAAGTAATCCCGCAGCCCCTGGATCAGGTTCGCCGGCCCGCGCGCGCGCCGGTAGCCGTCGTAGTAGGCGAGCGAGGACGCGAACGCGGGGATCGGGATGCCCTGGTCGACCGCGGCTTTCACGACCCGCCGCCATGCGGGCTGCGCCGCCGCCAGCGCGTCCTGGAAGAAGGGCGCGAGCATGAGGCTCGGCAGGTCGGGCGATTCCTCGTAGGCCTCCTTGATGCGGTCGAGGAACTTGGCCCGGATGATGCAGCCGCCGCGCCAGATCGTGGCCAGAGCGCCGAGGTCGAGGTCCCAGCGGTGCTCCTTCGAGCCCGCGGAGAGGTGCTCGAACCCCTGCGCGTAGGCGACGATCTTCGACGCGTAGAGCGCCTCCTGGATGTCGTCGACCAGCCCCTCGTGCGCCTTCGCCGCGGCGGGGCCGGCGAGGATCGCGGCGGCCTTGACGCGCTGCGCCTTCTGACTCGACAGCATGCGCGCGAAAACGGCCTCGGTGATCCCGGTCAGCGGCACCCCCAGCTCGAGCGCCGACTGGCTCGTCCAGCGCCCGGTACCCTTCTGCTCCGCCTCGTCCTCGATCGCGTCCACGAGCGACGCGGAGGCGCCGTCGTCGTGCTTGGCGAGCACGCGCGAGGTGATCTCGATGAGGTAGGACTGCAGCCGGCCCTCGTTCCACTGGCGAAAGACAGACGCCAGCTCGTCGGGCGAGAGGTCGAGCGCGTGGCGCAGCAGGTCGTAGGTCTCTGCGATGAGCTGGATGTCGGCGTACTCGATGCCGTTGTGCACCATCTTCACGAAGTGCCCAGCCCCGTCGGGGCCGATGTAGGTGCAGCAGGGCACGCCGTCGACCTTGGCGGCGATCGCGGTGAGCATGTCCTCGACGCGCTCGTAGGACTGACGCGTGCCGCCGGGCATGAGGCTCGGCCCGTGGAGCGCACCTTCCTCCCCGCCCGACACACCCGAGCCGATGAAGCCGAGGCCGAGCTTCTCGACCGCGGCGGCGCGCCGCTGCGTGTCCTGGAAGAAGGAGTTGCCGCCGTCGATGATGGTGTCGCCCTTGCCCAGCACCTCCAGCAGTGAATCGATCGACTCGTCGACGGGCGCGCCGGCCTTGACCATCACCAGCACGGCGCGTGGGGGTTTCAGAGTGTTTGCCAGGTCCGCGAAGGAGTAGGCCGGGTGGAAATCGCCCTCCTTCGCGTATCGCTCCATGAACTCGTCGGTGCGCTGGCGGGTGCGGTTGTAGACGGCCACACGGACGCCGTGCGAGGCGAGGTTGCGGGCGAGGTTCATGCCCATCGTCGCCAGGCCGACGACCCCCATCTCGTTCGCGGGCATGGTGCAAACGTTACTCGTGGGCGTTTTCGGTGTGGAGCGTCACAGATGGAGATCGACAGCAGGCAGATCCGTCGCCTGATCCGGCAAGGTCGCAGCCGGGAGCGCACCTTCGACCGCGTCCTGCGCCGCCAGGGATGGCTCGACCCGGTCGGCGAGACCATCCAGAAGGCGGTGGGAGCCTTTTACGACAGCCTGGGCGCGCCGGGGAAGTCGCTCAAGGACCTGATGCACGGCACCACCGTCCTGGGTCATCCACTCCACCCCGCCATCACCGACTTGCCCATCGGCGCCTGGAGCGTCGGCGTCCTGGCGGACTGGCTGTTCGTGACCACAGGGCGAGTTCCGGCCGTGGCCGGCGACCTCGGCCTTGCGATTGGCGTCGCGGCCGCGATCGTCGCGGCGATGACGGGGTACACGGACCACCACGAGACGGTCGGCCATGGGCGGCGGGCGGCAACCGTGCACGGCCTGACGATGACCGTGGTGGTGGTGATCGAGCTGGTCTCCATGGGCATGCGGCTGTGGGCGCCGGACATGCGGACGGCGGCGATCGTGCTGGCGACCGGGGCGTGGTTGCTCGCGGTGGTGGGCGGTTACGTCGGTGGCCACCTGACGTTTGCGATGGGGACGGTCGTCAACCACAACGCGTTCTTCGAGGGGCCGATGGAGTTCGTGCGCGTCGGCTCGCGTGAGGATTTTCCCGAGGGGGAGATGAAGCGGGTGGAGGCGGAGGGACTGCCGGTGGTCATCATGCGTCGCGAGGGGCTGCTGCACGCGATCGGCGCGGTGTGCTCTCACGCGGGTGGGCCGCTGCAGGAGGGGAAGCTCGAGGGCGAGGTCGTGACCTGTCCGTGGCACTACTCGCGGTTTCGGTTTGGGGATGGGAAGGTGGTGGGTGGGCCGGCGACGTTCGATCAACCGCCGCTCTTGGTGCGGGAGCGCGGGGGGGCGGTGGAGGTCAAGCTCGCTCATCCGCTGAGGTAGTTCCGGGCGCGGGGACGACGGACGGTGAAGGGGGAGACAGGGTGGGCTTGGGTGGCCATTCACACGCCTGGGAGGAGAGCTGTGAAGGGGGGGCGACATGGGTGGGCCTGGGTGGCCTTGGAGATGTCTGGGAGTGGGACGGTGAAGGGGTGATAGGGGTGGGCTGGGGTGGCTCCTGGGTTTGCTGGTTTGAATATAAATTTACACGGTTGGAGCTGGACAGTCGAACGTTTTTTTGATACGATTCTGGCATGCTCCAGGCGCTCCCTGAGGACACCGACCTCGGCCTCTACCTGAGCTGCCTGCGCGCCGCCATCGACAAGATGGAGCTCCAGTTCGCCGCCGTGGCGGCCGACTTCGCCGGCGCTGAGCAGTGGGACGACGAGGGCGCCAACAGCGCCGCCGACTGGCTGCGCTTCCACTGCCACATGACCTCAGGGGCGGCCTGGAACGCGCTCCAGGTGGGCAGGCAGCTGAGCAAGCTGCCGCAGAGCCTGGAGGCGCTGCGCCAGGGGGAGATCGGCTACGCCCACCTGGCGACATTGGCCAACACCGCCGACAAGCTCAAAGGCTTTGAGGAGTCGGA
>VBEK01000072.1 GCA_005889135.1 Chloroflexota bacterium
AAACCCGCGCCCGGCCACGCCGATCGCGAAGGTGTTCTGCGCGTCGACGCCACACGCCTCGACGCACTTGTAGCAGAGGATGCAGCGCGAGTAGTCGCGCACGTACAGGTCGTTGTCGACTTTCACCGGCTGGGCGACCGTGGCCGCCTCCGCGCCGAACCGCGAGGGCACCGCCTCATAGCGCGCCATCCACCCCTGGACCTGCGCCGAGCACAGCGACATGTCGACCGACGACGCCAGCAGCTCGAGCACCAACCGCCGGCTGTGGCGCACGCGCGCCGAGTCGGTATGGATCTTCATCCCCTCCTCGACCTTGCGCGAGCATGCCGGCACCAGCACCCGCGAGCCGTCGAGCTCCACCACGCACACCCGGCACACGTTCACCGGCGTGAGGTTGTCGAGCTGGCACAGCGTGGGCGTGTCGATCGCAAGGCGCCGGCACGCGTCGAGGATGGTCGTGCCCGCGCGCGCCTCGACCTGCCGCCCGTCGATGGTCACCAAGACGTCAGGCATCGAGCACCTTGAGCTGGGTCAGCCCCGAGGCGATGGCGTTGGCCGCGGTCTGGCCCAGACCGCAGATCGACGCGTCGCGCATCGCCTGCGCGATGTCGCTCAGGAGCATGACGTCCGCGCGGCTGTCGCCGTCGCGCCTCTCGAACATGCGCTCCAGGATCTCCTCCTGGCGCTTCGTGCCCACGCGGCACGGCACGCACTGGCCGCACGACTCGTCGCGGAAGAAGCGGGCGATGCGGAGGAGGACCTGCCTCATGTCCGCGGTGTCGTCGAACAACATCACCGCGCCCGAGCCGAGCGTGGCGCCGATGCCGCGCACTCCCTCGAAGCTCAGCGGCACGTCGATCTGCTCCGGCGTGAGGAACGACCCCGCCGCGCCGCCAAGCAGGACCGCCTGCATCGTTCGCCCCGGCGCCAGGCCGCCGGCCATCTCGATGAGGGCACGCAGGGGCGTCCCCATCGGCACCTCATAGACGCCCGGGCGCAGGACTTGCCCCGAGACGCAGAAGAGCCGCGTGTCGGCGAACTCGCCGCCGACGATCTCGAGCACGTTGACCAGCGTCTCCACGTTGTTGGGCAAGGTCGGCTTGCCGAACAGCCCCACCTCGACCGGGAACGGCGGCTTGTTGCGCGGCTCGCCGCGCTTGCCCTCGATGGAGTTGAAGAGCGCAGTCTCCTCACCGCAGATGTACGCACCGGCGCCGCGCCGAACCTCGATCTCAAAGTCGAGGTAGCCGCGCTCGCGCGCCAGCGCGATGGCGTTCTCGACCCGGCGCCGCGCCAGCGGGTACTCCGCCCGCACGTAGACGTAACCCTTCTCGCAGCCTGTCGCGAACGCCGCGATCGCCATTCCCTCGACGAGCGCGAACGGGTCGCCCTCCATGAGGACACGGTCCTTGAACGTGCCCGGCTCCGACTCGTCCGCGTTGCACACGAGGTAGTGCGGGCGCACGGGCGCGTCGGCCACCGACTGCCACTTGCGCCCGGTCGGGAACGCGGCGCCGCCGCGGCCCAGCAATTTGGCACGCGTCACCGCGTCGATGATTGCGGCGGGGCCCATCTCGCGAGCCCGCTTCAGCGCGGAGAATCCGCCGTGCTGGAGGTAGCTGTCGATGCTGTCAGGGTCGACCACGCCGATGCGGCGCAGCAGGCTCGCGCCCGGATATCCACTCGGCTGGGAAGACGGCGTCTGGACCGCCTCGTACACGGCGCCGAACCGCTCGGTGAGCGTCGCCGGCGCGCGGTCACACAGCCCGAGACAGGGCGCCAGGCGCGCACCCTCCGGCTTCTCGACCCCGGCGAGCGAGCACACGATGTCGTCGCAGACGTGCAGGGCGACGTCCCCGCGTGGCTCGAGCGCGAACCGGGCGTAGAACGAAACTACGCCGTACGCCTCCGCCGGCGGGATCGACAGCCGCCGGCACGCGTACTCCAGCGCGCCGCGGCTCACCCAGCCCGCGCGGTCCTGGATCGCGTGCAGCACCGGCAGCAGCAGGTGACGCCGGGTGCGCAGCATGCGGCCGCCGTAGGCGAGATGATGGTGCACCGCCTCGGGCGGGCCGAGCAGCCCGTCGACCGCGGCCACCTCCTCGGCCGTCGCGGGGCCTCCGGTCGTGCGGATGTCCACTAAGCCGGCGCTTGCTCGGGGATCTTGTCGATCCGGATCGCGCTGGCCTTGAACTCCGCCGTCCCCGACTTGGGGTCGGTCGCGTCGATGGTCAGCACGTTCGTGGCCACCTGGTCGGGGAAGTGCAGGGTCATGAACGCCAGGCCGGGCCGCAGCGTCGGCTCGACGCGCACAGGCACCTGGACCGAGCCCCGGCGGGAGCTGGCGCGCACGCACTCGCCGTCGGCCACGCCCAGCTGAGACGCGTCCTCGGGCGCTATCAAGAGCGCCTCGTCCCGGCGCAGCGGCGACGTGTACTCGTTGGTCTGCACCCCGGTGTTGAAAGAGTCGAGCCGGCGGCCGGTGGTCAGGCGGATCGGGAACTCGTCGGTGAGACGGTCGACGGGAGGGTCGTGCTCGACGGCATGGAAAGGCGCCGGCGCCCCCTCGATCGGATCCTTCCAGAGCCGCGCGTGCAGGAACTGCGTCCCCGGGTGTGACTCGTCGGGGCACGGCCACTGGATGCCGCCGAGCTCGTCGAGGCGCGAGTACCTCATGCCCGCGTGCATCGGCGACAGGCTGCGGCACTCGTCCCAGACCTGCTCGGCCGTCGGGTGGCCGAAGTCGGCACCGAGCCGGCGGGCGAGGTCACAGATGATGTCGACGTCGTCGCGCGCGCCCGCCGGCGGCTCGAGCGCGCGGCGTACGCGCTGCACCCGGCGCTCGCTGTTGGTCACCGTCCCCTCCGACTCCGCCCAGCCCGCGGCCGCGGGCAGCACCACATGCGCGAGCTCCGCGGTGTGGGTGAGGAAGATGTCCTGCACGACCAGGTGGTCGAGCCCGCTCAGGAGCCTGACCGCGCGCCCCTGGTCGGCCTCGCTGCGCGCCGGGTTCTCGCCGACGATGTACGCGGCGCGCAGATCCCCGCGCTCCATCGCCTCGAACATCTCGCTGAGGTGCCACCCCTTCTTGCGCGGGAACTCGGCGCCGCCCCACGCGCGCGCGAACTTGTCGTGGAGCTCGGGGTTCTCGAGGTCCTGGAAGCCGGGCAGCCGCGCGGGGATCGCGCCCATGTCACCGCCGCCCTGGACGTTGTTCTGTCCGCGCAGCGGGTTCAGCCCACACCCATAGCGCCCGACCTTGCCGGTGAGGAGGCCGAGGTTGATGAGCGCGAGCACGTTGTCGGTGGCGTTGTGGTGCTCGGTGATGCCGAGGGTCCAGCAGATCATGCCCTTCTTCGCGCGCGCGAAGTCCAGCGCGACCTCGCGAATCGCGGCCGCGGGGACGCCGGTCTCCGCCTCCGCGCGCTCGAGGGTGTAGGCCTCGACGCACTGCGCAAAGTCGTCGTACCCGGTCGTCGCGCGGGCGATGAAGTCACCGGCGATGAGGTCGTTGTGGATGATCTCGCGAGCCATGGCGTTGGCCAGCGCGATGTCGCTTCCGACGTCGATGCCCATCCACACGTCCGCCCACTCTGTGGAGCTCGTGCGCCTGGGGTCGACGGCGATCAGCCTCGCCCCGTTGCGCACGCCGCGCAGCAGATGGTGGAAGAAGATCGGGTGGGTCTCGCGGGCGTTCGAGCCCCAGAGAATGATGACGTCGGTGTCCTCAGCCTCGAGGTACGAGGAAGTCCCTCCCCCGGCTCCGAACACTGTCGCCAGACCGGCGACGCTCGGGGCGTGTCAAGTCCGGTTGCAGCTGTCGATGTTGTTGCTGTGCATGACGGCGCGAGTGAACTTCTGGGCCATGTAGTTCATCTCGTTGGTCGTCTTCGAGCAGCTGAACATTCCGAAGGCCTGCGGGCCCTGCCTGCGCGCCGCCTCGAACCCTGCAGCGGCCCTGGTCAGGGCCTCCTCCCACGACGCGGGACGGAGCTTGCCGCCGTCCCTCACGAGAGGCTCGGTCAGACGCTCCATGAGAAATCCAATCCTAGGCCCTGTGGGTCGCGATGAACTCCTTGATGCGGCCCAGGCCGAGCTTCAGCTCGTCCTCCGATTGCGTGTAGGCGAGGCGGATGAAGCCCTTGCCCGCGGGGCCGAACGCCGTGCCCGGCAAGACGGCCACACCGGCCTCATTGAGCAGCCTGCTCGACAGGTCGTGCTCGTCGAAGCCGGTGCCCTGGATGTTCGGGAAGACGTAGAAGGACCCCTGCGGCCGGTGGCAGCGCACCCCTGGGATCTCGGTCAGGCCGTCGACGACCAGGTCGCGCCGGTGCTCGAAGACCTTCACCATTCGGCGCACGGCGTGCTCCGACTCCGGAGAGCCGAGCGCCTCGATGGCCGCGATCTGCGTGAACGCGGCCGCGCAGGACGAGGAGTTGATCATCAGCGTGTCGAGCTTGGCCGCCAGCGCGCGCGGCGCGACCGCGTAGCCAAGCCGCCAGCCCGTCATCGCGTAGGACTTGGACAGCCCATCCATCAGCACCGTCCGGTCGCGCATGCCGGGGCGGGACAGGGGTGAGACGTGATGGAAGCCGTACACGAGCTGGCTGTAGATCTCGTCGGACACGACGAGCAGGTCGTGCTTGTGCGCGAGCTCGCAGACGAAGTCGACGTCCTCCTCGGTGAGCACGCCGCCAGTCGGGTTCTGAGGCGTGTTGATGATCAACATCCGCGTCCTGGGCGTCACCAGCGAGGCAAGCTCGTCGAGGTCCATCCGGAACCCCGACTCCTCACGCAGGGTCACCATCTTGGGCACGGCGCCGATGAAGTTCACCTGCGACGCGTATGCGGGGTAGCCGGGGTCGGGAAGGATGACCTCGTCCCCGGGCTCGACGCAGGCGAGGAGCGTGAACAGAAGCACGTTCTTCGAGCCCGGCACCAGGACGACGTCTGCAGGGTCGACCTCGGTCGAGAGCATGCGGGCCACGAACTGCGCCACCGCCTCGCGCGCCTCGAAGATGCCGCTCGCGGGCGTGTAGTGCGTGTACCCGTTCTGCATCGCGCCGATCGCGGCCTCGACGATGTTGTCGGGCGTGGCGAAGTCGGGTTCGCCGATCTCGAGGTGGACGATGCGCTTGCCCTCGGCCTCGAGCTTGCGCGCCCGCGCGAGGACCTCGAAGGCGCCCTCGGTGCCGAGGCGCGACATGCGCTCGGCGAATCGCACCGCGGTGCTGGCCATTACTCCCGAATCGTAGTTGCTAGTGCACGCCGAGCAGGGAGCCGCCGTCGACGCCGAGCGTCTGGCCCGTGATGTAGGCCGCCTGGCGCGAGCAGAGGAACACGCACGCGGCCGCGAACTCGGCGGGGGTGCCGAGGCGGCGCATGGGCTTGCGTTCGGCCAGCGCTTTTACCGCCTCCTCCGAGTCGCCGATGAGGTGGCGAATGCGGTCGGTCAATATGCCGTCCGGCGCGACGCAGTTGACGGTGATGCGGTCGGCCGCGAGCTCGAGCGATAGCGTCTTGGCCAGCCCCGTCACGCCGCCGCGCAGCGCGTTGGACAGCGCCAGGTTTCCGATCGGCTGGCGGACCGAGATCGAGGTGATGAAGACGATGCGGCCCTGCTCGGAGCGCTTGAGGTGTGGAAGGGCGGCGTGGACCAGGCGGACGGCGCTCATGAGCGTGAGCTGGAAGGCGTCCTCCCAGGCCTCGAGCGGCGCGTCCTGGAAGGTTCCGAACGGCGGGCCACCCGCGTTGACGATCAGCACGTCGAGCCCGCCGAGCCTCTCGACCGCGGCCCGGACGGTGCGCTCCGGCTCCTCCGGCTTCGAGACGTCAGACGCCAGCCAGCCCGCGGCGCCGAGCTGCTTCGCGGTGGCCTCTGGGTCGCGCGAGGTGATGAAGACGTGAGCTCCCTCGCCGATCAACAGCTCGGCGCAGGCGCGTCCCAGCCCCTTGCTCGCCGCCGTGACGAGCGCGCGCCTTCCCGCTAAGCCGAGGTCCATTGCCTCACCCCGTCGTGTTCACGTACCAGTCCGTCACGTACTGAAAACGGTCGTACGGCTCGATCGCCTTGTTGAAGTGCACCCCGTGCACGCGCTGCGACACCGCGTACTGGTACCGCCCCGCGTACAGGAAGATCGCGGGCGCGGCGTCGGCCATCAGCATCTGGAAGTCGATGTACGCCGCCAGCCTCGCCGGCGGGTCGAGCGCGGCCCGCCCGTCCTCCAGGTCCTTGTCGATCAGCCCCCATCCCCGCGAGTAGGCGAAGTTGAGCGACGCCGGGTCGATGCCCGAGTGCCACAGCGAGTACTGGTCGGGGTCCGGGCCCACGTCGATCGACACCAGCGCCATCTGGTACTTGTGCGTCAGCAGGTAGTCCGAAAGCAGCTTCGACGCGGGCTGCGGCTTCACGTCGACCCCGACCCCGATCGCGCCGAGCTGCGAGGCCACCGCCTCGGCGATCTGCTGGTTCGGATACGAGTTGGCGGCGACCAGCGTCACCTTGAACTGGACGTTGTTCTTCACGCGCAGCTTCGACGTCGGGTCGAGCACCCACCCAGCCGCGTCCAGCGCCTTCGCCGAGGTGATCGCGTCGAACGGGTGCAGGTTGCCCGCCGCGGCGGAGTAGGCCCAGCCGGCGGTCGGGATCGGGTTGGGGTCGGCGTCCGCCCGGCCCGCGAGGATGTCGGAGACGATCCTCTGGCGGTCGATCGCCTGCACCAGCGCGAGCCTCACCTTGGGGTCGCCGAAGAACTGCTTGCCGTCGCCCTCAGGGTTGAAGGTCACGAACGAGTTCGTGAACATGCGTCCCTCCTGGACCGTCAGGTCGTTGCGCCCCAGCAGTGTGTCGACCTCCTGCGGCTGGATCCCGCCCACCAGGTCGGCCGCACCCGACAACACCGCGCGGATCGCCGTCTGCGGGTCGGTGGCCGGGTAGGTGCGCAGGACCAGGTGGTCGAGGTAAGGCTGGGGCGAGGCGTAGGGGTTGCGGTCGAGGGTGATCGCCAGCTGGTTGATGGAGCCAACCTTGAACGGACCGGTGCCGAACGCGCGCAGGCCGCTGTACGGGCTGGTCTGGATCTGCTCCGGCGCCATGCCCGCAAAGATGTGCTTGGGGACGATGCCGACCCGCAGCGACAGCGGGAACGAGGCGTCCGGCGCCTTGAGCGTGAAAACCACCTGGTTGGGCCCGCCGGCGGCGATGCCGACCTGGCGCCAGTCGCTCGCCCCCGGCTGCTGGTACTCGATGTCCTGCAGCACGTGGTAGGTGAAGAGCACGTCGTCCGCACCGAACGGCTCGCCGTCCCCCCATTTGACGTCGTCCCGCACGGTCACCGTGTAGGTGAGGTGGTCGGGTGAGACGGTCCAGTCGCTCGCGAGCAGGCCGACGACGTTCTGCTGCGAGTCCACCGCCGTCAGGCCCTGGTAGATCAGGCGGTTCACGTCGCGCGTGCTCTCGTTGGTATCGAACAGCGGGTTCAGCACGGTCGCCTGTCCGATCAGCGCCTCGACGGCGGTGCCGCCTCGCGCCGGCTTGGGCACCGTGGCCACCGGCTGGCACCCCGCGAGTGCCAGGGCCGCCGCGAATGCGGCGGCGAGCAGGCGCCTAATGGAGATGAGTCGTCACCCAGACGTTGGCGATCGAGCAGGCGAGAAAACCGACGACAAGGACCCATGTGGTCCAGTAGATCTGGCGCTCCAGCCCGCGCCGAGTGCGGTAGCCGCCGCCCAGACCCGAGTCGCCGCCGCCTATCGTGCCGCCGAGGCCTGAGGCCTTGGGCGTCTGGATGAGGACGCCGGCCATCAGCAGCACAGCGATCACCGCCTCCGCGATGACGAGCGCGTTTTGAAGCCTGGCCATTGGAACCCGGAGATTCTACCTACAGAGTCTGAGGACGCCTACGCCCATACCGAGCCAAAGCGGGCGTTGATGGCGTCCCAGTTCAGGGTGTTGAACCAGGCCGCAACGTAGTCCGCGCGGCGGTTCTGGTACTTGAGGTAGTACGCGTGCTCCCAGACATCGACGGCGATGAGCGGCGTCAGCTCGTCGATGAAGGGGCTGTCCTGGTTGAGGTAACCCTTGATCGACAGCTTGCCCTGCCTGTCGGCGACGAGCCATGCCCAGCCGCTTCCAAACTGTCCGACTGCCGCCTTCGACAGCTGCTCCTTGAACTGGTCGTAGCCGCCGAACGTGCTGCGGATCGAGTCCGCGATGCGCCCGCTCGGGTTGCCGCCGCCGCCCGGGCCCATGATCGACCAGAAGATCGAGTGGTTCGCGTGCCCTCCCGCGTTGTTGCGGATCACGGTGCGGATGTCCTCGGGGACGTTGTTGATGCCCCACAGCAGATCCTCGATGGTCTTCCTCCCCAGGTCTGGGTGCGCCTCGAGCGCCTTGTTGGCGTTGGTGATGTAGGCGGCGTGGTGCTTGTCGTGGTGGATCTGCATCGTCGTCGCGTCGATGTGCGGCTCGAGCGCGTCATACGGGTAAGGAAGCGGCGGAAGTTCAAACGCCATGGTTCAGGGACCCCCCTTCTGAATTTGTCTCTCTGTTTCCCGAAACCAGTCTAAGAGCTACTGGACTTCCGCTAGTCCGGCCCTCGCGGCAGGCCGAACGTCACCGTGGGGGCGATGCTCACGATCTTGCCCTCGACCTTGATCAGCTTCCATCCACCCTCGTGGACCATGCGGTGGTGGCGCTTGCAGAGCAGGACCGTGTTCTCGAGGTTGGTCTCCCCGCCGTCCACCCAGTGCACCAGGTGATGGCCGTCGCACCAGGAGGCCGGACGCTCGCAGCCCGGCCACTGGCAGTGCTTGTCGCGCACCGCCAGGGCCTTGCGCAGGCCACCGTCGACCAGGCGCCGGGAGCGGCCGACGTCGACCGGCAGCGAGTCGGCCTCGAAGAGGACGCGCATGACGCTGGAGTCGCAGGCCAGGCGCTGCACCGTGGCCGAAGGCAGAGGCAGGGAGAACTCCATCTCCCCGCCCGCCGCCCCAGCCAGCGCGCGCAAGGTCTCGACCGTGGCCGTGACCTGGAGGCTGACCGGGGTGTTGCCGGTGACGCGCTCGTAGAGGGCGTCGGCCAGGCGCTGCTCCCGCCTCCGGTCGTCATGCTCGCCCGATGGCCTGGCCAGCGGCTCCAGCGCCCCCCGCACCGCCGCCCCGGCGACCGGGTCGAGGACGCCGCTGATCAACAGGCAGCCGTCCTGGGCCGTGCTCAGGTTCAGGCTCCGGGCCTGGAACAGGTCTTCCTGCTCCCGCTCATAGGCCT
>VBEK01000216.1 GCA_005889135.1 Chloroflexota bacterium
AGGCGATCAGCTCGTCGTACCCGTGCGCGCGGGTTTGCCCGAGGACCTTTTGGACCGCGCGCATCGCGATGCCTGCCCGAGTGCCGATGACCCCGGTCCGGGCGACTCGGGGCCCGAGCTCGGGCATCTCGACGTAGTGGGCAACGTCCTCGAGCCGTCCACGGACGACGTCGGCGACCAGCACGTGGACCGTGTTGGAGCCGATGTCGAGCGCAGCCAGACGCATTCCAGGGGAACTCTAGAATCACGGCGTGGCCAAGAGGACCCGCGTTGAACGCGACTCCATGGGTGAGATGCAGGTCCCGGCCGACGCCTACTACGGCGCTTCGACCCAGCGCGCGGTCCTCAACTTCCCGATCTCCGGCGATCCCATGCCGCGCCGCTTCATCCGCGCTCTCGGCATGGTGAAGCGCGCCGCCGCGCAGACCAACCGCGAGCTCGGCCTTCTTCCGCGCCGCCGCGCGCGCGCGATCGCCGCTGCCGCGCAGGAGGTCATCGACGGCAAGCTCGACGACCAGTTCCCGATCGACGTCTACCAGACCGGATCCGGCACGTCGACCAACACGAACGCGAACGAGGTCATCGCCAACCGCGCGACCGAGATCCTCGGCGGCGAGCGTGGCTCGAAGCTGGTCCACCCGAACGACCACGTCAACCTGTGCCAGTCGTCGAACGACGTCATCCCGACCGCGATCCAGCTGGCGGCGGCGATGGCGATCGAGGAGGAACTGGTCCCGGCGCTCGAACGCCTGCAGCGCGCGCTCGAGGTCAAGAGCCGCGTGTTCTGGCCAGTGGTCAAGACCGGGCGCACCCACCTCCAGGACGCGACCCCGATCCGGCTCGGCCAGGAGTTCCGGGGCTACGCCGGCCAGGCGGAGGAGTCGATCCGGCGCGCCCGTGGCGCGGTCGAGGAGCTGGCGCGCATCCCTCTCGGCGGGACGGCGGTCGGCACCGGGATCAACTCCCACCCCCAGTTCGCCAAGCTCGCCGCGGCGCGGCTGGCGAAGGCGAGCAAGATCCCGGTGCGCGAGGCGACCAACCACTTCCACGCCCAGGCGAGCCTCGACGTGCTCGTCGCGGCGCACGGCGCGCTGCGCACGATCGGCACGAGCCTCTGGAAGATCGGGTCCGACATCAGGCTGATGGGCACTGGCCCCATCGCGGGGCTCGGCGAGCTGAGGCTGCCGGAGACGCAGCCGGGCTCGAGCATCATGCCCGGCAAGGTCAACCCGGTGATCGTCGAGTCCCTGCTGATGGTGATCGCACGCGTCTACGGCAACGACGCCGCGGTCGTCGTCAGCGGCCAGGCAGGCAGCCTGTTCGAGCTCAACGTCATGATGCCGGTGGCCGGGGTCGCGACCCTCGAGTCGATCGAGCTTCTTGCTTCCGCGACCCGCAACTTCTCCGAGCGCTGCGTCGAAGGCCTGCAGGCCACCGACCGAGGTCCGGAGCTGGTGGAGCGCAGCCCGATGCTGGCCACGGCGCTCAACCCGGTGATCGGCTACGACGAGGCGGCCAAGCTCGCCAAGGAATCGATACGCACGGGCAAGTCGATCCGGCAGCTCGCGCGGGCCAAGGGCGTGGGCGAG
Source organism: Chloroflexota bacterium (assembly GCA_005889135.1). Lineage (GTDB taxonomy): Bacteria > Chloroflexota > Dormibacteria > Dormibacterales > Dormibacteraceae > 40CM-4-65-16. The sequence continues at coordinate 1,590 of VBEK01000216.1, forward strand.
AAGGAGCTCAACAAGGTTCTCGACCTGGGCAAGATGACCAAGCCAGGCCTCGAAGGTCCTGGCGGAGGCGGTTGATAACCCTAGATCTCTTGACGGTGGCTAATTGAGGCGAGTGGAGCACCCGCTCCTTCGATTTCGCCTCGCCGGGATCCTGCTCGCCATCGTGATCGTCGTCGGCGTCGCGGGCTACATGCTGATCGACGGCTGGAACTTCCTCGACTCCTTCTACATGGTGATCATGACGATCGCGACGGTCGGCTACGGCGAGGTGCATCCTCAGGGCCCTCTGGGACGGATCTTCACGTCTGGGCTCATCGTGGTCGGCGTGGCGACGATGCTCTACAGCTTTGGCGTCTTCGCCTCGACTCTGACCGACAATGCACTTGGCGAATACAGGAGGCAGCGACGCTTGCAGCACGACCTCGACCGTCTGCGCGACCACTTCATCATCTGCGGCTACGGCCGGATCGGCACGCAGATCGTCGCCGAGTTCGAGGACCACAGGGTGCCCTACGTCGTCATCGACCAGACCGAGGAAGCGGTCGAGCGCATTCGCGCCGAGAACCGCCTTCACATCGAGGGCGACGCGTCGAAGGAGGAGATCCTCAAGCAGGCGGGAATCGAGCGCGCGCGAGGGCTCATCTCCGCGGTGGACTCCGACGAGCGCGCGGTGTACATCGTGCTGGCCGCCCGGGCCTTCAACCCCGACCTCTACATCGTCGCCCGGGCGGGCCGGCCCGACTCGATCCGGCGCCTCGAGCTCGCGGGCGCCACGCGAACGATCTCGCCGTATGTCATGGCCGGCCACCGCATGGCAGAGCTCGCGATCCGGCCGGCCATGGTCGAAGTCCTCGACACGCTGCACCACGGCGAGGCGGGAATCGGCGTCGAGGAGCTGGT
>VBEK01000073.1 GCA_005889135.1 Chloroflexota bacterium
AGGCGATGATCGCCCACGAGCGATTCAGCAACAAGCAGGCCAAGGAGCGGGTCATCCCCATGCTCCAGCGCGTGCGCATCCCGGCCGCCAAGGACCGGGTGCGCGACTACCCGCACCAGTTCTCGGGTGGCATGCGCCAGCGCGCCATGATCGCGATGGGCGTCTCCAACGAGCCGTCACTTCTGATCGCCGACGAGCCCACGACCGCACTCGACGTGACGGTGCAGGCGTCGATCATCGAGCTCCTGCGCGACCTGAGCCGCGAGCTGCGCGCCGCGGTGATCCTGATCACCCACAACATGGCCCTGGTCGCGAGCCTGTGCAACCGCGTGATCGTGATGTACGCCGGCCGCATCGTCGAGCAGGGCCCGACCCGCGCGATCTTCAAGAACCCGCAGCATCCTTACACCTGGTCGCTCCTTCGCTCCATGCCGCGTGTGGACGAGGTCGAGAAGGAGCGCCTGATCTCCATCAAAGGGCTGCCGCCCGACCTGGGCCGGATGCCGCCGGGGTGCAAGTTCCACCCGCGCTGCAAGTTCCGTGTCGACCGCTGCCTCACCGAGGAGCCGCCGTTGGCTGAGGTCGGACCCGACCAGGATGCCCGCTGCTGGGTGCTGATGAAGAACGTGCAGAATCCAGAGGCGGAAGCCCTGAAGTGACCGCCCAGCCCGCACAGCCGGCCCAGCCGGCCGTCACGCCGACCTCCGACCCCACGCTCAAGCGGCCGCTGGTGCGGGTGGAGAACGTGGTCAAGCACTTCCCCGTCGGCAGGGGGCTCCTGGGTCGGGCGGTAGTCCACGCCGTGGACGGCGTCGACCTTGCGATCGCGGCCGGCGAGACGCTTGGCCTGGTGGGCGAGTCGGGCTGCGGCAAGTCGACCCTCGGCCGCGTGATCGTTCGCCTGCAGCCGGCGACCTCGGGCCACGTGTTCTTCGAGGACGTCGACCTGACCCAGGTCCGCGGCGAGAAGCTGCGGAAGACGCGGCAGCGGATCCAGATGATCTTCCAGGACCCGTACGCGTCACTGAACCCGCGTATGACCGTCGGCGACATCGTCTCCGAGCCGCTGCGCAACTTCGGCGTGGCGCGGGGGCGCAAGGCCGAGCAGCGGGTGCAGGAGGTCATGCGCGTCGTCGGCCTCAACCCGAACTTCGTCAACCGGTACCCGCACGAGTTCTCGGGCGGGCAGCGCCAGCGCATCGGCATCGCTCGCTCTCTGGTCCTGAACCCGACGTTCATCGTCGCCGACGAGCCGGTCTCGGCCCTGGATGTCTCCATCCAGGCCCAGATCGTCAACCTCATGGAGGACCTGCAGGCGAAGTTCAACCTGACATTCCTCTTCATCGCCCACGACCTCTCAGTCGTGCGGCACATCAGCGACCGCGTGGCGGTGATGTACCTGGGCAAGATCGTGGAGATCGGGCCGAGCGACTCGATCCGGGACAAGCCGCTGCACCCCTACACGAAGGTGCTGGAGAGCTCGGTGCCGGTGCCCGACCCGGACCTGGAGGCGCAGCGCAAGCCGATCCTGCTGAAAGGCGAGATCCCCTCGCCGGTCAACCCGCCGTCAGCGTGCCGGTTCCACACGAGGTGCCCGATCGCGCAGCCGATCTGCAGCGAGGTCGAGCCGCCGCTGGAGATGAAGGAGAACGGGCGGTTCGCCGCCTGCCATTTCGCGGGGCAGCTCTAGAGCCCTAGCGGCGACTCAGCCCTCAGGCGTGGGTCTCGACCCTGTCCTTCGCCTCTTTGTTCCCCGACGCCTGGCGCGCGCAGTGGGCGCAGCAGTAGAAACGGGCGTCGACCTCGACCCCGTGGCCGATGACCTTGCATCCGCAGTGCTCGCACACCGGAGCGAGCCGAGCGATCGCGCACTCGAAGGAGTCGAAGACGTGACGCGAGTCACCCGTCACGACCTCGAACGCCTTGTCGTAATCGTTGCCGCAGACCTCGCACTTCGCCATCACGCGTTCGGGTCCGCGGCGCTGATGCTGGCCAGCACCGACTTGGGATCCCGCTCGACCGCGAGATCGCCGAGCGAGACGATGCCCACGGGCTGGCCGCCGTCGACGACCGGCAGCCTCCTCAGCGCGTGCGTGCGCATCAGGTTGACCGCCTCGCTGATCGGGTGATCGGCGGCGATCGTCACCAGGTCCTGGCTGCAGACATCGCCAAGCCGGACGGCGTTGGGGTCCTTGCCCTCGGCGGTGGCCCGAATCGTGATGTCCCGGTCGGTGACGATTCCGCAGAGCTTGCCGTCCTTCAGTACCAGGACGTCACCGATGTCATCGTCACGCATCTTCCTCGCGGCCTCGACCAGCGGTGTTTCGGCCTTGAGCGTCACCGGGTTTTCAGTCATCACCTCGCGCACTGTTCTTGCCATCTCTCAGGCCTCCGTGGGAATTCCTACCTGGGTCGGTGCGAAACCTCGATGCCGTACTTCTTCGCCGCCGCCTTGATCCGGCGCCAGGCCGCGTCGCGCTCCGATGCGCTGACGCCTTCGACCTGGTTGAAACGGGCGATCGCGTTGCGCACGTGCGACGCGTCCGTCAGTGGCTCCTTGCGCTCTTTCGGGAAAGCGAACTTGGTTGATGGCGTCTCACGCTCGGCGCGAGAGCTGAGCGGGTGCTTGCCTGTCTTCGGCGCCATGCCCTTGCGCCGGCGCGTGGCCGAGACCTTCACCGCTTTCTTGATGTTCCGCCTTGCGGCGGCCTTCTGTCGTGTCGTGGCCATGGTTGGACCTCCGCTGTATGTGGTTTCTAACTGGAAAACGCGTGGATGTGGTGCGCATACCCACGCTGGCGGTGGCGAACGCCGGTGGTCAGTGTGAGATCAGCTGGATCTGGTTCCACCAGTAGTCGAACATGTTGTTCGACCCCGCGCCCAGGACGTAAGGCTTGAACAGAAAAGCGTCGACGGCATAAAAGAGAGGCACGTACGCGACGTCGTCGATCAGCTGCCTGTTCAGCGTCTTGTAATCCGGGATGGACCCCGGCAGCGACTCGGCATCGGCCTTCGCCAGCAGCTGGTCGTACGCCCGCGTGTCGTAGCCGCTCGTGCAGCTCACGTCGGGGCAGCCGGCGACCTTCCCCCACAGGTTGTCGAACCAATCCTGCGGGTGGTTGTAGTCGGCCGCCCATCCGTCCCGCGAGAGCACGTACGTGCCGGCCAGGCGCTCCGTGACGAACCGCGTGTGAGGCACGGTCTGGAGCTTGACCGTGACCCCGAGGTTCGCCAACCACTGCGCCTGGAGGAACTTGGCCACCGGCTCGTTGTACGGGTTCTCCGGGTCGTACACGTAGACGAGGCCCTTGCTCTTGGCCCCCTGTGGATCCGCCGCGAGGAGCAGGCTGCGGGCGCGAACAGGGTCGAACACGGCCAGCGGATCAGAGCCGTCGCCGAGATAGCCCAACAGGCCCTTGGGGATCAGGCCGCCGGTCGCCGCCACGCAGGTGACGTTGGCGCACACCTCGGCGGCCAGCTTGGCCCTGTCGATCGAGGTCGAGAACGCGAGCCGGAGGTCATGCGCGGCCTTCCCCTGGTCGAGCGTGAACGGCCCGCCCGCCAGCCGCCTGGCGTCGGCAACCAGGTTGAAGCTCACCCAGTAGGTCTTGTTCTTCACCGCCAGCAGCAGCTGACTTTTCTGCGCGGCGGGGATCTTCGCCACCTCGGCTGCCGGCGGGCTGTAGCCACCGTAACCGAGGAGGTCGAATCCGCCCTGCTGGTATCCGGCGAACGCGGCTTGCGCGTCCGCGACGACGTCGATGTGCACGGTCCTGAGCGTCGGCTTCGGCCTGCCCCACCAGCTGGCGACCGCCGCGAAGTCGTACGACTTCTCGGGCGTGTGCGCGGCGAGCTTGAACGCGCCGGTGCCGACGAGCGTCTCGGGCTTCTTCCACCAGCTGTCGAAATCGGCCTTGACGACCTTCTGGTCGACGATCATGCCCGCGACCGACGGCTGCGCTATCGCCGAGGGAAACCATCCGGCCGCGCCGGAGAGCTTGACCACGACGGTGTGGTCGTCGAGCGCCGTCAAGCCAGACAGCGTGACCGAGGGATCCTGCTTGTCGAGCAGGGCCTGGAGCGCCGCGCCCGCAACAAGGTTGGTCGAGACGTTGTCGTACCCGTTGATCGCAGACAGGTTGGCGGCGTACGGTCCCTGCATCGCCGCGGCGCGGTTCCACGAGTAGAGGACGTCCTTCGCCGTGACCGCGTCGCCGTTCGTGAACTTCACATCCTCGCGGAGCTTGAACGTGTAGGTCAGCCCGTCGGACGAGACGGTGGGCAGGCTTGCGGCGATACCGGGCACCACGTTGAGGTTGGCGTCGAACCTGAGCAGCCCGTCGAAGAGGTTCTGAGCGATCGCCGCGTCCGTCGCGTCCTTGATCATCGCGGGATCCAGCGTGGTCACGTCCTGCTGGATCGGAAAGCGAAGCGTCTGGTCGGTAGCCAGCGCGGTGGGCTGGGCGCCGACAGGGCCGCCGTTCGAGCACGCGACGACGGCTACGGCCACAAGGGCGAAGAGCATCCTCTTCGTCCCGGTGGGTAGCATCATCGCTTGATGAGCGTATCCGCCAGGGCGGGGAGGCGGCGCCAGGAAGGAGCCGAGAAGGTTCGCGGCGCCACGCGCTTCACCGCCGACCTCGAGCTCGCGGGCCTGCTCCACGTCCGCCTCGTGCTTGCGCACGCGGCGAGCGCGCGAATCGGTCGCATCGAAACTTCCGCAGCGAAGGCTGCCCCCGGCGTCGTCGACGTGGTCACCGGCGCAGACCTGCCCGAGCTGGAGGTCGCGGGACCCGAGCTGCCGCTTGCCGTCGACCGGGTGTTCTTCGCCGGCCAGCCGGTCGCCGCCGTGGTGGCCAAGAGCGAGGCCGCCGCCATCGACGCCGCGTCTTTGGTCGAGGTGGACCTGGAAGAGACGGCGCCGGTCGTGGACGCGGCCGTCGCGATGCGCGATCAGTCCCCGCTCGTCCTCGAGGAGGATGAGACCGCCAGCGAAGAGGACGCTTCCATTCACGGCGCGTCGGCGAGCGCGGAGGAGACGCCCGAGGACCGCCCGCGCAACGTCACCGGGGTGACGCACCTGCGCCGCGGAGACGCGGCCAAGGCGATGAAGGACGCGGACGTGGTCGTCGCGGGCGCGTACAGCATCGGCGGCGCCCATCACTCGTTCCTCGAGCCGCACGTCTCGGTTGTGCGGCCCGAGCCCGATGGCTCGCTCACCATCTGGTCGCCGACGCAGGGGCCGTTCGTCGTCCGCGACGAGGTCTCCCAGCTGGCCGGACTTCCGCCGCACAAGGTGCGCGTGGTCCCGATGCCGGTGGGCGGCGGCTTCGGCGGCAAGGTCCTGTTGCTCGAGCCGCTGCTGGCCCTGCTCGCGCTCCGCGTCCGCCGGCCCGTGCGCCTGGCCCTCGACCGCTCGCACGAGTTCGTCTTCGGACGGCCGGCGCCGGCGGCGCGATTCGAGGTCGAGCTCGGAGCCAAGCGCGACGGGACGCTCGTCGCCCTGCGCGCGACCTATACCTACGACAACGGGGCCGCCGCCGGGTGGCACGCCGGCCTGACCGGGAACTTCCTCGGCGGCACGTACCGGATCCCCAACTTCGAGCTCCGCGGCTTCGAGGTCGCGACCAACAAGACGCCGGTCGACGCTTACCGCGCGCCTGGCGCGACGCAGGCCTTCTTCGCCCTCGAGGTCGCGCTGGACGAGCTGGCGGCGAGGCTGGACCTCGATCCTGTCGAGCTCCGGCTGCGCAACGTGTCGCGCGAGGGCGACCCCGGTGCCGATGGCAGGCCCTGGCCGCGGATCGCCTCGGTCGAGGTCCTGGAGGAGGCACGGCGCCACCCCGTCTACTCGGCGCCGGTCGGCGCGGGCGAGGCGGTGGGCGTGGCGCTCGGCGCCTGGGGCGGCGCGCGTACGCCGTCGGCCGCGGGCTGCCGCGTCGACCCCGACGGCACGGTCGCCGTCACGGTCGGCTCGCCCGACATCAGCGGCACCGCGACGGGGCTCGCGATCCTGGCGGCGGAGGCGTTCGGCGTCGCTCCCGACAAGGTGCGCGTCGAGGTCGCCGACACCGCGACCGCGCCGTTCAGCGCCACCTCGAGCGGCAGCCAGGTCACGTACAGCGTCGGCGGCGCCGTGATCGAAGCCGCCCGCGAGGCGCGCCGCCAGCTGCTCGAGATCGCCACCGAAGAGCTCGAGGCGGCACCGGAGGACCTCGACATCGTCGACGGCCGGGTCGCGGTCAAGGGCGCGCCGTCTCGGAGCGTCGAGATCACCCGCCTGGTCGAGCTCAGCACGGCGTTCATGGGCCGCCACCGGCCCATCCAGGCGGTGGGCCGCTCCGCAGTGCAGGCCGCGTCGCCGATGTTCACGGTCCACATCGCGCGCGTGAAGCTCGACCGAGAGACCGGTGCTTACCGGCTGACGGGTTACGCCGCGATCCAGGATGTGGGCAAGGCCATCAACCCACCGGAGGTCGAAGGCCAGATCCACGGCGGCGCGGTGCAGGCGCTGGGACGGGCCCTGGGCGAGGGACTGGTCTACGACGCGGACGGCCAGCTGAAGACCGCGTCGTTCCTCGACTACGAGGTGCCCGCCGCCGACCAGATCCCGAACATCGACGTCACCCTCGTCGAGGTGCCATCGCCGGTCGGACCGATGGGCGCGAAGGGAGTCGGCGAGCCGCCGGCGATCCCCGGCACGGCCGCCCTTGCCAACGCGGTCTCGCGGGCTTCGGGCGTGCGCGTGCGTGAAGTCCCGATCGACCGCTCGCTGCTGGTGTCGCAAGACGGGCAGTAGGGACGGCGAGTCGTCCCTGCGCGGCTATGTCGCGCGGACGCTGCCCGCCCGCAACCCGATCCTGGTCAGCAACCGTGGGCCGCACGAGCCGCGCGGGGACGGGACCTTTCGGCGCGGGGCGGGAGGCGTGATCACGGGCTTGCTGACACTGGCCGAGGCGACGGGCGCCGCCTGGGTCGCGTGCGCGCGCAACGAGGCCGAGCGCGCGCTGGCGGCGCAGCACCGAAACGGCATCACCGTCCCCCTCGCGCACTCGCGCGGGCGCCTGTACTACGCGACCCCCACGGGCGAGCAGTACGACATGTACTACTCCGTCATCGCCAACCCCGTGCTGTGGTTTCTCCAGCACTACCTTTGGGACCTCGGCAACGAGCCGGTGATCGACGAGCGCATCCACCAGGCGTGGACCAATGGCTACGTCGAGGTCAACCGCCAGATGTGCGCGAAGGTGGTAGAGCTTGCCCGCGCCGGCGCCGGACCGCCGCTTGTGCTCGTCCACGACTACCAGCTCTACCTCGTCCCGAAGATGCTCCGCCAGGAGCTGCCCGACGCGGTCATCCAGTTCTTCCTCCACGTGCCGTGGGCGACGCCGCAGTACTGGAAGGTGCTGCCGAAGGACATGCGCGACGCGATCCTGGAGGGTCTGCTGGGTTGCGATATCGTCGGCTTCCAGTCGAGTCTCGACGTCCGGAACTTTCTCCTGACGTGCGAAGAGAATCTTGGCCTTCAGGTCGACGAGCACGAGCGCGCCGTGATCGCCGGCGGCCGCATCGTGTACGCGCGCCACTACCCAATCTCGGTCGACGTCGCCACCACCACTCGGCTCGCGGCGTCACGCGGCGTCAAGCGACAGGAGGATGAGCTCGCGACCTGGCGGCCACAGCGCCTGATCACGCGCATCGACCGCACCGATCCCTCGAAGAACATCGTCCGCGGCTTCATCGCGTACGAAAAGCTGCTGCGCTATCACCCCGAGGTCCGTAGGCAGGTGCAGTTCTGGGCCTTCCTCCAGCCGTCGCGCCAGGACGTGGCGGCGTACAGCCGCTACCTGCGCAACATCCGGCAGACAGCCGGCCGGATCAACAGCGAGTTCGGAACGCCGGAGTGGCAGCCGATCCGGCTGGAGATCGCCGAGAGCGAGCGCAAGGCGATGGCGGCGATGAGGAACTTCGACGTGCTCCTCGTCAACCCGGTATACGACGGCCTGAACCTGGTCGCGAAGGAGGGCGCGCTCGTCAACAAGACGGACGGCGTGATCGTGCTCTCCGAGAATGCGGGCGCGCACGAGGAGTTGCGCGGGAATGTGCTCTCGATCAACCCGTTCGACGTCGAGGCCACCGCGGCGGCGATGCACGCCGCGCTCGTGATGCCGGCCGAGGAGCGGCGGCGGCTCAACGAGGGCGCGCGGACCGTGGTGCGGACAAACGACATCGCGCGGTGGATCTCCAACCAGGTGCAGGACCTGCGCGACCTGACGCACGCGGCGGCCAATCCGGCCGCCCGACTCAGCCCGAGTTAGCCCTAGCCCACTCCACGAGCTCGCGCAGGACGGCAGCCGCGCCTTCCGGCCCCGGGACGACCAGGTCGCAGCGCTCGAACAGGTCCGCCGGCGCCTCCACCGACCACACCCCCACCGACATGTGCGGGATGTCGAGCGTGCTCGTGTACCCGAAAAGCGAGCGGTCGTTCTCGTCGTCGCCGAAGCACACGATGCCGCCCGGATCCTCCGCCGGCACCAGCGCCGCCATGGCGCTTCCCTTGCCCGCCTTGGGCGCGTGGACCTCGACGACCTTGCGGCCGAGGGCCGCGCCCAGCCGCGCGCCTTCGAGGAGCGGGCGCAGGAGCGCGAGGATCTGCTCGCCGGTCATGTCGGTGTTGCGGAAGTGGATGGCGGTGCTCGCGGGCTTGGCCTCGACCCAGGCGCCCGGGATGCGCTGCAGCAGTCGCGACGCGTCGAAGTTGAAGCGGTCGAGAGCCTCCCTCTGCGCGTGACGCGGCAGGGCGAGGCCGCTGTCGCCGATCAGGCGCACGCCGGAGATGGGCACGAGCCATTCCAGCTGCGAGGGGGGACGGCTGCTCAGGACGATGACGTCCGCGAGCAGCATCACGAGCTCCTGCAGAGCCTCGAGCGAGTCCGATCGCGCGCGCGCCGCCGCAGGATCCTGCACGATCTCGGCCAGCGTGCCGTCGAAATCCGTCACGAGTATCAGCTCGCTCGGCGGCACTCGAGATGCCGGCGAGTTCCGCCAGACGTGCGTGATCTCCTGGGTTTCTTGAATCATCACCCTGAGTACAACTGTGGCCGGTGCCTTTCGATCACCGACTCGAGTTGTGGTCTCGGTTTCAGGCTACCAAAGCTGTGTCCCCAATCGCCATCGAGCCTGGACGCGCAGAAAATCTCGCCCACGAGCGGATCGCCGTGACGCAGCAGCAGCGAGGCTTGCAGCACGACCGCCATCCGCTCCACGAGCCGGCGTGCGCGCGATTCCAGGTCGGCGGTGGCCTTGAGCTCGCGCTTGAGCTCTGCGACCGCTCTGTCGAGGCGAGCGTCGCGCGGGGCGGACTCCACCTCCCCGAAGTACGCCGCGACCGACTCCGGCTCGCGCTGCATCGCGCGCAGCACGTCGAGCGCGTTGACGTTGCCCGAACCCTCCCAGATCGAGTTCAGGGGCGCCTCGCGGTACAGCCGCGGCAGGATCGACTCCTCCACATAGCCGTTGCCGCCGAGGCACTCGAGCGCCTCGGCCACCACCGCGATCGCGCGCTTTGTGGTCCAGAACTTCGCCACCGCCACGCCGATGCGGCGAAAGTGCGCCTCGGCGGGATCGGCGTCGCGGTCGAA
>VBEK01000074.1 GCA_005889135.1 Chloroflexota bacterium
CTGCTCGGGGCGCCCATCGCCGGCGTTCTCGTCGGCTTCGCCGGTCCGGAGTGGGCGATCGCGGCGACGGCCGCCGGCTTCGTCGCCGCGGCGGCGGTCATGTCGCGCGTCCATGACCCGATCGTGCGCGAGGACGATCGCGCGCCGGTCCTGGTCGACGCGTGGCACGGGCTGGTCTACGTCGTACGCAACGCCTCGCTGCGCGGACTCGCCCTCACGCTGAGCACATTCAACCTGAGCTGGGGCGTGCTCAACATCGCGATCCCTGTGCTCGTGCTCGGGCGCCTGCACGCAGGCCCGGCGGCCGTCGGCCTGCTGTGGGGGGCGATGGGCGCTTCAGGGCTGGTCTCGGCGCTGCTGACCGGCCGCATCGACAGCCGCGGCCGGGAGCGGGGACTGATGCTGGGCGCGATCCTGTTCAGCGCGGCGGCGATCGCGGTGCTGCCCTTCGCCGCGTCGATCACGGTTGTGTTCGCCGTGATGTTCGCCGTGGGCCTGGCGAATGGGCCGTTCGACGTCGCGCTGTTCACGCTGCGCCAGCGGCGCACGGACCCGGCCTGGTTCGGCCGCGCGTTCGCGATCTCGATGTCGGTCAACTGGCTGGGCACACCCGTGGGCTCGGCGCTGGCGGGCCCGGTGATCGCCTGGTCGCTGGACGCCGCGCTCTGGGCCGCGGCGGCCGTGGCTCTGCTCTCGGCGGTCTTTCCGTTCCTGACGATCCCGGCGCGGGACGACTAGCCGCCGGTCAGGATCACGACCGTGAGCAGCCCGCCGATGACGTTGAGGACGATGCCGATGATCCCGCCGATCAGCTGCCCGCGCCGGATCGCCTGCACTCCGTAGAGCAAGCCCACCAGGGCCAGGACGTAGAAGACCCAGTGGACGACGAACGGGGCGATGATGGTCACCAGTCCCACACCGATCGACCACGCCGCGCGGCCCGTGAACTGGGACATCAGGCCCGCCGCGCCGGCGAGGCCCATCGCCGCGTACGGCGGCGGCGGCTGGTTCTGGTAGGGCTGGGCGTAGTCGGGCGCGGGCGGCGCCTGGAACGTGGACGGCGGAGCCGGGTATCCGGGGGGCGGGGGCGGCACGTTCGGCGAGGGATGCGGCGGATAGGCCGTCGGGTTGTCGGACATGCCGGGATGGTAGCCGTAAAGTTCCCGAAGTGATCCGCTTAGTCACAGGCGGCACCGGGTTCATCGGCCGCCACCTCCTGCGCGAGCTGGCGCGGCGCGACGGACAGACCTTCGTCCTGGTCAGGCCCGGATCGCGCGAGCGCCTCGAGGCCCTCATCGACGTCCTCGGCGCGGTTGACCGGCTCGTGCCCGTCGACGGCGACATCACCCAGGTCGCGCTGGGGCTGAGCGACGCGGACCAGGCACGGCTGCGCGGCGCCGATATCTTCCACCTCGCCGCGGTCTACGACCTCGAGGCGTCGGAGCAAGACAACCAGCGCGCCAACGTCGACGGTACGCGGCACGTCGTCGAGCTCGCGCAGAGGACCGGCGCCCGTCTCCACCACATGAGCTCGATCGCCGTCGCCGGCGCGAGGTGGAAGGCCAAGTTCACCGAGGACATGTTCGACGAGGGCCAGGTCCTCGACCACCCTTACTACCGCACGAAGTTCGAGGCGGAGAAGATCGTCCGCGCGTCGGGAGTGCGCTTCCGCGTCTACCGGCCAGGGCTGGTCGTCGGGTCCTCGGAGACCGGCGAGGCTGACCGCATCGACGGGCCCTACTACGCCTTCAAGCTCATCCAGCGCCTGCGCCAGGCCATCCCGGCGTGGGTGCCGCTGGTCGGGTTCGAGGGCGGCCAGGTCAACATCGTGCCAGTCGACTTTGTCGCCCGGGCGATGGACGCCATCGCCCACCGCGAAGGTCTCGACGGCCACACGTTCCACCTCACGGACCCGAATGCGCGCAGCCTGGGCGACGTCACCAACGAGTTCTGCCGCGCCGCGCACGCTCCGCAGTTCACGCTGCGCGTGGACAGCCGCGCGGCCGCGATGCTGCCCGGCGAGGCGAAGTCGATGCTCGAGCACTGGAAGGTCGCGCAGCTGTTGAAGCGGCGCCTGCTCGAGGGCGTGCGCATCCCGGCGGAGGCGATCCGCTTCGCTTCCAGCCGCACCGGATTTCCCTGCGAGCGCGCCCAGTCCGCGCTCGAGGGCACCGGCGTGGCGTGCCCGCCTCTCCACAGCTACGCGTGGAAGATCTGGGACTACTGGGAGCGCCACATGGACCCGGAGGTGCCGACCGAGCGCAACCTGCGCAAGGCGCTGCAGGACCGCATCGTGGTGGTCACCGGTGCCTCGAGCGGGATCGGTCGCGCGACCGCGCAGCTCGTCGCCCGCCACGGCGCGAAGGTCGTGCTCGTCTCGCGCACGAGGGAAAAGCTCGACGCCCTGCGGGACGAGATCGCGGCCGAGGGCGGAGCCGCGTTTGTCTATCCCGCCGACCTTTCCGACCTGGACGCCTGCGACGCCGTGATCAAGAAAATCCTGGTCGAGCACGAGCGCGTCGACATCCTGGTGAACAACGCTGGGCGTTCGATCCGGCGCTCCATCGAGGCCGAGTACGACCGCTTCCACGACTTCCAGCGGACGATGCAGCTGAACTATTTCGGCGCGGTGAAGCTGATGCTCGCGGTGCTGCCGGGGATGCGCAGCCGGCGGCGCGGCCACATCGTGAACATCTCGAGCATCGGGGTGCAGGCGTTTCCGCCGCGCTTCGGCGCATATGTGGCGTCCAAGTCCGCGCTCGCGGCGCTGAGTCGCTGCATCGCGCCCGAGGTCGCCGACGACGGCGTCGCCATCACCAACATCCACATGCCGCTCGTGCGCACGCCCATGATCGCGCCGACCGGGATCTACAAGAACTTCCCCACGAGCTCGCCCGAGGAGGCCGCGGAGATGGTCGCCTCGGCGATCCTGACCCGGCAGCCCGAGATCTCGACGCGGCTGGGCAAGGTGGGGGAGAGCGTCAACACGGTCGCGCCGGGGCTGCTGCAGTTTGTGATGACTGGCGCCTACCACCTGTTCCCGGAGACGGCGCCGAGGGACGGTCAGAAGCCTGCTGCGGCGCCGCCGCCCGAAGAGGAGATCTCAGTCGAGGCGGCGACGATGGCCTACCTGATGCGAGGGATCCACTTCTAGGGCGACGGGACGGGGCTCGGGGCCGAACCTCCAGCGCCGCTGGCGAACAGCACCACGCCGGCGACGAAGATCAGGAAGAGCACGACGAGCAGCAGGATGAAACCGAGGGCGATGTGGAGGAAGCCGATGATGATGCCCAGGTTTGCCATCCACATCCCCTGCTCGGCGGTGCGCCGGATCTGGCCGCGGGCGATGAACCCTGTGACGATGGCCACGATCGCGACGGTGATCCCGCCCACGATCGGGACGATGTGAGCGAAGAACGAGGCGATCGAGGCGACGAAGCTGACGACGGCGAGGCTGTTGGTCTGGGACTGGGAGGTGGCGTAGCCCGCCAGGCCCGGGGTGTGCGGGACCGTGGTCTGGGGCGCGGATTGCTGGCCGGCGATCTGAGTTGAAGACGGCGGAGGGTGCTCGCTCACAGGGCCGAGTTTAGGCCTTCCTAGAATCGGTTAACGACATGGCGGCGACCCTCGAAGACGCGATCCGGCGACGGCTCCAGGCCGTACCCGACACCCCGGGCGTCTACCTGTTCCGCGACGGCAAGACGCAGGTGATCTACGTCGGCAAGGCCCTGCGCCTGCGCGACCGCCTGCGCCAGTACTTCACGCCCGGCTACGCCGAGACCGCGCGCGTCGCCGAGCTGGTCCGTCGCGCGGTCGACTTCGACTTCATCACGACCGCCAACGAGGTCGAGGCGCTCGTCCTCGAGAACAGCCTGATCAAGAACTACAGGCCGCGCTTCAACATCCGACTGAAGGACGACAAGAACTACCTCTACCTGAAGCTGCCTGTGACCGAGGAGTTCCCGCGCGTCCACTACTCGCGGCGGGTCCAGAACGACGGTGCGCTGTACTTCGGCCCCTACACGTCCGCGCAGTCGCTGCGCTCGACCGTCAAGTCGATCCGCCAGCTGCTGCCGTTTCGCACCTGCAGCGATGAGATCTTCAGACAGGGCAAGGTCTGCCTCGACTTCCACATCAAGCGCTGCCCGGGACCGTGCGAGCGGCGCATCAGCTCCGAGGACTACAAAGCGCGCATCGACGAGGTGGCGATGTTCATGGAGGGCCGTTCTGACCTCCTGGTCCGCGAGCTCGAGGACCGCATGGGGTCGGCGGCCGACCGCCTCGACTTCGAGAACGCAGCCCGCTACCGCGACCAGCTGCACTCCATCGAGCGCATCGCGGACCGTCAGAAGGTCCTGACCCGCGGCCGCGACGACCAGGACATCCTCGCCTACGCCCGCAGCGGCAGCGACGTCTTCGTCGAGGTGGCCTACATCCGCCAGGGCAAGATGGTCGGCCACGACGGTCACGCGCTGGACGGCGCCGGCGACGTCACCGAGCCGGAGCTGCTGCGCGGCTTCATGCTTCAGTACTACTCGAGCGCCACGCACGTCCCGCGCGACGTCGTCCTGCCGGGACCTGTCGAGGAGCCGGACCTTATCGCCGGCTGGCTGACGGAGAGGCGGGGCCGCCCCGTGGCGCTGCTCATCCCGCAGCGCGGCCGGCTGCGCGCACTGGTCACCCAGCTCGCCGAGACGGCGACCCAGGAGCTGCGGCAGATCCGCATCCAGGCGGACTACGACCGCAGCCGCACCGAGCCCATGCTCGCGGCGCTGGCCGAGGCGCTCGACCTGGAGAGCCCGCCGAAGCGCATCGAGTGCTACGACATCTCCAACATCCAGGGCGACTCGGCGGTGGGGTCGATGGTCGTGTTCGAGGACGGCCGGCCCCGCAACGACCACTACCGGCACTTCCGGATCAAGTTCACGCCCGGGCCGAACGACTTCGCGATGCTCCAGGAGGTGCTGCGCAGGCGCCTCGAGAGGCTCGAGTCGTCGCAGCGGCGCGAGGAGGCCGACGCGGCCGGCGACCGATCGTTCACCAGCCGGCCAGACCTGATCCTGATCGACGGCGGTCGCGGCCAGCTCAGCGCCGCGCTGGAGGTGATGGAGACGGCGGGCTACGCCGACATCCCCACTTTCGCGCTGGCCAAGGAGCGCGAGGAGATCTTTGCGCCAGGTCGCGCGGAGCCGATCGTGCAGGAGCACAACTCGCCGGGCATGTTCCTCGTCCAGCGCATCCGCGACGAGGCCCATCGCTTTGCCATCACCCACCACCGCAAGGTGCGCGCGCGCAAGGCGCTGACGTCGCCGCTCGACTCGGTGGAGGGGATCGGACCGGCGCGCAAGCGCGCGCTGCTGCGACACTTCGGCTCGGTGCAGGCGATCCGCGAGGCGCCGGTGGACGAGATCGTGAAGCTCGGCATCCCCGAACGCCTGGCGGCGCGACTGAAAGAGACGCTTTGACCATGAACCTTGTCATCGTCGGCGCCTCGAACCGCGAGCGCATGGAGTCCGCGATCGCGGAGTTCGAGGCGGCGGGGTATGCGCGCATCGAGGAGCTGGAAGGCCTGCGCGACGCCGACCTCGTCCTCGGGGTCAGTGACGGCGGCGCCGAGCTCCTCCGCGAGGCCGACAGGCGCGCCATCAAGTACGTGCTCGTCCACGACGGCGGTTCCGATGGCCATCCGGGCGGCACCTACGAGCGCGCCCACCACCGCATCGAGGCCGGCCAGCGCAGGGAGCTGGCCGAGCACCTCCACGGACGGAGCCGGCCACTGGTGACGTGCCTTGCGTTCGCGTACAAGAACGGCGCGCCCTCCGACGCCGCTCTGATGATCGACGCGCGCTTTCTCGACAACCCGTACTGGGTGCCGGAGCTGCGCGACCTGTCCGGACGCGACCCCGAGGTCGCCGACTTCGTCCTCCAACAGCCCGCGGCGCGGCGTTTGCTGGACGACATCGAGCGGATCGTTGGCGAGCTGCTGCCGCTTTACCAGGAGAAGGGACGCATGCACGTCGTGGTCGCGTTCGGGTGCACCGGTGGGAGGCATCGGTCGGTCGTGCTCGCGAGCGAGCTCGCGCGTCGCCTCGAGGAGCGCGACGGCGTCGACGTCGACTTCGTGACCCGCGACTTCGATTGACGAGGGCGCTAGTCATCGGGGGCGCCGGCTTCATCGGCGTCGCTGCATGCAAGGAGCTGATGCGCCGTGGCGTGGAGACCATCGCCGCCGGCCGCAAGGACCGGCCCTACGGCACATTCACGAGCTACGTCGCGCTCGACCGCGATGACGAAGAGCAGCTCTCGCGCGCCATCGTTCAGACCCAGCCGGACGTCGTCCTCGACCTCGCGTGCTACCAGCCGCACGAGGTCGAGATGATGGCGCGGCACTTCCACGGCGAGCGCTACGTGTTCGTGTCCACCGGCGTGTATCCGGACCTGCACGGCAAGCCCGCGCGCGAGGAGGACTTCGTCCCGCTGGAGGGTGAACCACCGGCCGCGCTCGACTATCGGGAGGGAAAGCGGTGGTGTGAGACCGTCCTGACGCGGACCTCGTTGCCGTGGACAGTCGTGCGTCCCCCAGCCGTCTTCGGACCTGCCGACCACACGCTGCGAATCGCCGCCTACATCCAGCGGGTGGCGGACGGCGGACCGGTCCTGGTCCCGGCCGAAACGTACGAGTGGCAAGCTGGAATCGCGTGGGTCAAGGACATCGGCTACGCATGCGCGCTCGCGTGCGACCTGCGCAAACAGGCGACGCATCGCGCCTACAACGCATCGTTCGAGGGCCAGAGCCTGCGCAACCTGCTCGAGGGGATCGCGCGGGCGCTCGACGTGCCGGCGCGGCTGCACCCGATCCCGTTCGCGGAGCTCCCCGACGGCGCGAGCCCTTATGGCCCCGACCCGAGACGCGCGGCGGGCTACGTCATCGAGCGAGCCCGAAGCGAGCTGGGCTTCGAGCCGTCGGCTCTCGAAGACGCGCTGGCGGAGACGCTGGCGTGGTACCGGGTCGCGAAACCATCGCATCCGGGGTACGCGAATCGCGAGCAGGAGATCGCTACTGCTCGGCGTGGCTCCGGTTAAGCACGTAGGCGGCGAGGAAAGCCACCACCACCAGGCCCGGTGACCAGCCCAGCCCCGGTCCGAACGGGTCGTACTTCGACAGGTCGACGAACACCGCCAGCCCGCTGACCGCCGCGAACACGAGCACGATCAGCACGCCCCTGATGGCGCCGTGGCGAGCGAAGAACAGCTCGAGCTCCAGCCGCCATCCCGGACGGTGGCGCTCGTGCACTTGCACCTGCGCCGCGGCGTGGGCCGCGATGCGCTCGCGGCGGCCCATCCGGTAGCGAGCGCTGCGCGGCAGGCTCTCGAACGGCACGTGCTCGATCTCGCGCTCGCGCGGAGGCGGCACCTCGAGCGGCTCCCACAGCGGCTCGTGCTTGTAGCGCTGATAGCCGACGTATGTGACGACTCCGAGCGCCAGCCAGCCTAGGAAGATAAAGGTCGTGTTGGAGATGTTCTGGAACATCAGCTGGGTGAACACGGTGCCTATGAACAGGGCGCCCACAAGAGATAGGACGGGGATGCTGTCCCGGCCGAATTTGATGTTCCACGGCATCCGGTACGGCCGGTGCAGGGCGGGCTCGATGAACCTGAGCCTCATGACCGACAAATGGGCCGAGCAGAACGCGAACGTCGCCGCGAGCGAGTAGACGGCGCTCATCAGGTCGATCTCCGCGCTGCCGACGATGATGCCCGGCAGGACGAGCAGGGCGGCGCCGATGCCGAACACGACGATCGAGATGTACGGCGTCTTGAACTTCGGGTGCAGGCGCGCCAGACGCTGGGGGAGGAGCTCGACTCCAGCCATCGAGTAGCTGAGGCGCGAGATCCCGATCAGTCCCGCGTTGGTCGCGATCACCAGGATCGTAAAGGCCAGGATGCCGACCCAGATCCCGGCCCAGAACCGCAGCGGCTCCACGAACCCGGTGACGATGCCGGCGACGGGGTCGGCCTTCCACGTCGTGGCCAGCTGCGTCGTGTAGGCGCCGTCGACGTGCTGCACCGGGAAGACGCTGACGCCGATCGTGGGCAGGAACGCGGAGACGAACAGGACCGCGATGATCACCCACCACGTCGCGAGCGGCACGTTGCGCCCTGGGTTCTTCGCCTCTTCGGACAGGTTCGAGATGGTCTCGATGCCCGTGTAGGTGACCATCGCGATGGATATGCCGGCGAGGAAGTTGCCCCACGTCGGCGCGATCCCGAGGTGGATGTTGCTGATCACGGTCGGGAGGCTGAGCAGCAGGATCAGGCCGAGGATCACGAGCACGAACTGCGTGATCAGGTCGGTGAATGCGAGCACCAGGTTCAAGGCGCTCGACTCCTGGATGCCGATGACGTTCACGACGACGAGCAGACCGATCAGGACGAGGGTGGCCACGACGTGCCAGACGTTGTTGTTCTTCAGCAGCCCGAAGATTTCGAAGAAGCCGAGGTAGCTGATCGCGAAGTAAGCGGAGATCGAGACGGTAGCCGTGTAGTTCAGCAGCTGGACCCAGCCGACGATGAACCCGATCGGCGGGTTGAAGGCCCGGCGCGCGAAGCTCGAGCTGCCGCCGGCGTGCGGCAGCGCGGCAGTGCCCTCGGCGTAGTTGAGGGCGGTGGTGACGAAGATGAAACCGGCGAGGATGAGCGCGAGAGGCGTCAACCCGAGGGCGAAGGCCGCGGTGACGCCGAGCGCGTAGTAGATGCTCGACCCGACGTTGCCGTAACACGCCGCGAAGAGGGCGCCGGGGCCCAGCGTCCGGGGGAGCTTGGCGGGGCGGCGGACGACGATCCGTAGGTCCCCCAGCCTGCTGCCGCGCCGGGCCACGGACTCACCCATCGGTCGAAAGGTAATTGATCAAGCCAGACCCATACGACATCCGCTCCACCTGGTCAGCAGCTGGATCACGCACCAGGGAGTCGCGGCCGCCTCCGGCTAGATCGCGATCACCAGGTCGGCGAGCTCGCGCGGGTAGTCGGTCATCACCCGGCGTCCGTCCTCGGTGATGACCACCGTGTCCGAGTGCCGGAACCCACCAACCTCTTTGAGGTACAGGCCCGGCTCGACCGTGAACACCATCCCCGGCTCGAGCACCGCGTCGTCGCCGCGATCGAGGAACGGCGCCTCGTGGCCCTCGAGTCCGATGGAATGGCCGGCGTGGTGGCGCAGGTTGTCCGCGACGCCCAGCTCCTCCGCCAGGCGCACGGTTGCGAGCTCGACCTCGCCGGCGGGAACGCCCGGCGCCATGGTCTCGATCGCGCGCGTCTGCAGCGCGAGCATCGCGGCGAACGCCTTCTCCTGCTCGGACGTCGGCTGGCCGACGATCATGGTCCGCTCCAGCTCGCTGCGGTAGCCGTCGATGTTCGCCCCCGCCCCGCTGACCAGGACGTCGCCCGGCTGGATGCCGTGGCCCTTGACGAAACCGTGCGGCATCGCTGTCGAGCGGCCCGCGACGAACATGGCGATGAACCCGCTGTCGTCGTTGCCGCGCGGGCGCCAACCTGGCATCTCGCGCACCATCTCGAAGAGCGTCTCGGTCGCAGGGGGCGTGTAGCACTCCATCTCCGTCTTGCCCACCTCGATCGCGGCCTGCATGAGCCGGTGGCCGCG
>VBEK01000075.1 GCA_005889135.1 Chloroflexota bacterium
GACATCGGCGTCGAGGCGATGCGCTTGCTGCCGAGGATGGTGGCGGGCGGACCCACCGACGGCGGCAAGGACGTGGCCCTGCCCGTACACCTCATCGTCCGGTCGTCGACCGCGCGCCGGAAAGGAAGCGACTGGTCAGCACGAGGCCCCGCTCGTCGAGCTCGCTGAGCAACCGGGAAGCGCGGCTCCGCTGCACGTAGACCACGTCAGCCGATGCATGCGAAACCGATCGCCGCGATTCTCGTTGTAAGTCGGATGAAATCGTGGAGAGCTCCCGCAAAATTTCGCGCGTGACCCCAGTGCGGATCCTCCAGGTCGGCCTCGGCGCCCACGGCCGCAACTGGGCCCGGCGCGTGCTCCCCGACGTCGGCGAGGTCGAGGTGGTGGGCTACGTAGACCCCGATCCGTACGCCCTCGACATGCTTCGCCAGGAGCTGAAGCCGCGACCCGAGCTGCTGTTCGAGTCGCTCAAGGAGGCGATCGGAGCCACCCAGCCCGAGGCGGTGCTGAACACGACCGCGCTGCCGGGCCACGTGCCGGTGACGCGGACGGCGCTCGACGCCGGGCTGCACGTCCTGCTCGAGAAGCCGTTCGCCCCCAGCCTCACCGCCGCCCAGGAGCTGGTCGACGTCGCGGCCCACGCCAACCTCGTCCTCATGGTCAGCCAGAACTACCGCTACTTCCCCGCGCCGCGCGCCATCGCGGCCCTCGTCCGCGAGGGCCCTCTGGGCAAGCTGCACGAGGTCTCGATCGACTTTCGCCGCTACTCCAAGGCCGGCCCGAACGGGCGCGGCCGCCACCACCAGGAGGAGCAGCCGCTGCTGGTCGACATGTCCATCCATCACTTCGACCTCCTGCGCCTGATCCTCGGCGGCGAGCCCGAGCGGATCTTCTGCGAGGCGTGGAACCCGAGGTGGACGACCTTCAACGGACCCTCGGCGACGGTGGCGTCGATCCTGTTCCCGGGCGTGGTCGTTAGCTACCGCGGCAGCTGGATCAGCTCCGCGCCGGTGACGCCCTGGGGCGGCCGGTGGAGCCTCGAGTTCGAGCACGGCGAGGTGTTCTGGACGAACCGCGACGACGACATGACGCACGACAAGGTAGTCATCCGGCCGCGGGGCGCCCACCCGCGCGCAGCCAGGCTCACCCCGATGGCGCGCACCGGCCCGTGGGCGACGATCACCGAGTTCGTGGAGTGTGTGCGCACCGGCCGCGAGCCCGAGACCTCGGGCCGGCACAACCTCGGCACGATCGCGTTCGTCGCCGCCGCCGTCGAGTCGGCGACGGTGCACGAGCCCGTATCGATCTACCGGCCCGGCGAAGCCCTGCCCGTCTGAATGCACCTGTGATGGCGGAGCGCCGTCACCTGAACGTGACCGTGTGGAACGAGCACGTCCACGAGCGGCGGGAGCCATCGGTCAGCAAGATCTACCCGGACGGCATGCATGCGCCGATCGTCGAGGGCCTGCGGCGCGAGCTCGCCGGCGCGGTGACCGTGCGAGTGGCGACCCTGGACGAACCGGAGCACGGCCTGACCAGTGCGCTGCTTGCCGACACGGACGTCCTGACCTGGTGGGGGCACGCCGCGCACGACCAGGTGGCCGATGAGGTGGTCGAGCGCGTGTTCAGCCGAGTGCTGGACGGCATGGGCATCGTGGTCCTCCACTCCGGCCACCACTCGAAGATCTTCAAGCGCCTGATGGGCACGTCCTGCTCGCTCATCTGGAGATCCGACCCTGGCGGCGAGCGCGAGCTCATCTGGACCGTCAGCCCCGCGCATCCGATCGCCGCCGGGGTGCCCCAGCCCATCGTCGTCCCCCACCAGGAGATGTACGGCGAGTTCTTCGACATCCCGCCGCCGGACGAGCTCGTGTTCGTAAGCTCGTTCGAGGGCGGCGAGGTCTTTCGCGGGGGCTGCTGCTACTTCCGCGGCGCGGGGAGGGTCTTCTACTTCGGCCCGGGCGACCAGGAGTACCCGGTGTACCACCAGCCCGAGATCCAGCGGGTGATCGCCAACGCCGTCGCCTGGTGCGGCGGCGTCAGCCAGCCCAACGACCTGCCCTCAGCACGGCAGGGGAACCGCCAGCGAAACTGGTGGAGTGAAGGCTCTTAGCGAGATCGGGGCCGCGGTCGCCGGCACCGGCTTCATCGGCGTCGTCCACGTCGAGGCTTTGCGCCGGCTTGGCATCCAGGTCCACGGCGTCGTCGGCTCCACGCACGACCGAGCGGCGGCGCGAGCGCGCGAGCTTGGGCTTCCGCCCGCGTACGGGAGCTTCGAGGCGATGCTCGACGACAAGCGGGTCGACGTCGTCCACATCACCACGCCAAACCACCTCCACCACCCGCAGGCGAAGGCCGCGCTCGAGGCCGGCAAGCACGTCGTGTGCGAGAAACCGCTCACGATGACCTCGGCCGAGTCAGCCGATCTCCTGCGCGCCGCCGAGACGAGCGGGCGGGTCCACGCGGTGAACTACAACCTGCGCTTCTACCCGCTGTGCCAGCACCTCCACGGCATGGTCGCGGCCGGCGAGCTCGGCGACGTCCGCCTCGTCTCCGGCCACTACCTCCAGGACTGGCTGCTGCTGGACACCGACTGGAACTGGCGCGTCGACCCGGGGCTCGGCGGCGAGCTGCGCGCGGTCGGCGACATCGGCTCGCACTGGATGGACCTGACCACGTTCCTGACCGGCAAGAAGATCACGTCGGTCATGGCCGACCTGGCGACGTTCATCAAGCAGCGCGACGGCCGCGAGGTGAACACCGAGGACGCGGCCACGATCCTGGTCCGCTACGAGGACGGCGTGCGCGGCGCGCTGACGGTGTCCCAGCTCAGCCCGGGCCGGAAGAACTCGTTGCGCTTCGAGATCGACGGCGCGCGCTCGGCGGCGGCGTGGGACTCGGAGCGCCCCGACGAGCTGTGGATCGGCCACCGCGGGCGCTCCAGCGAGACGCTCCTGCGCGACCCGGTGCTTCTCAACGCCGAGGGCCGGCGCGCCACGTGGCTGCCCGGCGGGCACGGCGAGGGGTTCGGCGACACCTTCAAGGCGCTGTACGCGGCGGTCTACCGCGCGGTCGCCGCGGGCAAGCCGGGCGACGACTACCCGACGTTCGCCGACGGCCACGATGCGATCCTCGTCCTCGAGGCCGTGGCGCGCAGCTCCCGCGAGCGGAGGTGGGTCGAGGTCGACCGCGCCGTCAAGGTCGCGAATTGAAGCTCGGCCTGCTCACCGCCGCCTTCCCCGACCTGACCCTGGAGGAGGTCGCCCGCTGGGCGCACGAGAGCGGCTTCGACGCGCTGGAGATCGCGTGCTGGCCCTCGAGCGGCGGAGAGAGCCGCCGCTACGCCGGTGTGAGCCACGTCGACGTGGAAGACTTCGACCCGAAGGCGGTACGCCGCCTGCTGTCGCGCTTCAACCTCGAGATCTCTGCGCTCGCCTACTACCCGAACAACCTCGACCCCGACGCCGAGGCGAGGGAGGCTGCCAACGGCCACCTGCGACGCGTGATCGAGGCCGCGCAGCGGCTCGACGTCGAGGTCGTGGGCACCTTCGTCGGGCGGGACCAGAACCGCTCGGTGGACGAGAGCTTCGAAGACTTTCGGCGCGTGTGGCCTCCGTTGGTGCAGTTCGCGCGCGAGCGAAGCGTGAAGGTCGCGATCGAGAACTGCCCGATGATCTTCTCCGGCGACGAGTGGCCGGGTGGCCGCAACCTCGCCTACTCCCCCGCGCTGTGGCGCCGCATGTTCGAGAGCATCCCCGACGAGAACTTCGGCCTGAACTTCGACCCGTCCCATCTCGTCTGGCAGTTCATCGACTACACGCGCGCCGTGCGTGAGTTCGGTCCGCGCATCTTCCACGTGCACGCCAAGGACATGGAGGTCGACCGCGACGGGCTGTACGAGCAAGGTGTGATGTCGCTCGGCGTGGGCTGGCAGGTGCCGCGTTTGCCGGGGCTCGGCGAGGTGCGCTGGGACCGTTTCCTGAGCGCGCTTTACGCGGCCGGCTACGACTGGGTCGTGTCCATCGAGCACGAGGACCGCAGGTTCGAGGGCGAGCTCGACCTCGTCCAGCGTGGGTTCCTGCTCGCGCGCGACGTGCTCAGGCCGCTGATCGTCTAGAGGCGAGCAGAAAGGCCCCGGACATCGCCGCCGCGATGGCGGCGAGCACGAACGGCGCCCAGCCCACACCCGCTGCCGCGATCACCACGCCGATCGCGCCCGGCCCGGCGATGCCGCCGACCGATGCCGCGGGGTACAGCCACGAGGTCGCCCGTGAGTCGCCCGGCCGCAGCTTCGCCAGCCACAGGATGCCTGTCGGAAAGATCGGCGCCAGGGCGAACCCGGCGAGGACGTACGCCACCGGCGCGAGCACGCCGACGCCGGCCAGCACCAGCGCCGCGGTGCCTAACGCCGACGCGGTGAGCACGATCCAGCCCTCGGACAGCGAGGAGGGAACGAGCGCCATCAGCAGCCTGCCTGTGACCAGCGCAAGCCAGAACCCCGACGTCGCCGCGGCCGCGACGGGCGAGGACAGACCGGTCGACTCGAGGTGCGACGTCATCCAGCCGCCGATCCCGTTCTCGAGGCCGACGTAGAGCACGAAGGCGAGGATGAACACGCCGACCAGGAGGCCCGGCCTGACGCGCGAGCCGGTCGCCACGGGCAGCTTGCCCGAGATCCCGAGGGCGGCAGGAATGAGCGCCAGCCAGACCGCGGCCGCGAGCAGGTAGAGGGTGCTGAAGTGGTCCTCGGCAAACGCGGCGACAAGGATCGGGCCGGCGACCGCGCCCGCCGAGTAGCAGCCGTTGAGAGCGTTGAGCAGCGCCACCCGGCGGGGGCCGGCGCTATACGCGGCGAGCTGGTTCAGGCTCAGGACGAGCACGCCAAAGCCGAGGCCAACCACGCACACCGCGACCAGGAAGAACGGCCACACGAAGGCCACCGCCACGGCGGCGAGCCCGAGGCTCGCCACCGCCATGGCGACCGCGACGAGGAGCCGCGCGGGCACGCGCTCGAGCGCGCGCATGGCGATGAACACGCCGGGCAGCGAACCTGCGAAATAGACGCTGATGGTGGAGCCGGCAACCGGCAGGCTCACGCCGTACCGCCGCGTCAGGTGCTCGAGCAGCGGACCGTAGCCGCCGACGACCATGCCCATCATCACAAAGGCTGCAGCGATGCCGCCGATCGCCCAGCCTGAGAGGACGACGCGCTCTATGACTCGATCGCCAGCCGGTATCGCGGTGACGGCACCGGGCCCTCGAGCAGCGGGTCGTCCGTCTCGCGCATCCATCTCCACAGCTCTGCGTTCAGCCTCTTCTCGACCTCTGCAACCTCCGCCCGGCCCGCTAGATTTCGCTGCTCGAGCGGGTCTGCATCCAGGTCGTAGAGCTCGACCACCGCCGGTCGGTCTCTCGAGTAGAGGGATGGGTCGGCGCGGAAGATCGCGCCCGCCTGGATGTCGCCCGGCACCTCGACCGCAAACGCGGTCTCGAAGTTGCGGATGAGCTTGTGCCGATCCGTGCGGACACAGCGCATCGGGTCGTAGTAGCTGTGGAACGTCTTCTCGCCGAAGATCGCGCGCCGCCGCTCGTAGGTTTCGCCGCGCAGAAGCGGCAGCAGGGAGCGGCCCTGCACGCCTGGCGGGTGCTTCACGTCAGCGGCGTCGAGCAGCGTCGGGAAGACGTCGATGTTGCTGACCAGCTCCTCACGCACGGCGCCTGCCTGGAAGCCACCGGCTCGCCACCGCATGAGCAGCGCAACCTCGAGGCCGGGGTCGTAGAGCGTGCACTTGGCGCGCGGCATGGCGATCCCGTGGTCGGTCGTGAAGACCACGATCGCGTTCTCCGCCCGGCCCGCGCTCTCGAGCGCGGCCAGGACGCGGCCGGCCGCCTCGTCCATGAGCCGGATGCCTTCTTCCAGCGCGACCATCTCCTGGACCGCCTCGGGGATGTCGGGCAGGTAGGCGGGGATGTCGAGCCCGACCGGCGCCCGGCTGGCATCGACCTGCGGATAAGGGCGGTGGGTCTCCTCGAAGTTGATCTCGAGGTAGAGCCGGGTGTCGCGGCCCGTGCTCAACACATCCTCGACAGCCGACGCGATCGCCGGACCCGCCGTCTCAGCGTGGTGGCGGGTGAAGCCCAGCCTCTCCGGGTGGAGGGAGACGTGCTGGCCGCCGAAGAGATGGGTCGCGAAGCCGGCGTGGGAAAGCACCGCGGCCAGGTGCGGGACGGTGGGGTCGAGCTCCCAGTCGAAGCCGGGGTGCGCCAGCCCCATGACGCCGTTGTTGTGCGGGTAGCGGCCGGTGGCGAGGCTCGCCCGGCTCGGGCTGCACTGCGGCGCCGTGCAGAACGCGCGCGCGAACCTCACGCCATCCTCAGCCAGCGAGTCGACGTGCGGGCTGATCACGCTGGGGTGGCCGTAGCTGCGGAGGCGCCGGCCGATGTCGTGAGTGGTCATCAAGACCACGTCATGTGCAGGCATCTATCTGGCGATCGGGCTCCGCCCGATCGCGACCCGCGTGTCACTCGTGTCACCGGACGTCATCTGTCGTCAGGGCTACTCAATCAGATCTTCCTTGCCGGAAGGGGTTAGCGGCGCGAATCCGGCGCGAATGCCCGCTGCGAATCGTCACTCGCCAAGCGCCGTTGAGCGCCGCGACGTAGGGGAAACCCGGAAGGGTTTCCCCACGCTCCGGATGTCATGCGTGGTCATCGAGGCCACCTCATGTGCAGGCATCTATCTGGCGATCGGGCTCCGCCCGATCGCGACCCGCGTGTCAGTCGTGTCACCGGACATCATCTGTCGTCAGGGCTACTCAATCAGATCTTCTTTGCCGGAAGGGGTTAGCGGCGCGAATCCGGCGCGAATGCCCGCTGCGAATCGTCACTCGCCAAGCGCCGTTGAGCGCCGCGACGTAGGGGAAACCCGGAAGGGTTTCCCCTGCGAACGTCTATCCCTTGACGGAGCCGCTCGTAATCCCGCGAACGAAGTAGCGCTGCAGGAAGATGAACACCGCCAGCGGGAGCGCCATCTGCAACACCGCGGCCGCGGTCAGGAACTGCCAGCCGCCTCCGAACGACGTCACCAACCCCGTGATCACAACGGTGAAAGGCCGGTACGCGCTGACGCCCAGGAAGGTCAGGGCGACGAGCAGGTCGTTCCAGATTCCCAGGAAGACGAAGATCGTGAGCGAGGCGATGGCGGGGATCGTCATGGGCACTGCGATGCGCAGGAACCGCGTCGAGTGGCCGGCGCCGTCGACCTCGGCGGACTCGAAGATCTCGCGCGGCAGGCCGCCCAGGTAGTTCCTCAGCAGGAAGACCTCGAACGGCAGGCCGTAGCCCGAGTGCGCAAGCCACACGGCCATGATCGTGCCGTTGATGTGCAGGACCTTGAAGATCTGGAGGACCGGGATCAGCGTCATCTGGATCGGCACCACCATCAGGCCGACGATGACGATGAAGAAGAGGTTCCGGCCCGGGAACCGCATCCAGGCGAAGGCGTACGCGCCCATCGTCGCGATCGTCAGCTGGATGACGGTGGCGGGGATCGTGATCAGGACGCTGTAGAGGATCGACGGCGCGACGCCTTCGATCGCGAGGACCTGCCTGTAGCTCTCCAGGGTGAACCCGTGCGGTGGGAAAAGAGTGGTCCACCAGCCGGACTGGCTCATGTCCTGCAGGCCGCGGAACGAGTTGATGACCATGCCGACCGTGGGCACGATCCAGATCGCGCAGATGATGATGATCACCAGGTGCAGCGGCAGCCGCTGCAGCCGGTAGCCCAGATTGTCGAGCGCTGTCGCGCCTCTCTCAACGGCGGATTCACGACGAGTGGTGACTTCTGCGCTCATCGCTGCTCCTCCTGTTGCTGGAAGCGCCGGATGTTGACGATCAAGAGCGGGACGATGGCGATGAACAGCACCACGCCCACAGCCGCCGCGCGACCGAAGTGGCTGCTCTGCAGCTGGCTGAACATGCGGGTCGCGATCACGTCGGTGTCGTAGGCGCCGTTGGTCATCACGTAGACGATGTCGAACGTCTTCAGCGCGTTGATGAGCATCGTCGTCCCGACGACCGTGATCGTCGGCCACAGCAGCGGCGTGACCACCAGGCGCACGATCTGGAGCTCGGTGGCGCCGTCGATCCTCGCGGCCTCCAACACCTCGGAGCTGATGGCCTTGAGGCTCGCGGAGATGATGACCATGCAGAAGCCGACCGCCGTCCATATGCCGACGAAGATGAGCGCCGCGTTGTTGACGAACGGTCCGGTGATCAGCCACGCGACCGGGTCACGGCCGAACGTGGCCAGCACCGCGTTGAGCGTCCCGGTCTGCGTCGTGCCGGGAGGCTGGTAGTCGAACATGAACTTCCAGATGATCGACGCCGCGACGGCGCTGATCGGGACGGGAAGGAAGATCGCGATCTTGGCCAGGGACTCGTAGCGGACGCGGTCGACGAGGATGGCGATGATGAGACCGAGAAAGACCGCGAAAAATGTATAGAAGACGAGCCACGCGACGCTGTTGCGGAGGGCGGTCAGGGTGTCCGGGAACGTGAAGAAGTACTTGTAGTTCGCGAGCCCGATCCACTCCGTGTCGTCGTTGTTGCGGAAGCTGATGATGACCGTCCGCACCATCGGGTAGACCATGAAGATGGTGGCGAAACCGACGGCCGGGAGAGCCCAGAAGTAGGGGCGGGCCCAGCCCTGCAGCCTGTCGGGCAACCGCTCCATGACCTTTTCGCCGCCGATGATGTAACCGAGCAGCACCAGCGGCACTCCGACTACGGCGACCACCGCCGTGATGATCTGGTCCACCCCGCCTACCTCCTTCTTAGAGGAAAGGGAGTCGGGGCGGAAAGGCTCCGCCCCGACGTGTCATCTCTGAACGATCAGCTCGTGGCGTACGAGGCTGCCTGCACCTGGTCGAGGTGCTTCAGCTCGGAGTCGAGGCTCCCGGGGTTCCTTGTGACGTTGAGCAGCGACTGCCAGAACGCCTTCTGCATGTCCGCGGGCATGAAGTCGCCCGCCGTGACGAGCAGGTTCTTGGCCCCGCTGGCGATCTCCGCCGCCCGGGCGAAGATGGGGTCCTTGTACTTCAGCGTCTTGATCGCGCCCAGCGTGCCGCCGTCGTCGGCCCAGATCTGCTGGGCGTCCTTGGTGGCCAGGTACTGCATCAGCTTGCGCGCCGCCGGCGTGTCGTTGTACACCGAGAACTGGTCGTAGAAGCCGTTGACGTTGCCGTCGTACTGCGAGTTGATGCTTGGGTGGGCGAAGAAGTCGAAGTCGGTGCCCGCGGTCACGCCCTTGTTCTGGTGGAAGAAGTTGGCGATGAAGGTCGCCTGCTCGAGGAACAGACACCCTGGCGGGCTGTTGAACATCGGGTCGCCGGCCTTGCCGAAGTTGGTCGACAGGGCGGTGTTGCGCCCGCCGAAGACAGCCGAGTCCGAGACCTCCTTCAAGAAAGTCTGGTACCCGAGCTTGATCGCAGGGTCGGTGAACTTGACCTTGCCCTGGATCCAGTTGGTGTAGATCTGGTCACCGGACTGCCGCATGATGATGTTGTCGATCTGGTCGCTCGCCGGCCAGCCCGACGCGGCGCCTGACTCGAATCCGGCGCAGAACAGGCTCTTGGCGCCGCCGAACTGCGACGGGTTGAGCCCCAGCAGCTCGTCGAACGTCTTCGGCGCCGTCCCGGTGAAGACTTTCTTGTTGTACCAGAACAATCCCTTGACCTGGGTCTTGACCATCAGCGCGTAGTGCTTGCCGCCGACGACCAGGATGTACGGGTTGTCGGACTGACCGGCCGCCGGAGTGGTCAGCGCCGGGTAGGTGTTGGAGATGTAGTCGTTGAACTTGTCGCCGAGGATCGTCTCCATCGGCTTCAGGGCGCCTTTCGAGATCCAGCTCTTGACCAGGTTGGGGTCGGTCGGTCCCGGCGCGACGTCGGGCAGGTCGGTCCCGGCGGCGATGCCGTTCGCGATCTGGTTGGTCGAGTCACGGTTGGTGGTCAGGTGGACCTTGATCCCGGTGCTGTCCTGGAACGGCTTGAGGACATCCCGGAACGCCTTCAGCTCGTCACCACCCCACGCGGTCCAGACCGTGACGTCGGTCGTCGACGCCCCCCCGCCGGAGGTGCCACCGCCGCCTGTCGAACAGGCGACGACCAGAAGTAACGTGCCGAGACCCAGTGCTTTCGCCTGTGAGCTCAGCCTTGCTAAGACCTCGGCCATACGTGCTCCTCCCAAAATGTGCCGGGGCGGCACCCCAAAGGGCCATCGGCCCGGTTATCGGCACGCCAAGACGAACGTTCGCCTTGGTTTGACGTCTGGATAGTAGTTGGGGCCGGAAACCTTGTCAACTTCGGGGTTCGCGGCGCCACTAAACTGCCCCGGATGAGCCAGGTCCTCACATTCCCGGACGGCTTCCTGTTCGGCGCCTCGATCTCGGCCTACCAGACCGAGGGCAACAACACCAACACCGACTGGTGGTGGTGGGAGCACATCAAGGCGACCCCCTGCCGGGAGCCGTCCGGCGACGCGTGCGACTTCTATCACCGCTACCGCGAGGACATCGCCATGCTTGCGGGCCTGGGGCTCAACTGCTTCCGCTTCGGCATCGAGTGGGCGCGCATCGAGCCGGCGGAGGGCGAGTTCTCGCGCGCCGAGCTGGCCCACTACCGGCGGATGCTCGACGCCTGCCACGAGCACGGGGTCGCCCCCGTCGTGACCTTCCACCACTTCACCGTGCCGCTGTGGCTGCACGAGAAAGGAGGATTCGCCGCCGCCGACTTCCCGGCCCTTTTCGAACGCTACTGCGACCGCGCCGCGGCCGCTCTCGGCGACCGCATCGCGTACGCGTGCACGCTCAACGAACCGCAGGGCCTCGGATCGAGCGGCTGGCTGTTGGGGATCAACCCTCCCGGCCACAACGACGACCGGGAAGGGGCGCAGCACGCGGTCGACAACCTTCTCGAAGCCCACCGCCGCGGCGCCGCGGCGATCCGGGATCGGGCCGGCATCCCGGCCGGGGTGACGCTGGCCCTGCCCGACCTCCAGTACGAAGACGGCGCGTCGCCCGGCACGTCGTCCCTCGAGCTCGAGTCGCGGGTCAACGACTGGTTCTTCGAGCTCGCCAGGGAGGACGACTTCATCGGCGTCCAGACCTACACCAGGTTCCGCTACGGACCGGAGGGCCCGCGCAGCCCGGGTCACGACTGGAGCGACGCGATGCGCGAGCTGACCGAGACCGACCAGACGACCCAGATGGGGTACGAGTTCTACCCCCGCGCCATCGGGGGCGCCATTCGCCGCGCGCACAGGAGCTGCCCCGGGGTGCCGATCCTCGTCACCGAGAACGGCATCGCGACCACCAACGACGACAAGCGGATCGCCTACATCGACGCGGCCATGCGCGAGGTGCTCACGTGCATGGGCGAGGGGATCGACGTCCGCTCCTACCTCTACTGGTCGCTGCTCGACAACTTCGAGTGGACCCTCGGCTACGCGCCGACCTTCGGCCTGGTGGCCGTTGACCGGACGACGTTCTCGCGCCACCCGAGACCCAGCGCGTCGTGGCTGGGCGCCGTGGCCAGAGCCCGGGCGGTCAGCGGCGTGACCCAATCCGTGTGATGATCGCTACGCCACCACATTGATTCGCCCGCCGGTCGAAGCCAACTCGGGTCTGGCCGCCGTGCTCCGCGGCGTCATCGCCGACTTCCAACACGCCTCGGGCGCGGAGATCGTCTCCATCTTCCTTTACGAGGAGTCGACCCACACCTACTACGCGCCGTTCGCCACGGGCCAGCCGCAGGAGAGCCTGCTCGACTCGCTCACCGACATGCGCGAGCAGCTCACGCGCTACCTATCGGACGAGAAGCAGGGCAAGGTGCCGGACGAGCTGGCCGTGCACCAGTACGGGTCGACCGTCTGGCTGACCGTCACGCGCCAGCGCCTGGTCGCCCGTAACGCCCCCGCGGAGATCGACTCCACGTTCATCCGCCGCTACCAGATCCAGTCCACGCTCGGCCTCCCGCTGCAGTCCGGCGACCGGCTGCTGGGCCTGATCTACCTCAACTACCGGAACAGGGAGAAGGCGCCGGACGACAGCCGCCTGCGCGAGCTCGAGCGCCGCGCCGCCACGGCGGCCGGCCTCATCCAGGGCGCGCTGGAGAACGCCGAGCGCTCGGCGCTCGACGGCCTTTCCCGGCTGACCACGCTGCTGACGGCGCCGGTGGGCGACGCCCGCACCAACGCCAAGGAGCTGCGCCGTCTGCTCTCCATCGCCCTCGCCGACCTCCTGATGGCGAGCAACCTCGACGGCGCGGCTATCTATCAGTTCGGGCACCAGCGCTCGCATCTCGAGCTCGTGACCGCGCACCTTCGCGTCGCCGCGCCGACGCGGGTGGACCGCGGCGACCCGATGGTCGCGTGGGAGTCGGCGCTCAGCAAGACCGTCGGCGATGCCACCGCGGAGGCCGACCTCCACCCCGTCGCCACCTACGCCCTCGGCCAGCCGGACGAGCCGCACGGCTACCTCCTCCTCATGAGCCGCGACCCCCTGGCTACCGTGCGGCGCGCCCCATCGACCGACGAGATGCTGCGGGCGGGGGCGCAGCTCATCGGCGGCGCGCTCGCCTCGCAGCGGCTCATCGCCGACCTCGAGAACTCCAACCGCCTGCTCAGCGCCCTGGGCGATATGACCGCGGCCATGCTCAAGCCAGGCGCCTCGCGGCACCAGGTCATCGACGCGGTGGTCGGACACCTCACCGACTCGCAGGTGCCGGAGTTCGACTTCAACTTCGCCACGGTCTACCTGCTCGACGAGCGCGACGACGGCGCGACGCTCGTGCGCATGGCCGCCGGCGCCGCTACCGCCGCGACCATCGAGTCGGGGTCATCCGCCCATCCCGGCAAGAAGGTGCCCCGGTGGGCGATGGAGGAAGACCGCCTGCTCGCCGAGGACGACGTGTTGGTCCACGTCGCGCGGTCCTGGCAGCCGGTGATCGTGGGTCCGATGCCCGCGGGCGAGCGCGCCGACGTGATCTCGGGAAGCGTGCCCGTGGCCTCCACCTGGGCGGAGGTGCCGGTCGTCGACAGCAACGGCATGGTCAAGGGCAAGGTGCTCGCCTGCCTGATCGGGGAGAAGGCCCACGCCGGCGACGAAGCCCCATTCACGCTCGCCGGCGAGATCTTCGAGCGCGGCGGGCACAAAGACCTCATTCGCATCTTCGTCCCCTTCGGCAGCGACCAGGCGCGCCGGGCGACGGGTGTCCTCGAGGTGGGGTACCACCGCTCCGACCAGCGGCGGCCCGACTGGGGCCAGGTCGAGGCGCTGCGCGCCGCCGCCGGGCAGCTGGCGGTCGCGGTCGAGACCGCGCGGCTCTACGAGGAGGCGCAGCGCCACGCCGAGCAGCTCGAGCTCGTGGCCGACGTCAGCAAGGCGATCGCTAGCTCCATCGACCTCGACCAGACGCTCACGCTGGTCGCTCACAACATGGCGCGGCTGGTCGACGCATCGCTCTGCCAGATCGCCCTTTTCGAGGAGGACCGAGAAGGCTGGTACGGCGCCGCGGCGTCAGACCTCGAGGACCTCTGGCGCCGTCAACACGGCGAGCGGTCTGAGCACTCGTTCCTCTTCGACGTCCTCGACCGCGAGCGGGCGGTGGTGGTCGACGACACGTCGACCAGCGCGCAGGTCGACCCGGAGTACGTCCGCACGTTTGGCGTGAAGTCGCTGATGGCGCTGCCGCTGATCGCCGACGACCAGGCGATCGGCGCGGCCGTGCTCGCGGAGCGGACCCGCATCCGCAGCTTCAAGCCCGAGGAGGTGCAGCGGGCGCAGGCCCTCGCGGTCCAGGCCGCGGTGGCGATCAAGAACGCGCGCCTGCATGCGCTCGCCGAGGAGGAGCGACACCTGCAGAAGGATTTCGTCCTCATCGGTTTCGGGCAGTGGGGGCAGAAGGCGTACCAGCACCTGCTGACGCTCAAGCAGTTCTTCAACTTCCGCACCCACGTCGTCGAGCAGGACTCGCCAGGCGCGCGCGATCGCCTGGGTGTGAAGGAGGAGGAGGTGCGCACGCACGGCGACTCCTTCTACTGGGACAGCCACGGCTCGCCCGCGCACGACCAGCTCGAGCGCGAGCTGGAGTCCAGCTCCTACGTGATCACCTACATCGCCACGCCCGCGGCCACGCACCTGCCGACGCTCGCGCGCTACTACGACCTGAGCGACGTGGTCCTGATCGAGAAGCCGCTCGGCGCGCCGCCGGACGAGTACCGCAAGTTCCTGGACACGGCGCCAGGCGGCGTCGAGATCGTCGCCGCCGACCATTACTACTTCAAGCTCGAGGTCCGGCTGCTGGCGATGCTCCTCACCGAGGAGCGGACCCTGCGCAACTTCCTGGACTCGGTCGAGGAGATCCGGATCGAGATCCTCGAGGAGCAGCCGCTCACGGGCGCCGCCGCGGACATCGGCGTCATCGCCGACCTCATCCCCCACGCCTTCGCGATCATCTCCCTGCTCACTCCCATCGACCGCATCCGGCTCGACGAGGACGCGCCGCTGTTGATCGGCCGGCACGAGGGCCTGACCGGGCAGCGCGAGAGCTACGCGCGGATGAACGCGCGCTTCGACTACCAGGGAAGGCCTGTGCGCCTTGTGGTCGACGTCGGCAAGGGCGCCGACAATGCGAAGTGGATCAAGCTCAGCGGCGAGAAGCGCGCCGCCGGCCGCAGCCCGAGCTATAAGTTCGACTTCGGCAAAGGCGAGGCGATCGACGGCACGCAGGCGACGGTGCGCGCGGCGGTCAGGCGCATCCGCGAGCCGGGCGTACCCGACAACGCGCACCTCAACATGCTGCGGCACGTCATCGAGAAGCGGCACCCCGCCGTGGGCATACTCTCGATCCGCGAGGCGATCCGCGCCAACCAGCGCGTGCGCGACCTGGAGGCGATGGCCTCCGAGCTGCTGGCGCGCAGCGAATGGACCTCGTACTCGCCGGGTTCGCGGCCTGCCTTCGAAGCGTCGGCAAAAACAACCGCGGTGAGCACCCCGACCTAGGCTCTCGTCCTACATACTCCCGGGCCGCCGTGATGGGGGCCGAGGGCAGACCGAGAGATTTCGAGATCCACGCGCGCCGGGACGAAGGCAGGGGTGGCCCGGCTAGGAGCGCACTGTAGTGCGCGACGACGGCGGGCCGGGGCCCCTAACACACGTATCCGGCCGCGTGGGCTCGAAAGATCCGGTCGGCATCTCGGCCCCCAGCACGCAGGTATCTGCTGGGCTGCTCATCTCCGAGCGCGTGATGCTCAAGCGCGACCGCTTCTTCGCGGTCTCCGCGCGCGACGGCTCGATCAACCCCGGCCAGTTCCTCGGCGACGGAGTGTGGGACGGCGACACGCGCATCCTGTCGCTGCTCCGGGTGCTGATCAACGGCGTCGAGCCCCGGCCGGTGTCCTTCACGGCCGACGACGCTTCGGCGACCTTCGAGGCCGACGCCGACGGTGTGCGCGTGAAGCGAGTGCGCTTCGTCGAGTCCGGCCTGCACGAGCGGATCACCGTCGCCAATCCCGGCTCGACCATCGTCGATGCCGTGCTCGAGGTCGAGGTCGGCGCCGACTTCGCGGCCATGCTCGGCATCAGGGGCGCCGTGCCCGAGCTCGCTCACCCAGAGCCGGTCCTGCCCACCAAGACGGTCGACGGCGTCCGCTTCAGCGGCGCTGCCTCGTCGCGTGTCATCACCTTTCCCGAAGGCCTGACGCACCAGCTCCGCCTTCTCCCGGGCGACGAGTTCTCACTCCGGCTCGACGCCGTCGCGGACACCGACAAGCCCGTCGTCGACTTCGTGTCCGGGCTGGCGGAGACGAGGCGGGTGTACGAGGAATGGTCCGCGGACTGCATGTCCGTGCACACCGACAACCCCGAGGTCAACGCGCTTCTGGCGCAGGCGATCGAGGACGTCCGCATGCTCTGCAACCGCTACGAGACGGGCATCTTCCCGACCGCCGGGATGCCCTGGTTCGCGGTGCCTTTCGGCCGGGACACGCTGATCAGCTCCATCCTCCTGCTCCACGTCAACCCAGACCTGGCGCGCGGCGTGCTGCGCTACCTGGCCGCCCACCAGGGGACGAAGGTCGACGAAGGTACCGACGAGCAGCCGGGCAAGATCCTGCATGAGGTGCGCGACGGCGAGGTCGTGGACCGGGGATTGTGGCCCCACATCCTCTTCGGCACCGTCGACGCCACCGCGCTGTTCCTGTGCGCGCTGACCGAGGCCGAGGACTGGACTCGCGACCACGCGCTGTCCGACGAGCTTTGGCCCGCCGCCGAGGCGGCCCTGGCATGGTGCAGGAGATACG
Organism: Chloroflexota bacterium; assembly: GCA_005889135.1. Classification (GTDB taxonomy): domain Bacteria; phylum Chloroflexota; class Dormibacteria; order Dormibacterales; family Dormibacteraceae; genus 40CM-4-65-16. Next base: position 16,360 of record VBEK01000075.1, read on the forward strand.
GCGACCAGGACGGCGACGGTTACATCGAGTACCTCGGCGGGCGCGCGCACAACCAGGGCTGGAAGGACTCCGACGACTCGCTCACCAACAGCGACGGCACCGACGCCTCGCGACCCGCCGCGCTCTGCGAGGTCCAGGCGTACCTGCACCGCGGGCTGGTCGGAATGTCGCGGCGCAGGCCGGAACTGCGCGCCCAGGCGGCGGAGCTCAAACGCCACTTCAACCACGACTTCTGGATGCCGGACGAGAAGTACTTCGCGCAGGCGCTCGACGGGTCGAAGCACCAGGTCAGGGCCGTGACCTCGAACCCCGGCCACTGCCTGTGGATGCGGATCGTCG
>VBEK01000076.1 GCA_005889135.1 Chloroflexota bacterium
GCCCCAGCACCGCCGCGGGCAGTGCGAATCCGTAGGCGAGGTAGGGCAGCAGGCGCGCGTGGCTCTCACTGGGGACGATCGCGACCGCAACGCCCCTGGAGCGCCCCGCCGGCGGGGCGGTCGAGGATCCGGTCCTTGCAAACGCCTTGGCCGCCGCGACGCCCGCCTTGCGCAGGGTCCCATCCGGCCGGTAGAGCCCGAACGCCTCGGCCGTCAGGCCGGGCTTCTGCGTCCAGTAGTCGTCCATCGTCCACCACACCCCGGCGCCGACGAAGCCGTCCGGCGCGGTGTCGAACTCGGCCGAGATCTGCTGGTAGTAGGTGTTGAACACGCGGAGCTGTTGGTTCTCGTCGTAGGCGTTGTCCGCCCAGTGGCCGTACTCGAGGACCATGATCGGCTTTTTCGGGTACGTCCGGTGCGCCTGCTGGAGGAAGGTCTGGACGTCCAGTCCCGACAGGCGTCCGCCGTACAGCACGCCGTAGTAGACGGTGTAGCCCGCGACATCCAGGCCGTCGCTGGTCCTGTCTGTAGGGTCGGTGCCGTACATGGCCTGGCCCGTGAGACGGGTGCCGTCGATGCGGCGGTCGAGCGCGTGAAGCGTGTTCAGCGCCCCGGCGCGGTCACCCGAACCCGCCGACTCGTTTGCGAATCCGTGGAACAGCACACTGGGCCGATTGAAGTCGCGGAGGTCCATCTCGGTCAGCATCTGCTGCGGCACACCCCGGTCGAGGGCGATCGAGAAGGTCTGTGGGGAGTAGTGATAGAGGGGGATCTCCTCCCATATCGCAAGGCCGACGCGGTCGGCAAGGAGCGCAAACATCTGGTTCGGCGGGTGATGGTCGACGCGGATCAGGTCCGCGTGGACGTCGAGCGCCCGCTTG
>VBEK01000077.1 GCA_005889135.1 Chloroflexota bacterium
CTCCTCATGCAGGGCGACCCCGTTGAATGCGATGGGCGCCCCGTTGAGCAGGAGCCGGGGCGCTGTCGAGTCGACGCGGATCTGCCTCAACCCAAAGGTCGTGAACAGCTCGTCCGCGGGCTGGTTGTCGGCGATGACGGTGACCTGCAGGGCGTAGAGCGCCGGCACGCTCGGGCTCCACAGGTCGGCGGAGCGGATCGAGAACGGCGCCGCGACGCGAAAGACGGATTCATCCCTCACCTGACCGACGTCGATGGTGCGATCGAGGAGAGGTTCCGCGTCCGCGGGGACCAGGCTGCCGGCCTCGGGGTTGAGCCGGTTGGCCGCGGTGACCTGCGCGGGCCACAGCCGCACGCGGGCTTTCGCCGCGACGCTGCCTGTGCCACGGTGCTGGAGCACGATCGACACGTCCGCGCCGTCGAGGTGGGGTGTGACGTCGGCGCGCACCGCGCTCATCGCCGGTAACGCCTCGAGCCAGACGTCGCCGACGATGCCGCCGTAGTTCCACCAGTCGGCCAGTCCCCAGGGGACGATGTCGTCGCGCGTGCCCCAGATCGGGTTGTCGACGCGGACGACCAGGTTGTTGTACGCCCCGGGAATCAAAGCGTCCGTAGCGTCGAGCGCGAAGGGCGTGTCCCCGCCCTCGTGGTAACCGAGGTAGTGGCCGTTCAGCCAGACGTCGGCCACGTAGCGCACCGCGCCGAACTTGAGCATCGCGAACTTGCCGCTCCACACGGCCGGGAGCGGGAATTCAACGCGGTAGAAGCCGCCGGTCGTGTTGCTGTTGGGTGGCGGGTTGAAGGTGCCGGGGACCTGGATCTTCGACCAAGACGAATCGTCGTAGATCACTCCGGCGCGGGTACCGACCTCATCTGTGATCCCCTTCAGCGAAGCCTTGCGGTCTCTCAGACTGAGGTTGCTGTCCAGAGGCTCGGGGTCGAAGCGCCACTGGCCGTCCAGCTCGGCTCTGAGGCGAGGCTGACGGTCGAAGGTAGGTACAGGCTGGCCGGACTGGAAGGCGACGGGCCCCCCGGGCTCGTCCTGGAAGTGAAGGGTTGGCGGGAGGTCCGCTTTGCCGCTCGAGAGCGTCAGGCTGCAGGCGGCGAGCAGCGCCGCCGCCGGGCCCGCGACGATCACGAGGGCACATTTGTTCGCCATCCCGCGCACCTGAAAGGAAGCGTACGGAGGCACCCGTGTACGCATTTGCGAGATCGCCGTCAGTTGGCTTTCGGCGACCTTCGATTGCCTACTGGCGACGATCTCGGCCCATCGGCAGGCCATGGCGCTGTCATAGACGTTCCGTAATCAGGAGCAACTGCATTATTGCCGGCTGAGAGAAGGATGAAGAGCACACGGCGGTCCGGTGTCGAACGCAGGCGCATCGAACGCAGGGTGAGCATTCGACGCCCGGATCTCGAGCCCGTCGGGCACGGAACCGCGCGTGTCAGGGATCAGCGCGCCCGCCTCAGGCGGCGCGACTACCGACGCAGCTTGCTCAACCGGCGCAAGCCCAGCTCTTGATTGGCTTCGAGGATCTCGTGACGCACAGCCCGGCGGACGACGAACTGGTCATTGGCATGACGCCGCCGAGTCGCGGCGTCGACCACCCACTCCGCCCGCCGGACAAACCGTAGGTGCTCCCATAGATACCGGCGTACCTCCGCGAGACTGTCGAAACCGACACGGTGCCAGAACCGCCCGCGACGCCGGCGCGTGAAGAACCCCTCGGCCACCAGGCGTGCGATTGCGCGATCGGAAGCACGATCGTTCTTGAGCTCGGTGCTGTTCGTCCTCACGACGCCGAAGCGCTGGAATCCGCGCCCTCTCCTACGCTCCACGTATGCATGGACGCGCGAATCAGGGCGTGCGTCGATCAGGATTCCGCAGGGCACGAGGACCCTGTGCACCTCGCGTAGGGCATCGACCATGCCCTTGCGTGCGATGCATCAAAGCGTCCACGAGAGGATGACCACGTCGAAAGCCCCGTCCGGATAGGGCAGGCGCTGAGCCGCGCCGACGGCGAAGTGCAGGTTTCGACGTCCAGCCTTGCGAGCGGCCTGCTTCGCGGCGGCGATGGCGTCGGGATCAGGATCCAACCCCTCGACCGCCGTGGCGAACGGTGCGACGCCGATCGCGAACCGGCCATCGCCGCAACCGAGGTCCAGCACGCGCTTGCCGCGCACAAGCGCCTCGCCGCCCCAATGCCGAAGTTCGTCGAGAGGCGCTGGACGGAGGGCTGAAGAGACGCCAGGCAAGTGCTTTCCCACCTCGACAGAGAAGGTCGCCGTACCAGCAGTCATCGCATCCCTCAAACCACTGCCTGATAGGTGATGTTCTTGCCGCCGTCGATCACCAGGTCCTGTCCGGTGACGAGATCGTTTTCCAGGAGGGCCACGATCGCGCGGGCGACGTCATCAGGCGTGGCCACCTTGCCCAGCGGGGTGGTTTTGGCGAAGGACTCCTCTTGCGCCGCGGCCGCCTCCTCGCCGAAGTTCCGGCTGAACCAACCGCTCGAGACCAGGCCGGGCGAGACGGAGTTGACTCGCACCTCCGGCGCCAGTGCCAGGGCGAGCGCGCGCGTGAGCTGCACGATTCCTGCTTTCGAGACGGCGTACACGATCGACGAGCCGGACGCCCGGTGCGCGGCGATCGACGCGACGTTGACGATCGCCCCGCCTGCCTTCTTCAGCTCCGGTGCCGCGGCCCGGCAGCAGAAGAACGTTCCCTTGAGGTTCACGCCGAGGATCTCGTTCCAGACGTCGTCTGTCAGTGCGTCGAGGTCAGGGTGTGGGATGAAGCGCGTCGTGCCGGCGTTGTTGACCAGGACGTCGAGCCTTCCGTAGCGCTCGACCGCCTGGCCGACCATGGCCTTCACCTGCGCTTCGTCCGCCACGTCGGCGCGATGAGAAAGAGCTTCGGCGCCGATCGCCTTGATCTCGTCGACCGTCGAATCGGCCTCGTTCGCGGACCGCGAGTAATTGACGACGACCGCTTTGGCGCCGGCTTTCGCCAAACGGATCGACGTCGCCCGGCCTATGCCGGTGCCGCCACCGGTGATGATCGCGACACGTCCGGCCAGCTCCATGGGAGTAGAGCCTAAGGCTCGTTAGTCGCGACTATCCAGGGTGTTGGAGGCCCGAAGCCCTCGTTAGTCGCGACTATCGCGAGATGGGCGTCGGGGTGTCCGCTGCGAAGCGGCACTGGTCGGGCGGGCGAGATTTGAACTCGCGGTCTCCTGGTCCCAAACCAGGCGCTTTTCCGAGCTAAGCTACCGCCCGCGCTTGGCGTCCACCAGCGACTGCAGCGCGCCCGACTCTAGCAGCGCCCGCACCGCCGCGGCGCGGTGGCTGTACAGCCGTTTCTCCTCCGGCGGCATCTCCCCAAACGTCTTCCCCGTGCCCGGGACCAGGAAGATCGGGTCGTAGCCGAAGCCGGCCTCCCCCCTCCACTCCGGCACAACTTCGCCGACGCACTCGCCCTCGAAGGATCGGGTCGGCTGATCAGGCGCGGCGAGGGCGATGACGCACACGAACCGTGCCCTCCACGGCCGAGGCACGCCCGCCAGGCGCCGCAGCAGCTCGCCCGTCCTCTCCTTCTGCGTCGGACCGAGCCGCGCGGAGCGGATGCCTGGAAACCCACCCAGCGCCTCCACCTCGATCCCCGAGTCGTCGCCCAGCGACGGCAGGCCGGACTTCGAAAGCGCCGCCTCCGCCTTCAGGCTCGCGTTCTCGACGTAGGTCTCCCCCGCCTCCTCCACGTCGGTGTCGAACGCGACCAGCTCGAAGCCCGTTCCCGCCAGCAGCTCGCGGTACTCGCGCAGCTTGCCGGTGTTGCCCGACGCGATGACCAGTCGCGGCCGGTCAGCCAATCATTGTCAGAGCGTCGCGAGCGCCCGCTTCTGGCTGACGATCAGCTCCTTCACACCCTTGAACGCCAGGGCGAGCATCGCGTCCAGCTCGGCCCGGGTGTAGGGCGCGCCCTCGGCCGTCGCCTGCAGCTCCACCAGGCGCCCGTCCTCGGTCATCACGCAGTTGAGGTCGGTCGCGGCCTGGAAGTCTTCGGTGTAGTCCAGGTCGAGCACCGGGGTTGCGTCGACCACGCCGCAGCTCACCGCCGCGAGGTGCTGGCGGACGGGGATCTCGCTGATCATGCGGGCGTCCTTCATTCTCTTGATCGCCATGTAGAGCGCCGCGAACGCGCCGGTGATGGAGGCCGTCCGCGTGCCCCCGTCGGCCTGGAGCACGTCGCAGTCGAGCGTGATCGTGCGCTCGCCGATCTTGCTCATGTCCACCGCCGCGCGCAGGGAGCGACCGATCAGCCTCTGGATCTCGTGCGTCCGGCCGCCGACGCGGCCCTGGATGGCCTCTCGCGGCCCGCGGTCGTGCGTGGCGCGCGGCAGCATCGAGTACTCGGCGGTGATCCAACCCTGCCCGGTCCCGCGACGATGCATTGGCACGCGGTCCTCGACGCTGGCCGTGATCCACACACGCGTGCGTCCCATCTCGATGAGACAGGAACCCTCGGCGTGCACGTTCACGCCGAGCTCGATCTTCACCGGCCGCAGCTGGTCCGGCGCGCGCCCATCGCGGCGCGCGGCCGTGCCCGTCACCGTCCGAGAAGTTTCAGTAATAGCGCCGTGCCCTCGAAGAAGAGATAGAGCGGGACGAACACGATCATAGGCGTCAGCGGGTCCACACCCGGGGTCAGGAAGTTAGCCAGGATGCCCAGGCCGAGGAACCAGTAGGGCCGGCGCCTGTACAGCCACTTCGAGTTGACGATGCCGAGCATGCCGAGCACGAAGAGCACGACTGGCAGCTCGAAGACCAGGCCGAAACCCAGCACCATGATGAGGACGAAGCCGACCAGCTCGGAGATGTCGGGCAGGTACGTCACCTCCGCGGGCGTCAGAGAGTTGAGGATGTGGATGTACAGGGGCAGCGCGAACATCGCCGTCGCGACGCCGAGCCCGAAGAAGAGGACAGTGCAGATGACGAGCGGAAGCACGTACCGGCGCTCGTGCGCGTGCAAGCCAGGACTGACGAACCACCACGCCTGCTGGATGATCACCGGCGAGGCGAGCACGACGCCGATGTACATCGCCACCTTGAGCTGCAGGAGCACGCCGCCACCTGGCTGCAGGTAGATCGCGTGGCCGATGCCGGCGCGGTCGACGAGGAACGTGATCACGTAGTGGGCGATAAAGACCGCCGCGATCGTGGCCACGCCCCACGCGATGATGGCGATGAGGAGGGCGCGACGCAGCGCCTCGAGGTGCTCGATGACCGACATGCGCGGCTCCTCGACCGGGGCGCGGGTCGACGGGCCGCGCTGGAGGACCCTGTCTAGAAGCGCCACAGGCGCTTAGCTGGAGGTCTTAGCCTCGGACGACGAGCCCTTGGCGGTCGTGTCGCTCGGCTCGGCCTTGGCGGCGTTGGTCACCTCGTTGGTGATCTCGCTGGTCGCCTTACGAAACTCCCGCATCGCCTTGCCGACCGCGTTTCCGAGCTCGGGCAGGCGACCCGGGCCGAAGATGATCAGCACGATGACAAGGATGACGACGAGCCAGAGTGGGTGAAAGGGCATTTCAGGCCGATTATAGGCCCCGGGGTCAGGACACCTTGATCGTGATCGAGGTGATGGTGTCGTTCGAGGACAGCAGCTGCACCTTGTCCATGCCCGAGATGACCGTGCCGAAGCGGTTGTAGACCATGGTCGGTCCGGAGCCGGGCCATCCCGCCTTCTGGACGAAGAACTGGCTTCCGTTGACCGCTCCGCCCGGCACCCTCGCCATGCCGACCGCGCCGAGGCCCCAGGGCGTGGCGGTCGTCTCGTCGGGGAGGTTGTAGCCCGGCCCTCCGCGCCCGTCGCCCCGGGGGTCACCGCCCTGGACGACCCAATCCTCCGACCTCCAGAAGTTGAGGCCGTTGTAGTAGCCGTGGGTCGCCAGGACGACGAAGTTGTTGACCGTGACCGGCGCGACCTCGGGCGCGAGGTCGATGACGAAGTCCCCCTGCGTGGTGCTTACCGTCGCCTGCAGCTTCTGGTTCCCCGTGATGCACATCGGCTGCGGGCCGAGGTACTGGTGCGGCGCGATCTGGGTCGAGGTGACGCAGTGCGCGAGCTCTCGGGGCACTGCCGGCTCCAGCGCCTTCTGGATCAGCACGCCGGAACCGATCACCGCGGCGATGAGCACGCCCATGACCAGCAGCGCCAGCCACGCCTGGCGTCCCCACTGGCCGGGCGCAGCCAGCTCGTCGGGCTCGGCCGGCTGGGGCCGGCGCGAGGGTCTCGGCTGGCTCACTTCCGGGCGGCCGCCTCGGTGATCGCCTGCACCAGGCCGTGAATCGTGTACTCGCGCGCGACGATCGAGACCCCAAGGCCGAGCTTGCGCGCGCTGTCGGCGGTCACCGGCCCCATGCAGGCGATCTCGGCGTCGCCCAGGATCGCGGGCAGGCGGTCCTCCGGAAACGCGCGCACGAAGTTGTTGACGGTGGAGGAGCTCGTGAACGTGATCACGTCCACGCCCTCAGCGTCGAACAGGCGCAGGAGAGCGGGCCCCGCCTCGGGAGGGCACACGGCGCGGTAGACGGGCAGGATGTCGACCTCTGCACCTCGATTCGCAAGCAGCGATGGTAGGGCGTCCCTCGCGATCTCCGCACGCGGCACGAGCACGCGCAGGCCGTTGAGCTCCCAGCCCTCGAGCGCGTTGGCCAGGCCTTCGGCCGTGTACTCGGAGGTGACGAGCTCCGGCCGCAGGCCGTGGCCGGTGAGCGCGTCGGCGGTTTCCTGTCCGATGGCGCACAGCTTGGAGTTGTGCAGGGCTCGCGCGTCGGAGCCGGTCGTCAGGAGCATCTGGAAGAAGATGTCGACCGCGTTCGCCGACGCGAAGATGACCAGCGCCGTCCCGGTCAGGTTCTTGATCGCGTTCTTGACACGGTCGTCCGTCGGCAGGCGGCGGATCTCGATCGTAGGGATCTCCACGACCGACGCGCCCAGGTCCACGAGCTCGCGCCGAAAAGAGTCGACCTGGTGACGCGCCCGCGTGATCAGGACGCGGCGGCCGTGCAGCGGCCGGCGGGAAAGCGTATCCAGGCGCTCGGCCATGGTCACGCCGGGGCCGAGCACGAGCAGCGCGTCGCCGCGGAGGCCATACGTCGCGGCCTTGCGCGCCAGCTCGCCCAGCGGCGCGGTCACGCGGTGCTGGCCCGCCAGGCCCGGGTTGAGGATCAGGGCCGCCGGCGTCTCCGCGGAGCGGCCGTTCTGCATCAACGCCGTGATCCCCGACTCCCACCAACCGGACGCGAGGCGAAGCACGACCGTGTCGCCGCCGGTCACGAGACCGAAACCAATAGACGCGGACATGCCTTCGATGGTCAGCGGGATGCCGCTCATCACCGGCGCGGCCAGCTCGACGATGAGGCCGGGCACGGCCTCGAAGTCCACCCCCGCGCGCTGCAGCCGTTCGGCCATCTCGCTTCCGTTGGAGAACGCGTAGGGATTGCCGGGAAAGAGGACAGTGACCTTGCGACCGTTGCGGGCGAGCTTGATGATCTCGTCTACCGATTCGAGCGGTGCGACGTCAGCGTTCGCGGGCGCGAGGTGCAGCAAACCGGAGCCGCAACCGTCGTAGTTGCGAATCACATCGGCTTCCTTCACTGCCTCCACCGCCTGCACGGTGGCGAGCCCTGGGTGTCCTGGGCCGACTCCGACCAGCCTGACCCTGCTCACGCCACCACCACGCCCATCCCCACCCGGGACACGGCTGACAGATTAGAGCTTTCGGGTCACCACGTAGTCCGCAAGCGATGCGAGCGTGGAGGACGCATCACTCATCTCCAGCAAGCGCAGTTGTTGGCGCGCAGCGTGGGCATGTTTTCTCGCCTCGTCTAGCGCGAGCCGCGGTCCGTCGCTGTCGCGAACCGACGTCACGACATCACGAGCCTCCCGCTCTGTGAGCCTGCGCTGGTCTTCGAGCGCGATCGACGCGAGCATCAAAGGAAGCGTCGCGAAACCTTCGATGATGTCGTGGCCGATGGGCTTGCCGACCTCGCCTTCGGTCGCGGTGTAGTCGAGAACGTCGTCCGCGATCTGGAACGCCAGGCCGAGCTCGCGGCCGTAGGCGCGAAGCGCATCGCGTTTATCGCCGGCAACCCCACCCAGCAGCGCGCCGATGTCGCAGCAAGCGGCCAGCAGCGTCGCGGTCTTGGCCTCGATGCGGCGCATGTACTCGGCCTGGTCGGTGCTGTAGCGGTAGCGGATCGCTTGCTGGCGCACCTCGCCCGCGCAGATCGCCATCACCGCGCGGGCGAGGATGTCCACGACCTCGGGCACGCCGGTGCGCGCAGCGTGCTCGTAGGCCCTTGCGAAGTAGAAGTCGCCGATCACGATCGCGGGCTCGTCGCCGAGCGTCGCGGCGACTGTCGGCCGGCCGCGGCGTGTCGTCGAGCGGTCGATGACGTCGTCGTGGACGAGCGTGGCAGCGTGGGTCAGCTCGACCGCCATGGCCGCCGGCCGCAGGCGCTCGAGGTCGTAGCGCCCGCACTTCGCCGCGAGCAGGACGAGCGCCGGCCGTATGCGCTTGCCTCCAGCGGCGAAAAGCTCGGCCATCGGCGCGCCGACCTCCGGCGGATCGCGGTCGATGTCCGCCTGCAGTCCGTCCTCGACAGAGACAAGGTCGGAGGCGACCGGGCCGAAAAGTGAGGGCCCTTCGGTCAAGCGCTCTTGACTGACAGTCGGTACCCGAGCCCGGGCACGGCCTCGAGACTCACGCCGGTGTTGGGGCGCTCGGACAGCTTGCGCCGCAGCCGCTGCACGTGGGGGTCGACTGAGTGATCGTCGAGGTCATGCGGGTAACCCCACACCTTGTCGCGGAGCTGCGCGCGCGTCAGCACCCGCTCGGGGTTAGCGGCCAGGACCGCGAGGAGGTTGAACTCGGTCATCGTCAGCGTGATCTCGTCTTCGCCGACCTTCACCCGCCGAGCGGCGTTGTCGATCTGCAGCGCGCCGATGCTCAAGACGCCCTCTCTGCCGCCGCCGGTTTCCGCGAGGGAGGAGCGGCGAAGGTGCGCGTTGATGCGCGCGGCGAGGATGCGGGAGTCGAAGGGCTTGGTGATGTAGTCGTCGGCGCCGACCTCGAGGCCGACGACCTCGTCCATCTTCGTCGAGCGGCCCGTGAGCATGACCATCGGGCTGACCACACCCTGACGACGCAGCTCGCGGATTACCTCGGTGCCGCTGATGTCCGGGAGCACCCAGTCCACAAGCACCAGGTCCGGCTGCGCGCTGCGACCGAGCTCGATGGCCTGCGCGCCCGTGCCCGCCTCGACGACGTCGTGTCCCTGGAGGCGGCAGACCTCGGCCACGAGCATCCGCACGGGCACGTCGTCCTCGATGACGAGGATGCGACGCCGGCGGCGCGGTGGTGGGCTGCTCAGCTTGGCTTCGGAGGCGCGAAACCCACCCGTCGTGACTCACGGGCTGAGCGCTTTGGTCTGCGCATCAGGATCACGCGCTTGTCCCCCCCGTCGACCACACTGGCAAGCTCCCATCCGTCGGCCGCCGCCTCATGGAGCGTCTTGACCAGCGTGGTGCCGTCAGCGACCTGGGCCACGCTCAGAACCCGGGTCGAAAACTCCCACTCCCGGCTTGGAAGTCCAACCGCGGGAATCAGCCCGGCGGCGGCGCCGCGCGCACCATCGGGATGGGCTGGTGCCGGCTCGTCGGGTTCCTCGTCCGGGTCTTCCTCGAACCTCGGGTCCATTGGGTCCATCGTCGTCGATTCTAGGCTGTGTCTTAACAACTGAACGAGGTACCCCCGGCGGGGGTCGAACCCGCGCTGGACCGGGTTTAAGCCGGCTGCCTCTGCCATTGGGCTACGGGGGCAACTCCATTGTGCCCCCGCTATCAGTCGTAGTCGAAAAAGCCCTTCCCGGTCTTGCGGCCGAGCCGCCCCGCGTCCACCAGCTTGCGCAGCACCTCGGGCGCCTCAGGGCCCTCGCCGAGTTGGTGCCGGTCCTGCATGGCGCCATAAAAGACGTCGAGGCCGCTGAAGTCGAGGAGGTGGAACGGGCCCATCGGCCAGTTGAGGCCCTTCTGCACCGCAACGTCGATGTCCTCGGCGCTGGCGTAGCCGCCCTCGAGCAGGCGCATGGCCTCCTCGGAGGCGGCGAACAGGACGCGGTTGACGATGAAGCCCCAGATCTCCTTCTGCAGCAGCACCGGCGTGCGGTTGATGGAGCGCACGAACTCCATCGCGGTCGCGACGGTGTGGTCCGAGGTCTTGGGCCCGCGGACGACCTCGCATAGTTGCATCACGGTGACGGGATGAAAGAAGTGCAGGTTGCAGCAAAGCTCGGGCCGGCCGGTGAAGTCGGCGAGGCGGCTGATGGCGATCGTGCTCGAGTTGCTGGCGAGGATGGCGTCTTTCGGCGCGTGCTCGCCGAGGTCTTCGAAGACGCTCTTCTTGGCGTCGAAATTCTCGATCACCGCCTCGATGACAACATCCGC
>VBEK01000078.1 GCA_005889135.1 Chloroflexota bacterium
GAACGAGGCGCGTATGTGGCGCACAGCCTCCGGCGTTGCGCCTGCAGCGACGGCGATATCGGCCGCTTTCAAGAGCCACCTGGCCGCCCGCTCGCGAACAAGCTGCGTGGTCTCGGACCCCGGCTCCAGCGCCGAGTAGAGGACCGCGGCCTCACGGTAGTGAAAGGCGAGGATCTCGGCGAGAGCGTCCTCGCGCTCGCCCGCGATCGACTCGCCCCACCGCGCCGCAGCCGCGTGCAGGCGCGCCCGCTCGAACCGCGGCAGAGTGCTGTAAGCGACCTCCTGGATGAGGATGT
>VBEK01000079.1 GCA_005889135.1 Chloroflexota bacterium
TGGCCAGCGATCCATGCTCCAGGTAGGAGCGCACGAGCTCGCTGGCGTAGAAGGGGTTTCCTTCCGAGCGCTCCGAGACGAGCTTCACCAGCTCGGGCTCGTCGGTGTCGAGGAGGTGGCGGATCAGGTCCGAGATGGCTTCGTTGGGGAGCGGCTCGAGCGCGATCGCCAGGTGATTGAGGCGCCCACCGCCCCAGTTGGGACGGCGGTCGAGCAGCTCCGGACGGGCAAGCGCGATCATCAGCACCGCCGCCTCGCCCCGTGGCTGCATGACGAACTCCACCAGGTCGAGGAGGCTGTCACTCGACCAGTGCAGGTCCTCGAAGACGATGACCAGCGGCCGGCGCCGAGCCGTCGCCTCCATCGCGGTGCGCCAGGCCACGAACAGAAGGTCCCGGTCCACGCCTTCCGTGCCGGCCTCGCCGATGGTGACTGCGAGCAGGCGCGCCACGCGCTCGGCGTCCTCGAGGCCCGCGTCGCGCAGCCACGTGGTGATGGCGTCGCGAATCTGGGCCGGCGAAGCGTCTTCGTTGAGGCCGGTCAGGGTCAGGATCACCTGCCGCATCGGCCAGTAGGTCAGCTGCTGTCCGTACGGAAGGCACTGCGCGGTGGCGACCAGGGCGTCGGGCGCAAGGTGCGGCAGCCAGCCGAGGAACTCCTCGACCAGGCGCGTCTTGCCTGTGCCGGCGGGTGCGATGACGCTGACGATCGACGGCCGCTTCTCGTTGACGGTGCGGCGCGCCACGAGCTGGATCTGCGCCAGGTCGGTCTCGCGGCCGACCAGCGGCAGGCGGACTCGCGGTCGGGCCTTCGCCTTGCGCGGGCCGAGGACGGTGTGCGCCGCGACCGGCGCTGACCTGCCCCTGGCCACCACGTCGATCTGCTCGCCGAACTCGAAGTTGCGGGCCGCGCGCACGGTGCGGTCGCTGACCAGGATGCCCCACGGCTCCGCCGCCTGCTGCAGCCGCGCGGCGACGTTGGTCGTGTCGCCGGTGACCAGGAAATCGCGGGCGGTCTCGTCACGCGTGGCCACGACGTCACCAGTGCTGACGCCGAACCGGAGCGTCAGCCGTCCCTGCAGCTGCGCGTCGGCGCGAATGCGGTCGCGCAGGGTGAGGGCGGCGGCGATGGCGCGGTCGGGGTCGTCGCCGTGCGCGGTGGGCAGCCCGAACACGGCCATCACGGCGTCCCCGATGAACTTCTCCACCGTACCGCCGTGCTCCTCGACGCACTCGCGCGCGATCGCGTAGTAGCGCGCCAGCAGGCTCCGCATCTCCTCGGGGTCGAGCTCCTCCGCCAGCGCGGTCGAACCGGCGATGTCGGCGAAGAGGACGGTGACGATGCGGCGTTCTTCGGTCGACGCGGCCATGGGAGCGGCTAGCCTCGGTCGCCTTATGCCCGCGCCGGCGCCCTCACTCGGTCGAGCAGATGCAGCGCGACCCAGAAGATGACCACGGCGTTGAGCGCGTGCAGGGCGGAGATGACCCGCAGCGGCCCCTGCAGCGCCATGTGAAACGGAAACAGGAGCAGGGACTGCAGGACCACCAGGCCGAACATCGACACGGTCAGCCAGATCGTGCGGCGAGCAACGCCCGCGTACCAGCCGATGAGGGCCAGGGCGATCGGGAGGACGCCCACCAGGAATGGGTTGACGGTGGTATGCCAGTACAGCAGCGTGGGGTCGACGAAGATCCCCAGCCCCGCCAGGAAGAACTGGAGAACGGTCGCGGCCACGACCACGTAGATGCCGATGTTGAAAACCTGGCGCGCCTTTTCCTTCATGTCAGCCCGGTAACTTTAGCCGTCATGGCCGGCGTGAGCGAAGACGCGATCAGAGATTACGTAGGCGCGTTCGCGGGGACCGACGTCCAGGTGGCTTCGCAAGCAAACGGCGCCCCAGAGATGGCCTGGGGCGACACGTTCTTCATCTACGACCCGGACCGGAACCTCGAAGGGCCAGGCAGGTTCCCGTTCGCGACGATCGTCACCCAGGACTACGGCGATTTTGACAAGCTGTCGAATCTGAACCGGCCGGGCGTGTTTCGGCTCAACGTGGGCGTGAGCAAAGAGACTTTCCGGACGCTCTTTCCGGACAAGGGTGAGCACGAGTTCGCCGCGCTGGACCAGTTGATGCCCCATCCCGTGTACGGGAAGAGCCACTGGATCTCTGTCGTGAACCCGAGCGAGGCGACGTTCGAGCGCGTCAAGCCGCTGCTCGGCGAGGCCTATGAGATCGCCAAGGGACGGATCGAAAGGAAGAGAATCGGTCGTGATGGCGGCGCCTAGGGGCATGAAGATGCCGAAGCCCAGCGAGGATGCGAAGGCGGCGTTCGCGCGGGTCGTGCCGGACGGGCCGGGCATCACGACCCGGCCGATGTTCGGCCAGATGTCCGCCTTCGTGAACGGCAACATGTTCTGCGGGATCTTCGGCGAGGACCTGTTCGTGCGCCTGCCGGACGACGAGATCGCGAAGGTCAAGAAGCAGGGCGGGCACGACTTCGAGCCCGTGGCCGGGCACAAGATGGGTGGCTACGTGATGGTGCCACCGGGCGACTGGCGCGCCAAGCCGCCGACGCTCTTGATCAGACGCGCGCTCGAGGTCACGCGCCAGATGCCGGCGAAAAAGCCGAAGAAGAAAGCCTAGGCCTCCCTCTTGGACTAGCGGCGCTTTCCTTTCTTCGTCGGTTCGCGCGCGGCCACGACCGCAGCCTCGGCCACGACGGGCTCGACCACGGGTTCGACCTGTGGCTGCGGTTCCGGTTGAGGCGCTTTCGGCGTGGAGCTCGGCACGTGCTTGCCCATCGACACCTTGCCGCTGAACGTCGCCCCGTCCTGGACCGTGAGCCTCGCCACGCGCACATCACCCGCGATCAGCGATGCGTCGCTGCCGACCGTGAGGCGGTTGTATGCCGTGACGTCGCCGTTCACCTTGCCGCCGCCGGCGATCTCGATGTCCCCCGTCGCCTCCAGCGTCCCGTCGACAGTCCCGGTCACGCGCAGGTCGCCCTCGATGTAAAGCTGACCGACCAGCCGGTCGTTGGGACCGAGGACTATCGAGTTGGGCTGACCGTTGGCGCCGTTTTCCGCCGGGACGGGGGTCGGGAGCCTACTGCCCGGACGCCTGGTGCTCAAAGTCACCCATCCGTACGTGGCCGTTCAGCGTCGCGCCGTCGTCGATCTGCAGGCGCCGGACCTGGATGTCGCCGCTCAGGCGCGCGTTCTTGCCGAGGGTCAGCTTGTCACGCGCGGTGACCATGCCCTCGACCTGGCCCTTGAGCGTGACGTTCGCGCCCTCGAGCAGCGCTTTGACGCTGGCGCCGGTCGCGACGTCGATGTTCCCGGTCACTCGGAGCTCGCCCTCGACGTGGCCGTCGGCGTGGACCGACCCGTCGTAGATCAGCTTGCCTTCCAGGATGTCGCCGGGCCCCATCGAGAACTGCTTGCGGCCGTCGCGCTTGACTTCACCGTTGTCGACAGAAGCCTGGCCTTCTGCCACCGCCTCCTGTACGTCCATGCGTTACCCCCGACTTGGAATTGGAGTGCGATCCGGCGGGCGCCGGAATCAGGCGCTAAAGGTTAGCCGCTCGCGGCTGCGATTTGAGGACGAGTGTGCAAAGACCTCGGCAGGCTATCTTCGATTGCCTGTGCGGATGCTCGCGATCGCCCTTTCAAATCCCGCGAGCGAGCGATCGACCATGACGTCGTTCGCGGTCAGCGAGATGCGGAACCATCCTGGGATTTCGAACATTCTGCCCGGGAGCACGAACACTCCCTCGCCGGCGAGCCGGTGCATGAACGCCACATCGTCGTCGAGCGGCGAGCGCACCATCACGTAAAAGGTTCCTTCCGGCCTGACGGCTTCGTATCCCATCTCCGTGAGCGCCTCGACGATGCGGTCACGGCGGCGCTGCATCGCGATGACGTCGATGCTCGCCTGCTCGAGGTCACCCATCGCGTACTGCATGAGCGCGTTGGGAAACGTCCAACCCAGTGCCGCCTGAGACACGAGCAGCGCGCTCCGCAGGTCCTCGCGGTCAGGCATGGTCGGCGACATCGCGACGTAGCCCACCCGTTGGCCTGGCGCCAGCAGGGTCTTGCCGTAGGTGTAGATGAGGAACGATCGGTCGTGGAAGCGTACGGGCGAGAGGTGCTCTCGGCCGTCGAACAGGATCCGGGAGTACGACTCGTCCGACACGAGGTAGACCGGGCGTGGCGCGCGTTCGAGAACGCCTGCCAGACGCTCCAGCTCGCCAGCCGTCAGGACTCGCCCGCTGGGGTTGTGGGGAGTGTTGACGATGATCGCGCGCGTCCGCGCAGTGAGGTGCGACTCGATCGCTTCGACCGGCAGCTCGAAGCGCGGCGGGTTGAAGTCGACCCGCACCGGCGTGGCACCGCACGACAGGATCATGGGCACGTAGAAGAACCACGGCGGCGACAGATAGATGACCTCGTCGCCGGGATCGAGGATCGCCCGCAAGGTCGAGGCAAGCGCACCGAAGGCTCCGGTCGTCATCGCGATGTCGCGGGCATCGAAATCGATGCCAACCCGCCGGCGCAGAGATTCGACCGCAACCTTGACCGCCTGCGGGTCGCTGAATTTGTAGGCGAACCAGTCCTTGTTCTTGGGGGCCGCCCATTTCGTCAGAGCCTGCTGGATCTGCGGCAGAGGCATCTCTTGCGGGTTGCCGAAGCGGAAGTCGCAGGCGTCGGGTTGCGTCGCCCGGCGCTCGAGCGCCAGATCGTTGACCTGCGACAGCACGGGCTCGAGGTAGTCGAGCATCGCCCGCACGGTCGAGGAATAAGCGCTCACACGAACTCCCCGAGAAGGCCTTTCTCGGTCAGGCCGGCGGCGCGGGACGCGACGGCGATGTAAGGCTCGTGGCCGTATCCCTGCTGCATCAGCCGGGGATGGTCGCGGAGCGCGATCCGCCAGTCCTCGAGCTGGCTGCGATGGCAGTCGATCGCGCGCAGCTTCATCATCACCTCGTCGGGGTCGAGCTCGATGACGACGTCGACCTGCTCCTGCGTCCGCACGTGGAACCCGTTGCGGGTGGGGGCGAGGCGCATGGCCTCGGTGTAGAACTCCGCCAGCGGCTTATCGACCGCGATGTGATAGAGCGCCGGACGGTCTCCTTCCGTCATCGCGCTCACCGCAGCGTCGGTGAACGCGCTCATCGCGATGTGGTCGGGGTGGCCGTAGCCGCCGTCGGGGCCCCAGCCGACGACCGCCCGCGGCCTCAGCTTCGAGATCTGCTCCCAGATCCGCTCGGTGATCTGCCTGCGTTCGGACTGCGCGACGCGGCCGTCGGGGTAGTCCCAGAGCTCGACGCCGCTCAGCGCGAGCGCGGCGGAGGCCTCCTCGAGCTCCTTGGCGCGAATCTCGGGCAGGTTCTCCTTCTTCGCGTCCAGAGGCTTGCCCATCCAGCCCGCTTCGCCGTAGGTGGCGCAGATCAGGTACGTCGGGATCCCCGCGCGCGTGTGCCGGAGAACCAGGCCCCCTGCTCCGAACGTCTCGTCGTCCGGATGCGCCATCACGAGCAGCAGGCCACCCTTCTGCTCTTCCATACCGACCGACTACGGTATCCGGTCTTCCATCTCCCACGCGTGGTCGAGGGCGTGCCACGCGATGCGCCGGATCGCGTAGGCCGGGGTCCACCTGGCGTCGGGATTCGGCTTGCGCAGCGCAGCGAGAAGCGCGTCGCGGTCGTGTTCTTTGAGCCGCAGGCGAAGCGCGCCGGCGTATCCGAGCTCTGACTCCAGCACGTGCGCGTACATCTTGTCCCGGTCCCGGCCGCCGCCCCGCGGGCCTTTGCGCAGCTCTTGCGGCACCTTCGCCTTCACCTGGTCGAGGTAGGACCAGCACGCCTCGAGCAACGAGATCGCGAGCTCCGTCTCCTTGTGCGGCATCGGTTTCGACTCGGCCTTCGCCGGTACGCCCGGCGCGCCGAAGTCGGTCGTGGCGTTGCCCTTCAACCGCTCGACGACGGTGAAATTGGTTGCGTCTTTGGGGAGCTCGAGCCTGGCGAGCTTCGCGACCTCGCTGTACCGGGGCGCGTACGCGGCGAGGGTTTCGAGGGCTGCTTCCTCCGTCTTGCCCGACCGGCACCAGCCCGGCCAGCCGGCGGCGCTGGCGAATGCGCGCTTGCCGCCGACCTCGACGTAGACCGCGGTCTTCGTCACATCGCCGAGCTTAGTCGGAGGTCGTCACCGGGCTGCCGCTGAAGGCGGCTATCGTTGCGGCGTGAAGGTCATCGAGCCGGCCACGGAGGAGGTGCTGGCGGAGGTCGCGGAGGCCGACGTCGAAGATGCCGACCGGGCGGTCGGCCGGGCGAAAGCCGCGTTCCCGGCCTGGCGTGCCGTGACCCCGGGCGATCGGGCGAAGCTCCTGCGCCGCTTCGCCGCCGCGGTGGCGGACCACTCCGAAGATCTCGCGAGGCTCGAGGCCCGCAACGTCGGCAAGCCCATCGCCGACGCACGCGGCGAGGTCGGCATGGTCGTCGACGTCTTCAACTACTACGCGGGTGCGCCCGAGCGGCTGCTCGGCAACACCATCCCCGTCGCCGGCGGTGTCGACATGACGTTCCGGGAGCCGCTGGGAGTGGTGGCTCTGATCGTGCCGTGGAACTTCCCGATCGCGATCACATCGTGGAAGGTCGGGCCGGCGCTGGCCGCGGGCAACACCATCGTCCTGAAGCCCGCGGGCCTCACGCCGCTGACCGCGCTAGAGCTCGAGCGCCTGGCCCTGCAGGCCGGCATCCCCGAGGGCGTGCTCAACGTGGTTGTCGGCGCGGGCAGCACCGTCGGCGAGCGGCTGGTCCGGCACGCCGACGTGGCCAAGGTCGCGTTCACGGGCTCGACCGACGTGGGCAAGCGCATCGGCGCGCTGGCCGCCGAGTCGATCAAGCGCGTGACCCTGGAGCTGGGCGGCAAGTCGGCCAACATCGTGTTCGCCGACGCCGACCTCGAGAAGGCCGCGGCCTCGGCGCCGCCGGCGGTGTTCGGCAACGCGGGTCAGGACTGCTGCGCGCGCTCGCGGATCCTCGTCGAGGCCACAGCCGTCGACCGCTTCATGCAGGCCCTGGAGAAGGCGGTGAAAGGGCTGCGCGTCGGCGACCCACTCGACGAGAAGACCGAGATGGGGCCGCTGATCTCCGCCGAGCATCGCTCCCGCGTCGCCGCGTATCTAGAGGACGGCGCGCGTGTCGCCATCCGCGGCAGCGCGCCTACCGGTCGCGGTTTCTGGTTCGCTCCCACCGTGCTGTCGCCGGTGGACCCGCACGACCGCGCCGCGCGCGAAGAGATCTTCGGGCCCATCGTGGCCGTGATCCCTTTCGCGGACGAGGCCGACGCGGTGCGGATCGCCAACGACACCGTCTACGGGCTGTCGGGGTCGATCTGGACCAATAACGCCGGCCGCGCCCTGCGCGTCGCCCGCGCGCTCGAGACCGGCACCATCTCCATCAACTCCAACACCTCGGTGCGCGTGACGACGCCGTTCGGCGGCTTCAAGCAGTCCGGCATCGGCCGGGAGCTGGGACCGAACGCGCTCGACCACTACACCGAGCTGAAGAACGTCTTTCTCTCGACGAGCCAGCCCTAACCCACCGGTCCGGCTGCCCCCTGCACGACCAGGTCGAGCACCTCGCGTGCGCCGCCGGTCAACGTGACGCGACCGAGCCGCTGCAGGTTGAGGTCGATCGCGCCGCCACGCAGGGTCGCGTGATAGCCGCCCTTCTTCCAGCGCCCGATCTCGAAGGCGTCGGCCCAAGCCGGCTTGGAGAAGAGGCGGATGTCAGCGGCGGTCACCGCGAGGTAGTGGACGGTCGCGGTCAGCGGCTCGGTCGCCCTGCGGGCGACCAGTGGTCCGAGCCATCCCAAGAGGATGGTGAGAAGGACGCCCTTCATGTAACCCTTCGGTCGCACGCCGGTCGCGCCGAGGATGGGCTCGCTGAACAGCACCGAGCGCAGCTCGTCGATGACGCGGCGATCGCCGATGGCGGGCGGCCGAGGAATCTGCATGCCGCAAGTGTGGAGCGGGCGATGGGAATCGAACCCACGTAACCAGCTTGGAAGGCTGGCGCACTGCCATTGTGCTACGCCCGCGTTGGTAGCCCGTACGGCCGACGCTGGTAATCAAGCCTATCCGCTGCCGGGCGAGCATTTGATGGCGCACGGCCACTGTGCGTAGAGAGCTCCTGCCATCGTCCGGGCGTTCGCCCCGGGCAATTTTCCGGAGCCGTTTGCCGTCTAGTTCGCCAAAGCCGGTGCCGGTTGGAAGAGGTCCGGAAGTGGCGTCCCGACCTCCTTGGAGTCCACCTCGACGATCTCTGATTTAAGCGGGCCCAGGATCGCCAACAGCTCACTCTGTTCGTGGCCAGGCACCTTGAACCCGTGCAGCGTCTTGACAAGATCATCGACGAGCGCGTCGAACTCGCCCGTGGTGACCCTCATCCCGGCATGTGCTTCCTTCATGCCGCGACCGTTGTACTTGCATGGTCCGCCGGTCGCCTCGCAGATCTGGTCGATGAGCATTTTTCGCAGCCGGGGCATGTCGGTCCTGAGGAATTTCAGGTTGATGCGGTCGTCTTCTGCCACCGTGTCCCTGAACCGTTCCACAACCGCGGTGATCGCGTCGATCCCTCCAAGTCGCTCGAACAGCG
>VBEK01000025.1 GCA_005889135.1 Chloroflexota bacterium
ACGCCCTCGAGCGTCTTGGCCACGTCCACGAGCCGCCTCGCCTCGTCGCTCGACTCATAGGCCTCGCGGAACTCCTGCGACTCTTTGATCGTGTCCTCGAGCGTCTTCGAGCGGCCCTGCCAGACCGGCACGAGCTTGGCCAGCCGGTCGGTGTCGCGCAGCGGCACCTCGAGCACGCGGCCGACGTCGCGGATCGCGGCCTTCGAGGCCATGGTCGTGAAGGTGATGATCTGGGCCACCCTGTCAGCGCCGTACTTCTCGGACACGTAGCGGATCACCTTCTCGCGGCCCTCGACCGAGAAGTCGCAGTCGATGTCGGGCATCGACACGCGGTCGATGTTCAGGAACCGCTCGAAGATCAGCCCGTGCTCCAGCGGGTCCAGGTTCGTGATCCCGAGGCAGTACGAGACCAGCGATCCCGCGGCGCTGCCGCGCCCCGGCCCGACCACGATCCCGTTCTGGCGGGCGAAGTTGTAGAAGTCCCACACGATCAAGAAGTAGGACGCGTAGCCCGTGGCCTTGATCACGGACAGCTCCTGCTCCGCGCGCTCGGTGGCCGTGGCGGACGGCTTGCCGAACCGCCACTCGAGGCCCTTCATGACGAGTTGCCGCAGGTACAGGTCCGGCGTGAGGCCGTCGGGAACGTCAAACGGCGGCAGCAAGGTCGCGCCGAGGTCGATCTTCAGCTCGCACTGGTCGGCGACCTCGAGCGTGCTGATCAGCGCCTCGGGCAGGTCGAAGAAGGCCTCGATCATCTCCGCCGGCGTCTTCAGGTAGTTCTCCTGGGTCGAGAAACGCCAGCGGTTCGGGTCGTTGAAGCGCGCGCCCGTCTGGAGACAGAGCAGCACGTCGTGGGCCTCCGAGTCGTGGCGGTGGACGTAGTGCAGGTCGTTGGTCGCGCACAGGCGCAGGCCGAGCTCCTTGCCGAAGCGCGCCAGCACGGCGTTGACATCGTTCTGCTTGTCGATCCCGTGGCGCTGGACCTCGAGCAGGAAACGGTCCTTGCCGAAGATGTCGCGGTACGCGGCGACCGCCTCGCGCGCGCCGTCGACGTCGCCCTCGACGATCCGGCTCGCCGCCTCGCCCTGCAGGCAACCCGACAGCGCGATCAGGCCCTTGGAGTTCGCGGCCAGGACCTCCTTGTCGATGCGGGGCTTGTAGTACATGCCCTCCATCTGCCCGATGGAGCACAGGCGCATCAGGTTCAGGTAGCCGGTGTGGTCGGCGGCGAGGAGCGTCAGGTGGTTGGGGTCGCGGTCGACGCGGCCTTCGCGCAGCAGCCGGGAGCGCGGCGCGACGTAGACCTCGCAGCCGACGATCGGCTTGACGTCGTGCTCCTTGCAAGCCTTGTAGAAGTGGATGGCGCCGTACATGACACCGTGGTCGGTGAGGCCGATCGCGGGCATCTCGAGCTCCGCCGCACGCTGGACCATCGCGCCGATGCGGCTGGCGCCGTCGAGCAGCGAGTACTCGGTGTGGTTGTGGAGGTGGACGAAGGTGTTCGGGGCGTGCGGCATCGTTCTGGCTCGGGTTGGCGGTACCCCGCCGGCTAGTTTACTTTGCTCAGGCGTGGCTCCCACCATCCGGCCGGCCGTCAGCACGGACCAGCGCACCATCCGCGCCTTGGTCCGCAGCGCGGGCATCAATCCCATGAACCTCGCCTGGCCGAAGTTCCTGGTCGCCGAGGAAGACGGGGCGATCGTGGGGATCGGCCAGGTCAAGTCCCATGGCGACGGAAGCCGGGAGCTCGCGTCCATGGTCGTCGTGCCCGAGCGGCAGGGCGCCGGTATCGGCGGGGCGATCGTGTCCGCGCTCCTCGAGCGTCACGGCGGCGGCGTCCTCCACCTGACCTGCCGACGCGAGCTGCGGGGCTACTACGAGCGGTTCGGCTTCGAGGCCCTGGCTCGGCGTGACTGGCCACCGTACTTCGCACGCATGCTGCCGGTGGTGAACTTCTTCGTGCGGATGCGGGGTTCGGAGATCATCGTCATGCGCCGACAACCGGTCGCGCATGCGTCCCGATAGGCTATCGAGCGATGCCGCGTATCGCGATCCCGTCACTTGCCCATCTCCCGGCCGAGACCGCGCATTCGGGCATCCGCGAGATCGGCAACGAGGCGCTGCGGACTCCGGGGGCGATCCATCTCCAGGTCGGCCAGCCGAACTTCCCTACCCCGCAGCACATCAAGGACGCCGGCAAGCGCGCGATCGACGAGAACAAGACCTTCTATACGCACACCCAGGGCCTGCTCTCGCTGCGGGAGAAGCTCGCGGCCAAGCTGGAGCGCGTCAACGGCATCCGGGTCACGCCCGACCGCATCGCCACCGCGCCGGGTGGTGTCGGCGCGATCGCGGCCGTGTTCGCCGCCGTCCTCGAGCCGGGCGACGAGGTCCTGCTGCCCGACCCGGGCTGGCCGAACACGCGGATCATGCTGGCCTGGACGGGCACCCGCGGCGTCTTCTACCCCTGCCCGGCCACCGACGACTTCGAGCCCGACCTCGACGCCCTGGAGCGGCTGATCACACCGCGCACCAGGCTCCTCCTGATCAACAGCCCCAACAACCCGACCGGGGCGGTGTACCCGCAAGCCACGGTCGAGCGGCTGATCGAGATCGCGCAGCGCCACAACCTCTGGCTGGTAAGCGACGAGTGCTACGACCAGATCCTGCTCGACGGCTCGTGGACGAGCCCGGCCTCGCTCGCTCCGGAAGACCCGCGCATCGCCTCCATCTTCACTTTCTCCAAGACCTACGCGATGACCGGGTGGCGCATGGGCTACGTCGCGGGCTCGACGGCGCTCCTGGACACGGTGACCAAGGTCCTCGAGTCCAACTCCTCCTGCGTCTCCACGATCACCCAGGTCGCTGGAGAGGCGGCCCTCGACGGCCCGCAGGATTGCGTCACGGAGATGAACGCCGCCTACCGCCGCAGGCGCGACGCTGTCGTCCACATCCTGCGCGACGCGGAGCTCTTCATCACCGAGCCCAAAGGCGCTTTCTACTGCATGGCGGACATCACGCCTTCCGGCCTCGGCTCTCGCGACTTCGCGTTCAAGCTTCTGCGCGAGCGGGGAGTCGCGGTGGCGCCGGGGAGCGCCTTCGGGGAGGTCGCCAGGGACGCCGTCCGGATCAGCCTTGCCAGCTCCGACGCCGACCTGAAGGAGGGCGTCGACCGGCTGGCCGAATTCGTACACCGGGGTACCTAGACCTCGCCCGATCGTTTAATCTGCCCCAGTTGAGATCGGGCGTAACCGTCCCCGCCTACGCTCCGTTTGGCCCGACATGCAGCTGCTGAGGCCGATCCTGACCATGGTGGTCAGGTCTTTGGGCCCGGGTCGGCTTCGGATATCGGTGGTCAAGTTCGTGCGGAGGCTGGATCGGGTCTAGCCGGCTAGCTTCGTTCGAGCAGGGCCACGGATTCGATGTGGTAGGTCTGCGGAAACATGTCCACGATCGCCGCGCGCCTGACCCTGTAACCGCCGCGCACCAGGGCGGCGATGTCCCGGGCGTGGGTTGAGGGCTCGCAGCTGACGTAGACGACGCGCCCGGCCCCCAACCGGACGAGCTCGGCGATCGCGGCGGGTTCGCAGCCGGCGCGTGGCGGATCGAGGATCACCGCGTCGTGCTGCCCGAGCCGGACTCCTCGCAGCACGTCTTCGACTTTGCCCGGCAGGTACTCGACGCGGGCCGAGTTGATGCGGGCGTTCAGGCGTCCAAGCTGGACCGCGCGCGGGTTCTCCTCGACCGCGGTGACCGAGCGGCAGCCGCGTGCGACTGCGACCGAGATGGTGCCGATCCCGGCGTAGAGGTCGAGCACTCTCTCCTCCGGCATCGGCTGGAGCATGTCCAGCGCCGCGCGATAGAGCACGAGCATCTGCCGGTAGTTCGTCTGCACGAACGTGTCGCTGCGGACCCGAAACGTCATGTCCCAGAAGTCGAGCGACATCGCGTCGTCCAGAAGGGCCGCATCGGGCAGGAGCTCGGCCACGCGATGCGCGTACTCGTCATGCAGCCATCCTTTGCTGTTTTCCCGGAGGCGCCAAAGCAGGCCGCGACCGGCCGGCTCGACGGTCAGCAGCAGGTTCTGCAGCCCCGTCAGGCGCAGCTCGTTCGCCGCCCGCGCGAAGGCCGGCAGGGCGCGCTCGATGCGCTCGTCGTGGATCGCGCAGCTGTCGACGGGCAGAACCGCGTGGGAGCGCATGCGGTGGAAGCCGAAGCGCCACCCGCGCGCCTCGGCGACCGCCTCGAACTCCCCGCGGATGCGGTAGCGCCACGGATCCTCCATGCCGAGGACCGCAGCGTCAGGCGGCAGGCGAAGACCGGCACGCGCCCACGCCTCCGCGACCACCTGGCGCTTCAGGTCGAGCTGGTGCGTGTACGTCGCGTGCTGGAGCTGGCAGCCTCCGCACGTGCCGAAGTACGGGCACGGCGCTGCGACGCGATGCGGAGACGGCTCGAGGACGCGCGTCGTCGCGGCCACCGCCACTCCTCCCTGGCGGCCGCGCGGCTCCGCCTCGACGACCTCGCCCGGCAGGGCGTAGCTGACGAGCCAGACCTTGCCCTCGTCCCGCGCCACGGCCGTCCCTCCGTGGGCCGGGGAGGTGGGCCGGAGGATCAGCGGCGCCACAGGGAGACGGGGTCCTTCGCGGGCTTGAACCCCGCGGCCTCGACCATCTTGGTCGCTACCTTGAAGCCCTCGGCGACCTTGTCCGGGCTGTGGGCGTCGCTGCCGTACTGGACCGCCTGGCCGCCGACCTCGCGCCACCAGCGCACGACCGTGAGGTCAGGGCAGAGCACGGCGCCGCGCGTGGTGTTCACCTCCAGCACGCGTCCCGTGCGAGCCGCCGCCTTGAGGACGTTGCGAATGGGCTCCTCGAAGTCCCTTTCGTTGTAGGGCGCGGCGCCGGCAGGCCAGTAGCGCTTGGGGTAGTCGAGGTGAGCAAGAACCTCGAAAGGCTGCTCGCTTTCGAGCATCAGCAAGACCTCGGCGAAGTAGTCGCGCGTGGCGGCGGCGATGTCGGCGTCCTTGCGGTTTCTGAGCTGGCTTGCATCGACGATCTCTCCACCGAGCTTCACGCAGTGCACGGACCCAAGCACCTTGTCGAGAGGCGCGGCCGCGAGGATCTGCCGTGTCTCCTGGGGAAACCAGTGCGGCTCGCCGAGCTCGACGCCGCTCAGGATGCGGAGGCCCGTGTACTTCAACCGGCAGCGTTCGACGCAGTCGATGTAGCCGGCGATGTCGACGCAGTGCTGGCCTTCGTGGACCTGGACGAAGTCGGCGTGGTCCGTGAAGGCGATCGCGGGCAGGCCCAGCTCGATCGCCCGCACGCAGCTCCTCTCCATGGAGCCGCGCGGGCCGTCGTAAGACCACTCGGTGTGCACGTGGAGATCCGGGGGCAGCGGCACGCCCTCAGCCCAGGAGCTTGGCCAGGACTTCGTTCGCGGCCTTCGGGTTGGCGTGTGGCGCGCGCTTGCGCAGGTCGGCCATCAGCGCCTGCAACGCCTGCTTCTTGCCGGCGCGGAAGTCGGCCGTCGCCTTTGGGTTCGCGTCGATCACGGCCTCGGCCAGCACGCGCAGCTCGGACTCGTCGCTGACCTGCGTGTAGCCGTGCTCGGTCACGATCTCGGCCGGTGTGCGCCCGGTGTCGGCGGACTCGAGGTAGGCCTCGCGAGCCTGGTCGCGCGTGATCGCGCCCCCATCGACGAGCCTAATCAGCTCCGCCAGGTTCGCACCCGACGTCAGCTTGCCGGTCGGCGCCACCTCGTTGACGATCCAGTTGGCCGTGGCGAGGGCCGGCGCACCCTTCGCGACCGCGGACTCGTACAGGTCCGCCAGCTCGCGGTCCGCCCCGATCGCGTTGGCCAGCCCGACCGGCAGCTGGCCGGCGAGGCGGGAACGCCGCAGCGACGGCAGCTCGGGCAGCGCGGCGCGCAGCTCCTCGATCCACGCCCGGTCGAGCTCCAGCGGCGGGATGTCCGGCTCAGGAAAGTAGCGGTAGTCCTCGGCGAACTCCTTGCTGCGCTGCGAGAACGTGCGCTGCTCGGCCTCCGACCAGCCGCGCGTCTCCTGCACCACGGCGCCACCGGATTCGAGCACCTCTTTCTGGCGCTCCACCTCGAAATTGATGGCGCGGTGCAAGGCGCGGAAGGAGTTGATGTTCTTGAGCTCGGTCTTGACCCCGAGCTCGTCGCTGCCTGCGCGGCGGATGGAGATGTTCGGCTCGGCGCGCAGCTGGCCCCTCTCCATATCCGCGGTGGACGCACCGATGGTGCGCAGCAGGGTCTGCAGCTCGACCGCGTAGTCGCGTGCCTCGTCGGCGGAGCGGAGGTCGGGCTCGCTGACGATCTCCATTAGCGGCACCCCCGCGCGGTTGAGGTCGACGTACGACTCCCACGCCCTGTGCAGCTTGTCGCCGGCGTGGACCAGCTTGCCCGTGTCCTCCTCGAGGTGGACGCGCCGGATGCGCACCCTCCGCTCCCCGAGCTCGAGGCGGCCGTTGATGCTCATGGGCAGGTCGTACTGGCTGATCTGGTAGCCCTTGGGCAGGTCGGGGTACATGTAGTTCTTGCGGTCGAACTTGGTGTGCCGGGGGATCTCGCAGTTCAGCGCGAGCGCCGTCTTGAGGCAGGCCTCGACAGCGGCCTGGTTCGGCACCGGGAGCACGCCCGGAAGACCGAGGCACACCTCGCAGACGTGCGTGTTGGGCGGCGCGTTCAGCTCGGCGATGGCGCAGCCGCAGAACATCTTGCTGCGCGTGCGCGGCTGGACGTGGACCTCCATGCCGATCACAACTTCCCAGTCCACGCCCCTCACCCCGACCCTCTCCCCTGAAGGGGAGAGGGAGTCGCCACTTCGGCTCGGATCTCGCTCGCTTCTTCATAAGCCCGGGCGACGCGGAGGCAGACGTTCTCGCCCCACTGCGGACCCAGGACCTGCAGCCCGACCGGCAGCCCGTCCGAAGTCCCGCACGGCACGCTGATCCCGGGCAGCCCGGCGAGGTTGCCGCCCAGCGTCAGCACGTCGCACAGGTACATCGACAGCGGGTCCTGCGTCTTGGTGCCGATGGGGAATGCCACCGTCGGCGAGGTGGCGCTGACGATCGCGTCGCACTTCTCGAACGCTGCGTCGAAGTCGCGCTTGATCAGGGTCCGCACCTTCTGCGCCTTCAGGTAGTAGGCGTCGTAGTAGCCGCTGGAGAGGGCGTACGTGCCGAGCATCACGCGCCGCCGCACCTCGGTGCCGAAGCCCTTGCGTCGCGTCTGCGTATAGAGCTCGGTGACGTTTGGAGAGTCCTCTTCGGACAGTCCGTACTTCACGCCGTCGAAGCGCGCGAGGTTGGAAGAGCACTCGGCCGGCGCGATGATGTAGTACGCCGCCAGCCCGTAGTCCGTGTGCGGGAGCGAGACGTCGACGATCTCCGCGCCTTCTCGCCGCAGGATGAGGAGCGCTGCATCGATCGCCGCCTTCACCCCCGGCTCGATGCCCTCGACGTCGTAGTACTCGCGCGGCACGCCCAGGCGCATGCCTTTCACGCCGGCGCCGTAGTTGTTGAGCACCTCCATGCCGGGCCGCTGCGAGGAGGTCGCGTCGAGCGGGTCGAGGCCGCTCATCAGCGAGAGCACGAGCGCCGCGTCGTCGACGGAGCGCGCGAACGGCCCGATCTGGTCCAGGCTCGACGCGAATGCGATCAGGCCGTAGCGGCTTACTCGCCCGTATGTCGGCTTCATGCCGACCACGCCACACAGCGCCGCCGGCTGGCGGATCGAGCCGCCGGTGTCGGTGCCCAGCGAGATCATCGCCTCGCCCGCCGCAACCGCGGCGGCGCTGCCGCCGGAGCTGCCGCCCGGCACGCGCAAGAGGTCATGCGGGTTGCGGGTCGGGAAGTAGCTCGAGTTCTCGGTCGAGCTGCCCATGGCGAACTCGTCGCAGTTGGTGACGCCGAGCATCACCGCGCCGGCGTCGAAAAGACGCTGGACCGCCGTCGCGGTGTACGGCGGTTTGAAGCCGCGCAGGATCTGCGAGCCCGCGGTGGTCTCGACGCCCTTCACGCACAGCACATCCTTGATCGCGATCGGAATGCCCGCCAGCGGCGGTGCGTCGCCGTCGCGGAGCTTCCTGTCCGCCTCCTCCGCCTGGCGCTCCCACACCTCCTGCGTCATGCGCAGGTAAGCCTTGACACGAGCGTCCAGCTGCTCGATGCGCTCGACGTGGGCGGTGACGAGGTCGGAGGCGGAGATCGAGCCCAGGCGCAGGAGGTGGGTGGCCTCCTTGATCGTCAGCTCGGTCAGGTCGCCTGAGGTCACGCCTCTTCCTGGATCGCCGGCACGCGGAAGAATCCGTCGACGGCCGCCGGCGCGTTCGCCAGTGCCTCAGCCTGGGTCAGGCACGGGCGCGGCTCGTCGTCGCGCAGGCGGCTTGCAACCTCGACGACCTGCGCGGTCGGCGGTATGTCCTCGGTGTCGAGCCGCTGCAGGCGGTCGATGTGGCCCAGGATGCCGCTCAGCTGGTCGGCGTAGAACTCCTCGTCCCCGGGCTCGAGGCCCAGGCGGGCCAGCGTCGCGACGTGGCGGACCTGGTCACGGGTAAGCGGCACACGAGTAGTCTCCCGCACACGTGATCCGCCACGTCGTCCGGCGGACTAGCCTCAGGCGCCCTCGACCACCTCGAAGATGCGGTCCGCGACAAGGCCGTGAGCTTCGCGGTGGACGCGAGCCGCGGTCTCGGCGTCGGGCGCTTCGACCAGGCAGAACACCTTCTGCTCCTTCTCGTCGACCCAGTACCTCATGTAGTTGACGCCGTACTCGCGTTGCTTGGCCATGTCCGCCTGGTGCGCTTGCGCGACATCCTTGGCGGTCGTGCCGTCAGGAAGGTTCTCGTGCACATCCATGAACATCGGCATGTTCCTGACTCCTTGATTCAAGTGGGGGGCGACGAACCAAGTCTATCCGCCGAGGCTGAGAGGCACCTCCGCGCGACTCAGGCGCGGCGCGCGACGAGCATCCAGAAGCCGGTGAGCCCCGAGGCCAGTCCGGCGGCCATCGACCCAGCCCCGACGACGATC
>VBEK01000026.1:0-9586 GCA_005889135.1 Chloroflexota bacterium
CCATGACCAGGAGGCGGTCCTGGCGCTCGACTCCGAACGTCACGTCGCGAAAGACGAGCGGGCCGCCGTATCCCTTGGCGAGGCCCGAGCCATGAAGGACGACGCGGCCGCTGCGCGGCGGCTCGGGAAAGCTGATCTTCACCTTGCGCTCGCGGCGCGGCGCCACGACGCGCGCCGCCTTCATCCGCTCGACGCGGGTGAAGATCGACCTCGCCTGCTTGGCGCGCTTCTGCGTCTGGCGCCGCATCACCTCGGCGAGGAGGCTCAGGCGCTGGATCTCGGCCTCCTGGCGGTGCGCCAGCGACGTCATGCGCTTCTCCTCGAGCCGCCGCGCGGCCTGGTACTGCGAGTAGGTGCCGCGGTACTCGATGAGCCGGCCGGCGTCGAGGTGGAGCACGCGCGTGATCGACCTGTCGAGCAGCCCAAGGTCGTGGCTGACGACGATGACGGCGCCGCGGTAGTCGCGTAGGAACTCCATCAGCCAGGTCTTGGCGTCGGTGTCGAGGTGGTTGGTCGGCTCGTCGAGGAGGAGCAGGTCAGCCTCGGCGAAGAGCACGCGCGCCAGCTCGACCCGACGCCTCTCGCCACCCGACAGCACGCCCAGGGCAAGGTCGACGCGGTCCAGGCGCAGGCCGAGCCCCGTCGCGATCCGCCTCGCCTCCGACTCGGCCGAGTAGCCTCCCGCGTGCCGGTAGCGCTCCTCGGCCTCGGAGTACTTCTCGATCATCGCGGTCGAGTGGTCTGTCTCGAGCTTGAGGTGCATCTCGGCAAGGCGCGTCGCGGCGCGGTCGAGGCCCTTGCCGGAGAGAACGTGCGTGAGCGCGGTGGCCTCCGCCTCGGCGCGCGGCCGCGGATTCTGCGGCACGTAGCCCAGCGTGCCGCGCCGAAGGATCACGCCCTCCGCGGGGTCGTCCTCGCCGGCCAGGACACGGAGCAGGCTCGTCTTGCCCGCGCCGTTGCGGCCGACGAGGCCCACCTTGTCCCCGGCGGCGACGGTGAAGCTGGCATCCGCGAGCATGCGGCGCGCGACGACGTCGACCGCCAAGCCTCTGACCTGCAGCATCGCCGCGCCATGTTACGTCCCGCTCGCCTGGGCGTTTGTTCAGTCAAATTCGC
Organism: Chloroflexota bacterium; assembly: GCA_005889135.1. Classification (GTDB taxonomy): domain Bacteria; phylum Chloroflexota; class Dormibacteria; order Dormibacterales; family Dormibacteraceae; genus 40CM-4-65-16. Next base: position 1,117 of record VBEK01000026.1, read on the forward strand.
TCCCAGGAGGCCGTTGCCCAGATGAAGAAGTTCTTGATCGTCCTGTTCCTCGTGGCGGTGGCGGCCGCCTGCGGCGGCGGCGGTGCGGGCTCGACGGCCTCGACCTCCGAGAACGCGCAGCGGGCGGCCGGCGACTCGGCCTATACCAACCCCCCGGTCAAAAGCCAGCCCGGCACGACCGGCGGGGGCAGCACCGTGGTCGGCGACACCGTGCCCGCGCTGCAGGGCCCGCCTGTCATCCGTCACGCCCAGCTCAGCATGACCGTCGGCTCGGGCACGTTCGACTCCAAGCTGGCCGCCGTCCGCACGCTGGTCCAGGCGCAGGGCGGCTACATCGCCGGCACGGACGCGCAGGTCAACCCGGCGGACGACCAGCCTGCGATCCGGACCGGCGTCATCAACTTCATGGTCCCGGCGGCCCACTTCGACGCCGCCATCGACGAGCTGTCGAAGGTCGGCAAGGTGCAGAGCGAGCACATCAGCGGCACCGACGTGAGCGCCCAGTACGTCGACCTGCGGGCGCGGCTCGCCAACGCCGAGGCGCAGCGCAACGCGATGCTCGCGCTGCTGACTCAGGCCAAGAACATCAACGACATCATCGCGGTGCAGAACCAGATCGGCCAGATCACGGGCCAGATCGAGCAGCTGAAGGGCCAGATCAAGTACCTGGACGACAACACCTCCTACAGCTCGGTCGCGGTGACGCTGACCGAGGCGGGGGCGCCCGCGCAGGCGCCGCCGGGCGACAGCTGGGGCTTCGTCACCGCGCTGAACGACGCGGCCCACAACTTCGTCGCCACGATCAACTACGTCGTCACCGCGCTGGGCGCGGTCGGACCGCTCCTCATCGTCGCCGGGCTCGGGCTCCTCCTGTGGCGGCGCCGCCGGCCGTCCGCCCCGCTTGCGAAGCACGCGTAAGAGCTGACACGAGACAACGCCGGCCCGGGTCAACCCGGGCCCGCTCCCACGGGGCCCTCGCGAAATCACCGGATTTCGCGGGGTGTTCCAGTAACCTGCTGCAGTAGTGCCGGAACACGGTGTCGAGCCGCAGTGACGTCCGCCCGGGCCTGGGTCGCAACGCTGGCGATCGTGCTCGCCGGGGCGGCCTGCGGCGGCGACACGGCCGCAACGTCATCGCCCGCACCCAGCCCGGCGAACTCGCCCAGCCCGCCTGCCGGGGTGTCGTTCAAGCTGAACCCGGAGCCGGGAGTGACGGCGGCGGGGACGATCCTCGTCACCGCCGGCGCGACCGGCACGACGATCGAGGTCAAGATCACAGGCCTGCAGGCCACGTCCCAGCACGTGTCGCACATCCACATCGGCGGCTGCCAGGAGCGCGGAAGCATCGCCTTCGCGCTGAACCCGGTCATCGCCGACGGACAGGGCAGCGCCGACACCAGGTCGACGATCACCGAGAAGTACCCTCCCCCAAGCGGCCACTGGTACGTGGTCGTGCACGCAGGGCCGGATATGCAGGGGTCGAACGCCAACTACCTGCTCTGCGGCAACCTCTTCTAGGGGGGCGCGCATGACGCCGGACGAGCCGGCGGCCGCGCGGGGCGGGCAAGCGGAGGTCGTCCAGCTCCCGACCGCGGCGCGGGCCACCGACATCGCGCTTGACGAGCTGGAGCTCGTCTATGCATTCATCTACGCGCGTGTCGGCAACCGCGCAGACGCCGAGGACCTGACCCAGCAGGTCGCTCTCAAGGCGATCCCACGCCTGCGCCAGGGGGCGCCCGCAAGCGCGATCCGCGGCTACCTGTTCGCCACCGCCCGCTCGGTGCTGGGCGGCTTCTGGAGCACCCGTCTTGGACTGTCCGAGGCGGAGCTGCGCGAGGACCTCGCGCTCGCGGTCCCGACCTCGCCGCCGTCGGAGGAGGGTGTCGAGACGGTGCAGAAGCTCCTGGCCCAACTTTCCGACAACTACCGTCGCGTGCTCGAGCTGCGTTTCCTCCACGGGTATTCCCTCAAGGAAGTTGCAGCGGAGATGCACTCGACCGTCGGCGCGATCAAGGTGATGCAGCTGCGCGCTCTGCGCGCGGCGGCCAAGCTGCGGGTGCCCGAGTGAACGGCAAGCCGGAGAACCGCGTCGAGAAGATCGTCGCCGACCTGCTCCGCGGCCGGCGGCTGAAGATGCGCGGTGGCGACGCCGAAGAGAAGGAGGCCATCACCACGGCGGCGCGACTTGCCGGGACGCGGCAAGGCCCGCAGCGCATGCGGCCCGAGTTTCGCAAGCGTCTTGCCCGCGAGCTGGAAGCGGCCCCGGACGCGGGCTGGATCACCCGTCGGGCGGCGCTCGTCGCCGGCCTGGGCCTGGCGGCCGGGGCGGCGGGGGGCGGCTTCCTCAGCCGGGCGCTGGAGCCGAACGCGGCTGCCAGGCCGGTCGCGCCCATCGAGCCGCTGAGCGCCCGCTGGGTCGACGTGGGCGGGATCGACGAGTTCAGCGAGGGAGAGGGAAGGCGCGTCACCGCCGGCGGCGTCGGCGCTTTCGTCTTCCGCAGAGGCGACGCGGTCTCGGCCGTCTCGTCGATCTGCTCGCACCTGCCGTGCGAGCTGTCGTGGAAGAGCGGCGACGGACACCTGCTGTGCTCCTGCCACCCTGCGAGGTTCACCGCCGAAGGCAAGGCCATCGGCTCTTACGGGCTGACCGCCCTCAACCCCGTGCACGCACGCGTCACCGCGGCCGGCCGCGTGGAGGTGCTGGGGACGGAATGAACGCCCGGGCGCACCGGTCGAGGCAGGTCGCGCTCGACAGGTGCCTGCTCCTCCTGGAGGAGGCGCAGGTGCGCGGCCAGGGGCGGATCGACGGGTTGCTGGGGGCGGCCCTGCGGCGAAACCTGGAGCGGGCCGGGGTGATCGCCGACCACAGGCTCGAGGGGAGAAGGATCGACCGAGTGCTGGACGACATCTTCGCGCTCCAGGCGCAGCTGCTCGGGCAGGAGCCGGAGGACAGCCGGCACCACAACAACAGCCCCAACGGCGCCTAGCTACTCCGGATAGTCGCGACTAACAAGGGTTTCCGGGCCCCAACACTCCGGATAGTCGCGACTAACAAGGGTTTCCGGGCCCCAACACTCTGGATAGTCGCGACTAACAAGGGTTTCCGAGCTCCAAACCTTCCGATAGTCGCGACTAACAAGGGTTTCGGGCCCCAACACTTCGGATAGTCGCGACTATCACGAGAGGCGGGCCGCAGTTTGCCGGCGCCGATCTCGATATTATTGGCGGTCGTTGTGACCACATCCTTTAGCTCCTCGCGCTCTTTTCTGCTCACCTCCGAATCAGTCACCGAAGGCCACCCGGACAAGATCTGCGACCAGGTCTCGGACGCCGTGCTCGACGGCATGCTCGAGCAGGACGCGCGAGCGCGCGTCGCGTGCGAAACCGCGATCACGAAAGGCCTTTGCGTCGTCATTGGCGAGGTCACCACCCACGCCGACCTCGACATCCAGCGCACCATCAGGGACACGATTCGCGGAATCGGCTACAGCGACGAGTCGATCGGCTTCGACGCCGACCATGCGCTGATCCAGGTCTACCTGAAGGAGCAGTCGCCCGACATCGCGGCGGGCGTCAACCACTCCCTGGAGCAGCGCGCCGGCGCCGGCGAGTCCGATCCCTTCGAGCTGCAGGGCGCCGGCGACCAGGGGATGATGATCGGCTTCGCCTGCCGCGAGACGCCCGAGCTCATGCCCCTGACGATCTCGCTCGCGAACCGGCTGGCCAAGAAGCTGGCCGAGGTACGCAAGAACGGCAAGCTGCCCTTCCTGCGCCCCGACGGCAAGACCCAGGTCACGGTGGAGTACGAGCTCGGGAGGCCGAAGCGCATCGAGGCGATCGTCGTCTCCACGCACCACGCGGCCAGCGCGACGCAGAAGGAGATCGCGGAGGGCGTGCGCGCACTCGTGATCGACCCGGTCCTCAACGGCCAGGTGGTCGACGCCAGCAGCAAGATCATGGTCAACCCGAGCGGGTCCTTCATGCTCGGCGGGCCGGCGGCGGACGCCGGGCTGACCGGGCGCAAGATCATCGTCGACACCTACGGCGGCGTCGCCCGCCACGGCGGCGGAGCGTTCAGCGGCAAGGACCCGAGCAAGGTCGACCGTTCGGCGGCCTACGCCGCGCGCCACGTGGCCAAGAACCTCGTCGCCGCGGGGTTGGCGGAGCGGTGCGAGGTGCAGGTCTCCTACGCGATCGGCCGCGCGCACCCGACGTCGATCGCCGTCGAGACCTTCGGCACCGGCAGCAAGTCGGAGGAGGAGCTGCTGGGATTGATACGACGCCACTTCGACCTTCGGCCCGGCGCGATCATCGCCAACATGGACTTGCTGCGGCCGATCTACAGGCCGACGGCGGCTTACGGGCACTTCGGTCGCGACGACCTGGGGGTGCCGTGGGAGAAGACGGACAAGGTCGAGGCGCTGCGCGCCGACGCCGCCGTCGCAGCGCGTTAGAGCCAGGGCCACGGCCGAACTCCGCGTCCGCGACACGCTGACCCGGCGGAAGGTCGCGGTCACGCCGCGCGCGCGCAAGCCGCTGACGATGTACGTGTGTGGCGTGACGCCGTACGACTCGGGGCACATGGGTCACGCGTTCACGTTCGTCATCTTCGACGTGCTCGTGCGCTTCCTCGAGGCGGGCGGGAAGCGCGTGAAGTACGTGCAGAACATCACCGACGTCGACGACCCGCTGTTCGAGCGTGCGCGCCGCGACGGCGTCGACTGGCGCGACCTGGCGGACCGGGAGACGAAGGTGCACCTTCGCGACATGACCGTCCTCGGCTGGCGGCCGCCGGACAAGATGCCGAAGGTCTCCGAGGAGATCGCCCGCATCCTTGGCGCCGCCGCGAAGCTCAAGTCGTCGCGCCATGCCTACCACTCCGACAACCTCTACTTCGACGCCAGCTCGTACCGCGGCTACGGCCGTCTCTCGCACCGCACGCGGCGATCGATGATCCGCAAGCTGCGCGAGGAGGAGCTACTGGGCGCTGTCGGCCCGAGCGCCAAGCGGGACGCGCTCGACTTTCCGCTGTGGCGCCGCTCCAGGGATGGCGAGCCGGCGTGGCCTTCCAGGTTCGGGAACGGGCGGCCGGGCTGGCACATCGAATGCTCGGCGATGGCGATGCGCTACCTCGGTCCGCAGATCGACATCCACGGCGGCGGCCGCGACCTGATCTTCAGCCACCACGAGTCCGAGCGCGCGCAGTCGGAGTCCCTGACGGGCAAGGCGCCGTTCGCGCGCGCGTGGGTGCACACCGGGATGGTCCGCTACAACGGCCGCAAGATGAGCAAGTCGCTGGGCAACCTGGTCAAGGTCAGCCAGGCCCTGCAGCGGGCGCCGGCCGCGGCCGTGAGGCTGTACCTGGTCTCGCACCGCTACCGGCGGGACTGGGACTTCCAGTGGTCCGGCCTTGCGCGGGCTGCGCGCTTCATCGAGCGGATGCGCAAGCTCCTCGCCGACGACGCGCGCTCGAAGGGACCTAAGAAGCCGGCGGGCCGGGCCCTCATGACGGAGTTCAATCGCGCTCTCGCGGATGACCTCGACACCCCGCGCGCGGTGCGCGCCCTCCGCTCGGCGGTGCGACAGAAGGACGCGGCGGCCGTGCTGGCGATGCAGGCCGTGCTGCTGGGCACGGCGTCGCTTACGTAAGAGCTAGGCCACCTCGAGCGGCGAGCCGCAGTTCGGGCACTCCATGTTCGCGTCGAGCTGGACCATGGTCTCGCACACGGGACAGAGCACGTCGGCCTTGACCGCGGCGGCTTCCTCCTCGCGCGCCTCCTCTTCGAGCGCAGCCGGTACCTCGCCCAGGTCGAGCGCCGGCGCGCCGCAGTTCAGACAGACGTAGCCAGGCTGCGTCACGCGGTGGTCCTGGTAGGCGCCCGAGGCGTCCAGCTCGACCTCGGCGAACAGAGCGCGGAACAGGGCGCCGCCGCAGCGGTGCGAGCACACGAGCAACATCTCTACCCGAGCCTACGACGCAGAGTCGCCGTGCCGGCCGCGATCAGCAGGATCCCGAACGCGGCGACGACCGCGAGGTCGAGCTGCAGCGACGGCCAGGTCAGGTCGGCGCCCTTGACCATGATGTCGCGCATCCCGTTGACGGCGTAAGTCAGGGGCAGGACGTTGGACACGTACTGAAGAGCCTGCGGCTCGGAGGACACGGGGAAAAGGATCCCGGAGAGCAGGAACTGGGGAACGATCACCAGCGGGATGAACTGCACGGCCTGGAACTCGGAGCGCGCGAACATGCTGAGGAAGATGCCCAGATTGACCGCGGCGATGACCATCAACGCCTCCATGCCGAAGATCAGGAATACGTTGCCGTGGTTCTGGATCCGCAGTACCGCGAGGGCGAAGACCAGCACCTCGACCGCCTGGACGAGGGCGATGACCGTGAAGCCGAGCATGTAGCCGAGCACGATCTCGCCCCGCCGCAGCGGGCTGGCCATCAGCCGCTCGAGGGTGCCCTGCGAGCGCTCGTTGAGGAACGACACGATCGTGATCACGAAGACGAGGAAGAAGACGATCAGGCCGACGAACGCCGCGCCGAAATAGTCGAGAGTGTCGTACTCCGGCCCGCCGTAGAGGTAGTCGACTTTCGGGGCGAAGTGGATGTTTCCCCGCCCGGCGATCGAGATCATCGACTGCTGCAGGGCCTGCAGCACGGGCGCGTCCTCGCCCGGCTGCGAGCCTTCGAGGTGGACCTCCGGCGCGATGTTGCCCTGCCCCACCTGCTGCGTGAAGTCGGCGGGCAAGACGATGTAGGCGACGATGGAGCCGTCCTTCAGCTTCGCGTCGCCGTCGGCGGCGCTGATGTCGGTCGTCTTGATGTGGCTCGACTGGTGGAGGGAGTCGGCGACCAGCCCTCCGATCGGACCGGAGTCTTCGTTGGCTAGACCGACCTCCGGAGCGGTCGAGGACCCGCGGATGAGATAGCCCAGCAGCGAGAGGATGACGATCGGCGCGACGAACAGAAGGGCCAGGGTGCGGCGGTCGCGGCGGAACCCCTGGAGAAGGCGGCGGGTGATGGCGCGGACGCGATGGGCGCTCATGACTCCGTCCTTCCGGCCAGGGCGAGAAACGCCGCCTCGAGGTTCTGCGACCCTCCCTGGGCGCGGATCTCGGCCGGCGTGCCCTCGGCCAGCAGGCGGCCGTACTGGATGAGGCCTAGGCGCTGGCAGCGGTCCGCCTCGTCCATGACGTGGCTGGAGACGATCAGGGTCGTGCCGCCGGCGGCCAGCCGCCGGAAGTACTCCCAGAACTGGACCCGCAGCTGGGGATCGATGCCGACGGTAGGCTCGTCGAGCAGGAGCAGCTCGGGCCTGTGCACCAGCGCGCACGCGAGCGAGCAGCGCTGGCGCATGCCGCCGCTGAGAGTCGCGACCACCGAGCCGCGGCGCTCCCACAGCTGCACCAGCTCGAGCGCTTCTTTGACGCCCTCCTCGGCGCCGTTGATCGCGGCGAAGAAGCGCACGTTCTCCTCCACCGAGATGGCGGGGTAGAGCGCGGCCTGCTGCGTCATGTAGCCGATGTGGCGCAGGACGCCGACGTTGGGCATGCGCTGGCCGAGCACGGTGACCGCGCCGGCGTGGGCCTCGAGCAGGCCGCAGACCAGGCGGATGAGCGTGGTCTTGCCCGCGCCGTTGGGGCCGAGCAGGCCGTAGATCTCGCCCTGCCTCACACGCACGCTGACGCCGTTCAGCGCTTTGAAGGCGCCAAACGACTTGGACACGCCGTCGATCTCGACCGCGAACGATTCACTCATTGGCTCCCTCCTCTGTGGCCATGGCGCGGAGCCATGCCCCCGCGAGCTCCGTCACCGCCCTCTCGCCCTCGACGTCGAGGTGCAGCACACGCTCCGCGAGGGGGCGTGTGAGGATGTGAAACAGGACCGGTCCGATGAAGGACTGCAGAGCCAGCAGCGGATGCATGGAGCGGAGGCGACCGGCCGACATCTGGCCGCTGATGTACATCACCAGCAAGCCCGCCACCCTGGCGATCGTCTGCCTGGCCACCTCTTCCGTCTCCGGGGCAAGGCCGCTCACCTCGAAGAAGAGGGCTCGCAACATGCCGGCGCGACCATGCGAGCTGCGGTAGGCCGCACGGGCGAGCTCCGGCATCAGCACCTCGGGAGGCTCGCCCTGGCGCTCCGCCAGCAGCCGGCTGACGGGCTCGAGCGGGGAGTAGGCATCGATCAGGGCCGCGAGCAGGGCGCCCTTGCCGGGGAAGAGGCGGTACAGCGTGGCGCGGGAGACGCCGGACCTGTCGGCCAGCTCGTCCATGCTGAGCGTCCGCAGGCCCTGGGCGCCGACCATCTCGACCGCGGCGGCGAGGATGCGGTCACGGGCCCCCGGCTCGGGGGCCATGGCGAGCGCCGCGAGCAGGGCTTCGCGCGACTTGAAGTGCCGGTAGAAGCTCGCCCGCGAGATGCCGGCGGCGCGGGCGAGATCCTCCACGGTGGCCTTGCCGT